>JAHEAO010000002.1 GCA_024642725.1 Paracoccaceae bacterium | reverse complement strand
GTCAGAATCGTGGCAGGGGACAGTGCTTCTCCGTTGATAGACACTGCATCGCCATGCTCAAAGCCGATCTCGATGAACTCCGGTGCGTCCGGCGCATCCTCTGGGCGAACCGTGCGCTGCAAGACGTAATCAGGCGCAGGCTGGGCCGGGTCCTCCAGAACCTTGCCCTCGGATGAGGTGTGCAACAGGTTTGCATCGACCGAGAACGGCGCCTCGCCGCGCTTGTTCTTGGCGATCGGAATCTGGTTCAACTCGGCAAATTCCAACAGTTTGGTGCGGCTCGTCAGGTTCCACTCCCGCCAAGGTGCGATCACCTTGATATCCGGGTTCAGCGCATAGGCCGACAATTCGAACCGAACCTGGTCATTGCCCTTGCCGGTCGCGCCATGCGCCACCGCATCGGCACCGGTCTTCGCGGCAATATCGACCAGATGCTTGGAAATCAGCGGCCGCGCGATCGACGTGCCCAGAAGGTAAAGACCTTCGTAAAGTGCATTGGCCCGGAACATCGGGAAAACGAAGTCACGGACGAATTCTTCCCGGACATCCTCGATATAGATGTTCTCTGGCTTGATCCCCAAAAGCTCCGCCTTCTTTCGCGCGGGGTCCAGTTCCTCGCCCTGACCCAGATCGGCGGTGAAGGTGACGACCTCACAACCATATTCTGTTTGCAGCCATTTCAGGATGATCGAGGTATCGAGGCCGCCGGAATAGGCAAGCACGACTTTCTTTGGCGCGGACATGGGACTCTCCGTCTGGGCGATTTTCCCGGCGCGGTCTATTGGGTTTTGCCGCGCCCGACAAGGCGCTTTCAGATGGACGATACGCTGTGGCACGACTAGCTTCCCGCCATGACACAGTTTTCCGATGACGCCCGCGCGGCGGCTCAATCCATGCGCGCGCTTTTTGAACCGACGCCGCTGCAGCGCAACGATCACCTTTCGGCGCGCTACGGTTGCGATCTCTGGCTGAAGCGCGAAGACCTGACCCCGGTCCGGTCCTACAAGATCCGCGGCGCGCTGCATGCGATGCAAAAGGCGCTGGCCCGCGACCCGTCACAGACACGCTTTGTTTGCGCCAGTGCGGGCAACCACGCGCAGGGCGTCGCCTATGTCTGCCGGCATCTTGGGGTGAAGGGCGTCATCTTCATGCCGGTTACGACGCCGCAGCAGAAGATCCAGAAAACCCGGATCTTCGGTGAGGACGCGATAGAGATTCGTCTGACCGGCGACTATTTCGACAAGACGCTGGCGGCGGCGCAGGACTTTTGCGCGCGTGAAGGTGCGCATTTCCTGTCACCCTTCGACGATCCCGACGTGATCGAGGGACAGGCGACCGTCGGCATCGAGCTGCTCGACCAACTGCCCGCGCCACCCGACATGATCGTGCTGCCGGTGGGCGGCGGCGGACTTTCCGCCGGGATGGTCAGGACCTTCGCCGATCTTGCCCCCGCCACCCAGATGCGCTTTGCCGAACCTGCGGGTGGGGCCAGTCTTGCAGCGGCAATCGCGGCGGGCGAGCCGGTGACACTGAAAACCGTCAACAATTTTGTCGATGGGGCTGCCGTCGCCCGCATCGGTTCCGCCCCGTTCGAAGCTCTCAAGACTACGCGGGCCGCCGATGTGATCTCTATTTCCGAGGATCGGATCTGCACCACGATGCTCGACATGCTCAATGTCGAGGGCATCGTGCTGGAGCCCGCCGGCGCGTTGGCCGTCGATGCGCTCAAGGACCTTGCGGACCAGATCCGCGGCAAGACCGTCGTCTGCATCACCTCCGGCGGCAACTTTGATTTCGAACGCCTGCCAGACGTCAAGGAGCGGGCCCAGCGGTATTCCGGGCTGAAAAAATACTTCATCCTGCGCCTGCCGCAACGCCCCGGCGCGCTGCGCGAATTCCTGGAAATGCTCGGCCCCGACGATGACATCGCCCGGTTCGAATACCTCAAGAAATCCGCGCGGAACTTCGGCTCTGTCCTGATCGGAATCGAAACCAGCGACTCGGGTAATTTCAACCGGCTGTTCGACAGAATCGACGCTGCCGGCATGACCTACCGTGACATCACCAATGACGAAACACTGGCTGAATTCGTGATCTGATCCGCCTCAGGCGGCGAATCCCATCCGCGCGGCAGAGGCCATGAATTCGGCCTTGGACGCCTCATAGGTCGCAACGACGCTGGCCAGATCGACGGCACCGGGCTGCCTTTCGCCCGTCTGGCACAGATCGCCCAAGGCACCGAAACCAAGATTCAGCGCAGAGCCCTTGAGGAAATGGAAATCCTCTTCGAACCGCGTCGGGTCCGGACTGTCACGCAGGCGCTCAATGACTTCTTCAACTTCTTCAAGGAAAAGGTCTACGACTTCCTTGAAGTCGTCTGCCCCCACCTCGTCACGTAATTCATTCACTCGTTCCCAACGGATCATCATTACCCCTCTTTCACCCTTTCGGGCGGCGCCCCACGCACAGACCTCTCCTAACGCGACCATGTTTAACGCCATGTTTTCCCGACCAAGGAAAGCGCCAAGATTTTTAGCCTTAATCTATTGGAAACCGGAACGCTGTTAGCGCTGTAGCCCGATTGTAGGCCAAACCCGGGAAGGACAGGACGTGGCTGAGCCCGTCAGTGCAACGCTACCGCCTGCGTCAGGCCCCAACAGTGTAACCCCGGCAGAGGTTGTGCTGGTTGTGGACGACAGTCGGGCACAGCGCCGGATCCTGTCGTCGTACCTGTCGCGCTGGGGGTATTCGGTGCTGGAGGCCGGATCTGGCGCCGAAGCGCTGTCGGTCTGTGACACCCATAAAGTCGATCTCATCGTCAGCGACTGGATGATGCCGGGCATGACCGGGCTGGAATTGTGCGAGGCTTTCCGGTCCCGAAAGGCCGGGCGCTATGGCTATTTCATTCTTCTGACCTCGAAGTCGGAAAAGGTCGAAATCGCGCGCGGCCTTGATGTCGGGGCCGACGATTTCCTGACCAAGCCGGTCACCGCCACCGAATTTCGCGCCCGCATCCGCGCCGGCGAACGCATCCTTCAGATGGAACGCGAACTGACCGAAAAGAACCGGATGATCACGCAGACGCTGGAAGAAATCAGCGCGCTCTACGATGTGCTTGACCGTGACTTGCTGGAAGCACGCCGCTTGCAGCAATCGCTGGTCCGTGAACGGCACCGCAACTTCGGTGCAGCCGAAGTCACGCTTCTGCTGCGCCCCAGCGGACGGGTTGGCGGCGACCTTGTGGGCTATTTCCAGATCAGCGAAACCGTCTTCGGGTTCTATTCGATCGACGTCTCCGGCCATGGCATCGCTGCCGCATTGCTGACGGCGCGCCTTGCCGGGCATTTCTCGGGCAACTCGGGCCGACAGAACCTTGCTCTGAAGCCGCTCGATGGCGGGGGCTTCGTCGCGCAAAGTCCTGCATTCGTCGCCGAACATCTGAACACCCTGATGCTGCTGGAGATGGAAACCGACCACTACTTCACGATGTTGCTCGGCCATCTGGACCTGTCGACCGGACGCGTGGTGATGGCACAGTGCGGCCATCCGCATCCGGCGCTGCAGCGTGGGCGCGGCCAGATCGAAAACATCGGTCAGGGCGGGCTACCGGTCGGGCTGATCCCGAACGCCGGATGGCAGGATTTCGAGGTTGTGCTGCGCCCCGGTGATCGCCTGTTCCTGCCCTCGGACGGGATCACCGAACTGCGCGACACGACTGGTGTGATGCTGGAAGAAGACGGGCTGTCGGTTCTCTTGCGCCAGAACCGCAATCTGCGCGGCCCCGCCTTTTTCGAGACACTGATGTGGGATCTTGGCGCCTATGCCGGTGATGCCGAATTCCCCGATGATATCTCTGGGGTCCTGATCGACTTCAGCGGCCCCAAAGCCCGAACAGGCGCATAACGAACATCCGGTCGCCGTCGTTGGCCAGTATTTCCGCCGCTGCCTCAGGCGATGACCAAAGCGCCGTGTGATGCTCTTCTGGCGGATCGCCCCGGTGCAGCACCGGCCGCGCCCGGTAGATATGGCACAGCTTCTCGGCCCAGCGGTCGTATTCGGGCATGTAGGTGAAGCGCCGGAATGCGCCCAGACGCTGTGGCCGGGCGATATTCCAGCCGGTTTCCTCGTAGACCTCCCGGTGCAGCGCCTGAAGTGGCGATTCACCGGGGTCGATGCCGCCGCCCGGCAGTTGCACCTCGGATTGCGGTTCCGCCTGATGCGTCAGAAGCAGCTTGCCATCGCGGATCAGGATTGCGTAGGCCCCCGGGCGCAGGCGATAGCGCTGACCAATCCGAACTGGCTCACCGAAACGCCTGATCATTTTCAACCGCCTGCCCTTGGACTGCCGGTTGCCCGGCCCATATAGACGCGGTATGCCAACCCTTGGCTGCCAAGGAAACCCCCAAGGAAACCCAATGTCGCTTGGATCGCAAATCGCCTGGGACGATACCGTCCTGCCGTTTCAACTGGACCGCTCGGACATTCGTGGCCGCGTCGCCCGGCTGGACGGTGTGCTGGATAATGTGCTGGCCCAGCATGACTATCCCCCGGCGATAGAGGCGCTTGTTGCAGAAGCGACGCTTCTGACCGCGCTCATTGGCCAGACGATCAAGCTGCGCTGGAAACTGTCGCTACAGGTGCGCGGCAACGGCCCGGCCCGGCTGATCGCGACCGATTACTACGGCCCGACCGATGAAGGCCAGCCCGCCAGGGTGCGTGCCTATGCCAGCTATGACGAACAGGCGATCGACCCGACCGGCGCACCGTTCCCGCAGATCGGCGAAGGCTATCTTGCGATCCTCATCGACCAGGGCGAAGGCATGGTTCCGTATCAGGGCATCACGCCGATCGCCGGCGGGTCGCTGTCAAGCTGCGCCGAAACCTATTTCGCCCAGTCCGAACAACTGCCGACCCGCTTCGCGCTGTCCTTTGGCAAGTCGCAGTTGCCCGGCGGCCCCGAAAGCTGGCGCGCGGGCGGCGTCATGTTGCAGGCGATGCCCAAGGCCTCGCCCTTTGCCGCGACCCAAGGTGGAACCGGCGAAGGCGGGCTTTTGAACGCCGAAGACATCATCTCTGGCGAAGAGGGCGAAAACTGGACCCGCGCCAACACCTTGCTCGATACGGTCGAGGCCATCGAACTCGTTGGACCGACCGTGCAGCCGACCGAACTTCTGGTCCGGCTTTTCCACGAAGAAGGCCCGCGCGTCTTCGATCCGCAGTCAATCAACTTCGGCTGCACCTGCTCGGCGGACCGCGTCCGTGAAAGCCTGTCCATCTATTCCGCCAAGGACATCGGCCATATGACGACAGACGACGGCATCGTCACCGCCGATTGCCAGTTCTGCGGTGCGCATTACGAATTTGACCCCGATACGCTGGGTTTCGAGTCAAAGGTAGGACCCGGTGCCGCTGACTGATCCTTTCGCCCCGGTGCTTCGCGCGCTCGGGCCGGACAGTGCCGGGTCGTCGGATTTTGACCTGAACCCTGATGTCACGCTGCCACCAAATCGCAAGTTGCGCGATGCCGGGGTGCTGATCGCCCTTCTGGACGATCCCGATGGCCTGCGGCTGGTCCTGACCAAGCGCAACTCGGCGCTGAAACATCATCCCGGCCAGATCGCCTTTCCCGGCGGCAAGGTCGATCCCGGCGATGACGGTCCGGTCGGCGCAGCCCTGCGCGAATCGCGTGAAGAGATCGGTCTGGACCCCGCGAACGTAAAGATTCTGGGGGCGCTTGCGCCACATGAAACGGTCACAAGCTTCAACGTCACGCCGGTTGTAGGCCGCGTGTTGCGGCCCTTTACCCCTGTTCCCGAGGCGGGAGAGGTGGACGAGGTTTTTACTGTGCCATTCGCCCATGTGACCGACCCGGCGAACTACCAGATTCAATCGCGGCTCTGGCGTGGCAGCAAACGCAGCTATTTCGTGGTGCCCTACGGCCCCTATTACATCTGGGGGGCGACCGCGCGCATCCTGCGCGCGCTGGCCGACAGGATGACCGCGCCATGAAGATCAGCGGCAACTGGATCGAGGATAAGGGAACGCAAGCCCTTATGAAGACACTGGTTGACGCAGGTCACGAGGCGCTGTTCGTCGGCGGTTGCGTGCGCAATGCTCTCTTGGGCGTGCCCGTCGCCGATGTTGATATTTCGACCGACGCAACCCCCGAAAGGGTGATCGCGCTGGCCAAAGCTGCCGGTCTGAAACCCGTTCCGACAGGGGTCGAACATGGCACGGTTACCGTCGTATCGGGCGGCATTCCGCACGAGGTCACGACCTTTCGCAAGGATGTCGAAACCGATGGCCGTCGCGCTGTCGTCGCCTTTGCCAAGTCGGTGGCCGAAGATGCGCATCGGCGCGATTTCACGATGAACGCGCTCTACGCGGATGCAACCGGCATTGTCATTGACCCGCTGGGCGGTTTGGCCGATCTCGAAGCGCGCCGGGTGCGATTCATCGACGACGCCGGAGACCGGATTCGCGAAGACTACCTGCGCATGTTGCGATTTTTCCGCTTCCACGCCCATTACGGCGACCCCGAACTGGGTATGGACCCAGAGGCGCTTGCCGCAATCGCCGCCAACCTCGATGGGCTGGACGGCCTGTCGCGCGAACGGGTGACGGCAGAGCTTCTGAAGCTTCTCGGCGCGCCTGATCCCGCGCCGGCGATGGCTGCGATGGACCGGGCCGGGGTGCTGTCGCGGTTACTGCCCGGTGCCGATCCACGCGCACTCGCGCCGCTCGTGCATCTGGAAGCCGGGCTGCCGCCTGACCCGCTCCGCCGCCTCGCCGCGCTTGGCGGCGAAGGCCCCGCAGACCATTTGCGCCTGTCGAATGCGGATGCACGCCGGCTTGCCGTTTTGCGCGCCGAAACAGGCTCTGACAAGGGAATTTCGGAACTAGGCTACCGCCATGATGCGGCGACGGCGCTGGATGTCGCGCTCTTGCGCGCCGCGTTCTCCGGTATGCCGCTTGCCGCAGATGCCAGCGGACGGGCCGCTCGCGGCGCAGCGGCGGTTCTGCCCGTTAAAGCGGTCGATCTGATGCCCGCGTTGCAAGGTCAGGCGCTCGGCTCAAGGCTCAGGGACATCGAATCCCGCTGGATCGCATCGGGTTTCACCCTGACCCGCGAACAGCTGCTTTCCTAGGCGCGGCGGCTCCGCGAACTCTGCGATTGCCTTTGCCGGGACTTCCGGTAGACTGCGCGCATGGTTAGAAACATTCGGACATATCAAGGGGGCAACGTCGTTCGCGGCGCCATTCCCGTGCCCTTCATGGGCGGAGTCCGTCTGGTGGATTGCGACGATGTGCGCCTGCATTTCGGTCCAAAGTATACCGCCTAGGCTCCGCGCCCCCCGACCCTAACCCTTTTCTACATCGTTATATTCAAAGGTGAACGGCATGTACCGGCTGTTTGAAAACCTCGTCGACCCGTTTCAGGATCATGAATCGTCGACTCCCCCGAAGACCCTCTGGCCCTATGTCCGGACCCAGATGCAACCCTTCCGCAGGCTGATCCCCTGGATGGCGCTGACCGGCCTACTCGTCGCGCTGTTCGAGGCATGGATGATCTATTATGCGGGCCGCCTGATCGACATCATGACGGAGTCCGGCCCCGTCGCGTTCTGGGCATCGCATGCTGCCGAACTGGTGCTCGTCGGGGCGCTGATCATGTTCCTGCGCCCGGCGCTGATCTTTGCGAACCACCTCTTCCTGGAACAGACGCTGGCGGGCAACCTGCAGGAACAAGTGCGCTGGCGCGCGCACCGGCACCTTCTGGGCCAGTCGATGAACTTCTTTCAGAACGACTTTGCCGGGCGATTGTCGAACCGGGTCATGCAGATGGGCCCGGCAATCGAGGATGCGACCTACATGATGTTCGAAGGCATCTGGTATTCGATCATCTACATCATCGGCGCGCTTCTGGTGCTTGCAGAGATCGACTGGCGCATCTCGATCCCGCTGCTGGTCTGGCTCACGGCCTATCTCGCCTATACCCGCTGGACTGCCGTTCGTGTGGCCTCCGCATCCGAGAAATGGTCGGATGCAAGATCGATGGTGACGGGTCGCGTTGTCGATGCTTATGCCAATATAGAGACTGTAAAGCTCTTCTCCGACGGCCCGGCGGAAGAGGCTTACGTTCTCTCGGCCATGCGCCGCCTGCGGCTTCGGTTCCAGCGGTTCCTCAGGATCATGACGGAACTTTCGCTGGGCCTGAACCTGATCAACGGCATCCTTTTCGTCGGCGTCAACGGCGCTGCGGTCTACTACTGGATCCACGGGCAGGTCACCGTGGGCGAGGTTGCCGCCGTGTCTGCCCTCACCGTGCGGCTGAACGGGATGAGCGGTTGGATTCTCTGGGTCACGATCCGGCTTTTTGAACATGCCGGTGTCATCCGTGAAGGACTGCGGTCTATCGCGGTGCCGCACACGGTTGTCGACCGTGCCGAAGATGAACTGGAAATCACTGAAGGCCGGATCGAGTTCCGCCACCTGACGCATCACTACGGCAAGGGAAAGGGCGGGCTGAACGACGTCAACCTTGTCATCGAACCGGGCGAAAAGGTCGGTCTGATCGGGCGATCCGGCGCGGGCAAATCCTCACTCGTGAACCTGCTGCTGCGCTTCCGTGACGCCGAACAGGGTGAAATTCTGATCGACGGGCAGGATATCGGCGCGGTCACGCAGGCCAGTCTGCGCAGGGCCATCGGAGTTGTGACGCAGGACAGCTCGCTTCTGCATCGCTCGATCCGGGCGAACATCCTCTATGGCCGCCCCGAGGCGAGCGACGAAGACGCAGTCGCGGCAGCGAAGCGGGCCGAAGCGCATGACTTCATTCTGCAACTCGAAGACCCCAAGGGCAGGCGCGGATACGATGCTCATGTCGGCGAACGGGGCGTCAAGCTGTCGGGGGGGCAACGGCAGCGGATCGCGATTGCGCGGATGATCCTCAAGGATGCCCCGATCCTTGTGCTGGACGAAGCCACCTCGGCGCTCGATTCCGAAGTCGAGGCCGCGATCCAGAACACGCTTTACAGCGTGATGGAGGGCAAGACGGTCATTGCCATCGCCCACAGGCTCTCTACGATTGCGCGTATGGATCGTATTCTGGTCATCGACAACGGCCGCATCGTTGAACAAGGCAGCCACGCCGACCTTCTGGCGTTGGGCGGTCTTTATGCCGGCTTCTGGAGCCGGCAATCGGGCGGGTTCATCCGGACCGAGGACGAAACCCAGTGAGCGGCGGCGAAACAATCTCGCGGGCATTCCTGACGCGTATTGCGGGGCTGATTCCGCCCTTCACGCCTGCCGATACGCCGCCGCCCCGTTCGCTTTGGCCGTTCGCGCGATGGTGCCTTGCCGGGACCTTCCCGGTGCTTGCGATGGGCGCGACGGTTTCCGCCCTCGCAGGGACCACCGAAGTCGTTGTCGCGATGATGATCGGCTGGGTCGTGGACCTCGCGCTGTCCTCGGGGCCAGAGGCCGTGTTCACGGCCAACAAATGGCAGCTTCTGGCAATGGCCGTGGTCTTCCTTGTGATCCGTCCGCTGGTCTTTGGCTTGTCGTCGCTGTTTCAATCGGTTGCCATCGCGCCCAGCCTGAACGTTCTGGTCTTGTCCCGGCTGCATCGCTGGACACTCGGTCAGGCAATCACCTTTTTTGACAATGATTTTGCCGGGCGGCTGGCGCAAAAGCAGATGCAGGCCGCCCGGGCCCTGACCGATGTGACGGTTGAGGCACTGAACACGCTGGTTTTCGCCTTGGCCTCGGTCGTTGCAACGGCCGTGTTCCTGATTGCCATCGACTGGCGCGTCGGTGTGCTGCTGCTGGTCTGGCTGATCGCCTATGTCCGCTTCATCACCTGGTTCCTGCCCGTGGTGCGGGGACGGTCGGCGGCGCGGGCCTCGGCCCGGGCGATCGTCACCGGGCAGGTCGTCGACACGATCACCAACATGCGCACGGTAAAGCTGTTCGCCCATGATGATCACGAAGATCAGGCCGCGATCGAAGCGATGGATGGGTACCGCGATACCACCCGGCACTACGGTGAGATTGCCAGCCTTTTCCGGCTTATGATGCTGGCGCTCGCCGGAGTCGTTCCGGTGATGCTGATCGGTGCAACGCTGTGGATGTGGCAACATGGTCTTGCGACACCGGGCGACATCGCCGCGGCCGGCGCAATGTCGATGCGGATCGCGCAAATGACCGGCTGGGTCAGCTTTACCATGATGACGATGTATGCCGGTGTCGGCGAGGTCGAAGACGGCATGCGCACGCTGACGCCGCCCCACACCCTGACCGACGCGCCTGATGCGGAACCGCTGAAGGCCGCCGGGCCCATCGTTTTCGATGATGTCAGCTTTGCCTACGGCAAAAGGTCCGGCGGGCTTGACCACGTCTCGCTGACCATCGCGCCGGGCGAAAAGATTGGGATCGTCGGCGCTTCGGGTGCGGGAAAATCGACTCTGGTCGCATTGTTGCTGCGCCTCTACGACCCGGAAGACGGGCAGGTGATGATCGGCGGGCAGAACATAGCGCATGTGACGCAGGAAAGCCTGCGCCGGAATATCGGCATGGTCACGCAGGAAACCGCGATGTTCAATCGCACGGCGCGCGAGAATATTCTCTATGGCAGGCCCGACGCGCCGGACGAAGAGATGGTCGAGGCCGCGCGCCGCGCCGAGGCTCATGATTTCATTCTCGAACTCAGGGATCACCGGAACAACACAGGTTATGACACGTTCCTCGGTGAACGCGGCGTCAAGCTGTCCGGCGGCCAGCGCCAGCGCATCGCGCTCGCCCGGGCGATCCTGAAAGACGCCCCGATCCTGGTTCTGGACGAAGCGACATCGGCGCTCGATTCCGAGGTCGAGGCAGAGATCGAAAAGGCTCTGGCCAAGGTGATGGAAGGCAAGACGGTTCTTGCCATCGCGCACAGGCTGTCGACCATCGCCCGGATGGACCGGATCGTGGTCATGGACGATGGCCGCATCGTCGAGGAAGGCACGCACAAGGATCTGTTGAAACAGGGCGGCATATATGCTCGGTTCTGGAACCGTCAGTCAGGCGGGTTTATCGGGATCGCAGAGGCCGCCGAATGATTCTGACAATTCAGCGTTTGGGGTATCTGGGTGAAGGTATCGCCCAAGGACCTGTCTTTGTTCCAGCGGTCCTGCCCGGCGAAGTGGTCGAAGGCGAGGTCGTCAAGGACCGCATGACGGCCCCAAAAATCCTCACCCCCTCGCCGGACCGCATCAAGCCGCCCTGCCCGCATTTCAAATCCTGCGGGGGCTGCAGCCTGCAACATGCATCCGATGAATTCGTGGCCGGCTGGAAGGCGCAGGTCGTGCTGAATGCGGTGTCTGCACAAGGGCTTTCCTCCGAAATCACCGCTCTCCACACCTCGCCGCCGAACTCGCGCCGCCGCGCGACCCTGTCGGGGCGGCGCAGCAAGAAGGGCGCGATTGTCGGGCTTCATGCCCGTGCCTCGGACACCATCGTCGAGATACCGAATTGCCAGTTACTGCACCCCGACCTGATTGCGGCGGTTCCGGTGCTTAAGGCACTTACCCTGACCGGCGGCTCCCGGAAGAGCGAGATCGCCTTCACCGTCACCCGGTCGCTGGGCGGCATCGATGTGGCGGCCAGTGGCGGCAAACCGCTGGACGGGCCGCTGCGGGTGGCGCTGGCTGCGCTTGTCGAAGAACATCTTCTGGCGCGTCTCAGCTGGAACGGCGAACAGGTGGCCGAACGCCAGCCGCCACTCCAGCGTTTTGGCAGGGCCAGCGTGCTGCCGCCGCCCGGAGCTTTCCTGCAGGCGACGGAGCATGGGGAATCGTCCCTGTTACAGGCGGTCCGGCGGATCATCGGTCCGGCCAAACATGTCGCCGACCTGTTCGCGGGCTGCGGCACCTTCGCGCTGCCGCTCGCCGAAAGCGCAGAGATCCTCGCGGTCGAAAGCGACGCCGCGATGCTGTCGGCTCTTGATCGCGGCTGGCGGCATGCGACCGGGCTGAAGCGCGTGACGACCGAGGCGCGCGACCTTTTTCGCCGACCGCTTCTGCCCGACGAATTCAAGCCCTTCGATGCCGTTGTCATCGACCCTCCGCGGGCCGGCGCCGAAGCACAGATGACCGAACTCGCCGCCTCTTCGGTAAGCTGCATCGCCGCGGTGTCCTGCAACCCGGTCACTTTCGCGCGCGATGCGAGGATCCTGACTGATTCGGGCTTCACCCTGACCGGGATAGAGGTCGTTGATCAGTTTCGTTGGTCGCCGCATGTCGAACTGGTGGCGGGTTTCCGCCGTTGAATGCAGCGCTTGCCGGTGCCGGTCTGATCACTAAACCGTGAACAAAGCCGGGCAAAACGGGTTCCGCCAGAATCGCTGCTGGTGTATAGGCTGGCAAAAAGAAAACGAGGCGGCAGCACCGAATGAAACGAAGACTATTCCTCTCTGGCGCGGCGATGGCGTTCCTCGCCTCCTGTGCGTCCAAGTTCCGCACCTACAACGGGCCGGAAGTGACCCGGATCGTCGTCATGAAAGGCCAGCGGCAGATGTACCTGATGCACAACGACGAAGTGCTCAAGGCCTACGAAATCGATCTTGGGTTCGCGCCCGCCGGTCCGAAGCAAATCAGGGGCGACGGCAAGACGCCTGAAGGCGCCTATTACATCGACCGCCGCAACCCGCGCAGCGATTTCCACCTGTCTCTGGGCATTTCCTATCCGAATGAGGCCGACGTCGCGCGCGCGAAAACGCTTGGCATGGAACCGGGCGGTGACATTTTCATCCACGGGGCGCGTCGGCGCAAAGACCGCAAGGGCCCGGATTGGACTGCGGGCTGCATCTCGGTCAGCAACAGGGAAATGGAAGACGTCTACGCCATGGTGCGTCAGGGCACCCAGATCGACATTTTTCCCTAGGGTTTCATCGAAAACGGATCAGCTTCCGGTGATCAGCGTCCACCAGATCTTGCCGTTCGGTTCCTGATACCAGTCAAATCCAAGCTGGCTTGCGCGCTTGTCCATGATGATCGCGCGCGTCGCCGGGTCATCCATCCATGCAGCCAGCGTTTCCAGCTCGGTCTCGTAGGTTTCAGAGATGTTTTCGCCCAGCGGCAGCCCGGCAAAACCGGCGCGGCGAACCCGGTCGATCATCGACGACCCGTCCGATCCGAAATGCCAGGCGCGGTTCTGGACCGACATGTCGCGCGAATGTGTGGCGGCGGCGGCGGTCAGTTGCGCATTCAGCGCAAGCGGCTGCGCGCCTGCGGCACCACGCAGCTGGTTGACTGAATCAAGCATCCGGAACTTGATCTCACCCACATCCTTTTCAGAAATCTTGTAAGCGCGCGGCAAGGGTTTGCCATCCGGCCCCAAGGGCGCGGGCGGCGTCGGGGCGCAGCTTGCCAGGAAAATCAGCGCGGACAGGGCGAAGGCGAAGAGACGAGCCATTAAGACACCAGTTTTGATTTGTTGCGACATGCTCTATATCGACGCGCGAGGTTATACAAACCCAACTGTCGGTGCCAGTCTCGCTAACAGATCTTTGAATTGCGACCGGTGCCCTGCAGCAATATCCTGCCGTCGAAGAAGCGGCAGTGTTTCGGAGTGAGAGCATGACACAGAATACCAAGACCGGCCTGGATCGCCGAGGATTCCTTGCCGCATCCGCCGCCGCTGCCGCCGGGGTTGTCGCCGCCCCGGCATTCGCCCAGACCGAAGCCAGCACGGTCGAGATGGAATCGGCCGTCACCGGCCCGGTTCGGCACAATATTTCCAGCTTTCGGGTGCTTGACTGGCAGCCCTACTTCGCTTCGCTGACAAATGGCGCCGTGCTGGTCGATACAACCTCGCGGGCACTGCATTATTGGTCGGCCGACGGCGCAACCTACAAACTCTATCCCACCAGCGTCCCGCTGACAGAGGACCTGACCCGCCGGGGCCGGACCGAGGTTGTCAGAAAGGTCGAAGGGCCGGAATGGCGGCCAACCCCCGCGATGCAGGTTCGCAACCCCGAATGGCCGGACTATGTTCCGCCCGGGCCGGACAACCCGCTGGGAACCCACGCGCTCTATCTTTCGTGGCAATATTACCGGATTCACGGCACCCACGACACACGCAAGATCGGCCGCCGCTCGTCCAACGGCTGCATCGGCCTGTACAACGAACACATTGAAGAACTGTTCGGTCTGACCAAAGTTGGCACTCAAGTGTTGCTTATTTGACGACAAATCCCGGAATCATTGTGAAGGACTGCAAAATTTTTCTGGATTCCGGCCTGCTTAACTGCCTATACGGAAGATACAACGTACCGTTTTTGGCTGACGCATGATTGCCTTGGTCAGCTTTTCTGGAGGATAAAATGAAGAAACTCGTACTCGCCGCCGCTCTTTCCGCAGCCGCTTCCACCGCTTACGCTGGTGGCATGGCTGAACCCGTAATGGAAGCTCCCGTGATTGTTGAAGAATCCAGCAGCTCCTCGGGCAACGGCATCGTCGTTCCGCTGCTTCTCCTGCTCCTCGTTGCAGGCGCTGTTGCAGCAGCCAGCTAATTCGATCTTCTTTTCGACGGAAGGGCCAGGGAATTTCCCTGGCCTTTTTCGTTTCTAGGCGGCCCAGCCTGCCAAATTCTTCTCGATGATGCCGACCAGCGCAGAAATATGCGCCTCGTCGTCATTCAGACAGGGAATATAGGTGAAACTCTCACCGCCGGCATGTTCGAAACTCTCGCGAATCTCTTCGTTGATTTCTTCCAGTGTCTCGATGCAGTCGGCCGAAAACGCAGGCGCGATAACCGCGATCCGCTTCTTTCCCGCCTCGGCCAGTCGCGCGACTTCTTCGACCGTATAGGGCTTCAGCCATTCCTCTGGTCCGAATTTCGACTGGAAGGTGGTGGTGATCCTGTCATCCGCCCAGCCCAGCCGCTCTTTGAGCAGGCGCGTCGTCTTCTGACACTGGCAGTGATAGGGATCGCCCTCTGTCAGGTAGCGCTGTGGCACGCCGTGATAGGACACGACAAGAATATCGGGCTCTGCTTCGGCCGCTCCATAGCCACGCTCGACCGACTGCGCCAAGGCGTCGATATAGGCCGGCTCATCGAAATAGGCCGGGACCGTCCGCACCGGAGGTTGCCATTTCTGGGCCATCAATGCGCGAAAGAATTCGTCGTTCGCGGTCGCTGTCGTGGCGCCGGCATATTGCGGATAAAGTGGGAAAAACAATATCTTGCGGCATCCGCGGGCAACCATTGCATCGACCTTTGATCGGGTCGAGGGGTTGCCGTAGCGCATGCAGAAATCAACATCGACCTCGGCGCCGTAAATCTCCTCAAGCGCGGCGGTGATCGCGGCTGTCTGTGCCTTGGTGATCGTCATCAGCGGGCTTTCATTGGCCTCGTTGTTCCAGATCGACCGGTAGGCCGCCCCTGATTTGAAGGGCCTGCGCGACAGTATGATACCCTGTAGCAAGGGCTGCCAGAACCATGGCGAATAGTCGATGACCCGACGATCCGACAGGAATTCCGAAAGATAGCGCCGCATCGACCAGTAGTCGGTCGCATCGGGTGTCCCGAGATTGGCCAGCAAGACGCCGATCTTCGGCTTCGGCAGCTTCGGGTGGTCCGCGGGGGCGTGGTCCGGCCGCGAGGTTTCGATCGCGGAGTCGGTCGTTTTCTTGAGCATCTGGCGTCCTGTCACTACGTCGTTGATGGCAGATAGACGATTTTCGGCGCAGGTCAAACCCGGTTGGGCCGCGCCGGGTCGTCGGCCGGTGTTTCTTCCGTTCCCAACGCATCGGCCAGCCGCGTCGTGGCAGAGCCGGGACGAAGGGGTTTCGGCTGATCCGATGACGGGGCCCATCCGGTCAGGAAAATCATCTCGAATGTCGCGCGGATACGGTCCCCATCGGCAAATTCCCTTTGATAGAGCCTGTCGGCCGCCGCAATCACATCGCGTCGCAGCGGTCTCCTGTGACGGTCGGCCAATGCGTTGACCTCTCCCATCGCGCGAAGATCCCGCATCAGATCAAGCGATGTCGCATAGCTCACGGCCTGCGAAACGGAATCCGCGACCGGCAAGGCAAAACCGGCGCGCTGCAACAGCGCTCCGGCGTCACGGATTTCCGCCATCGGGGCAATGCGCGGGCTCAGCCCCCCGGTTACCGCGACTTCCGCCTCTGCCAGAACCGCGCGCAGCTCCGCCAGCGTCTGGCCGCCGAACAACACCGCGATCATCAGCCCGTCAGGCCGCAGCGCCCGGCGCGCCTGCACCAGCTGACCCACCGGATCGTTCGCCCAATGCAGCGCCAGCGCGTGAATCACCAGATCATGGGCCTGAATCTCAAGATCCAGAACCTCCGTATCCGCGACGAGCCGGGCACCGGGGACCCATTGCCACGCTTCGGGAAAACCCGTCACGACGGCGGGCGATGTAAACGACCTGTTAACCAGCGCCAGTCTCTCCTGCACCTCGGCGGCGGCGGCTTCGTGCAGGAACAGCGCAGGCTCTGCCATCCGCGCTGCGCGGGCGCGAAATCGCACAAGGGCGTCGCGGTCTGTCAGGTCGGGGGGCGGCTGCATCGGCTCTCCTTCGGCTGGCACCGGAGGTAAGGAGGTTGCGGTGAAATTGCAAACGGCGCTTGACCTGATCTATCCGCCGCAATGCGTGATGTGCGATGCGATCGTGGGCGAGCCATTCCAGCTTTGCCCGTCCTGCTGGCGGGCAACTCCGTTCATCGCCGGCCTCGTCTGCGATACCTGCGGCACGCCGCTGATCGGCGAGGATACCGGACACCGGGAAACGTGCGACGATTGTCTGGCGATCGCGCGCCCTTGGGACCGGGGCCGGTGCGCGCTGTTGTACCGCGATGGGGCAAAGCGGCTGGTGCTGGCCCTGAAGCATGGCGACCGGCAGGATCTCAGCCATCCGGCGGCCCGCTGGATGACCGGCGCGGCGGGGCCGATTGTCGCACCCGGTATGCTGATCGTCCCGATCCCGTCGCATTGGCTGCGGCTTTTGCGGCGGCGCTACAACCAAGCGGCGCTGTTGGCGAACCGGCTGGGCAAATCGCTGTCGCTGGAAGTCGTCCCCGATGCGTTGATTCGCCCGAAACGCACGAAAATTCAGGATGGAATGACTCGCGACGACCGGTATCGCAACCTTGCCGCGGCATTTGCCCCGCATCCCAAACGCGGTGCCGTGCTCAAGGGTCGCGACATCCTGCTTGTCGACGATGTGATGACCTCCGGCGCGACCTTTGCGGCCGCCACAGAGACCTGCCTTGCAGCAGGCGCAAACCGGGTATCCGTTCTGGCACTGGCGCGCGTTGCGAAGGATGCTTAAATCCTTATAGTCACGACAGTTAAGGGAATACAGGCCATGCCGAGTATCGAGATTTATACCAAGCCTTTCTGTGGCTATTGCCATGCCGCCAAGCGTCTGCTTGCAGACAAGGGTGTCACGTTTACCGAATTTGACATCTCCTCCGATCCGTCGAAGCGGGACGAGATGTTGCAGCGCGCGCCAGCCAGCCGCACCGTTCCACAAATCTTCATCGGCACGACCCATGTCGGCGGCTACGACGATATCAATGCGCTTGAACGCAGGGGCGGACTCGACCCGCTTCTGGCGGCCTGAATGATACGGGCCGCCCTCATCCAGCTGAACGCGTCGGATGATCCGGTGGCCAATCTTGCAGTGACGCTGGGCTATGTCCGCGAAGCGGCGCGGCGCGGCGCAGGCTTTGTGCTGACGCCAGAGGTGACGAATTGCGTTTCGTCCAGCCGCGACCGCCAGTTGGCGGTCCTGCAGAATGAGAACGACGACCAGACCCTGGCCGCGCTGAGGGCAGAGGCGCGGACGCTGGGCATCTGGCTTCTGATCGGCTCGCTCGGCCTCAAGACGACCGACCCGGACGGGCGGTTTGCCAATCGGTCTTTCCTGATCTCGCCAAGCGGAGAGATCGTGGCGCGCTACGACAAGATTCACATGTTCGACGTGAATGTGTCGGAAACCGAGGTCTATCGCGAATCGGCAGGCTATCGTCCCGGCGGCAAGGCGGTCGTGGCGCGAACCGAAATCGCCAATATCGGCATGACGATCTGTTACGACCTGCGGTTCGCCTATCTCTACCGGGCGCTCGCCCAGTCCGGAGCGGAAATTCTGACCGTGCCGTCGAATTTCACCCAGCCGACCGGCCGGGCCCATTGGGAAACGCTGTTGCGCGCCCGCGCGATCGAAACGGGCTGCTTCGTGCTCGCTCCGGCGCAGACGGGCACGCATCCTCAGTCAGACGGCAAGATCCGCAAGTCCCACGGCCATTCCCTGGCCATCGCGCCCTGGGGCGAAGTGCTGGCGGACGGCGGCGTTGATCCGGGCGTGACACTCGTCGATCTGGACCTGACGCAGGTCGACAGCGCCCGCCGCCGGATTCCGGCGCTGACCCATGACCGCCCCTTTGAGGGCCCGGCATGAATGAATCCAGCGATCCCCTCGCGATTTCGCTGTTCAGCGAAATTTTCATGGTAGACCAGCTGGCCCGTGCGCGGCTGTCCAAGGCGCTGCCCAAGGGCATGGAGATCAGCCATTTTTCGGTCCTGAACCACCTCGCGCGGATGCACGAAGAACGCAGCCCCGCGCAGCTCGCCCGAACGTTCAACGTGACGCGCGGGGCGATGACCAACACGCTGACCAAACTGGAATGGGCCGGCCATGTCCATATCCGCCCCGACTGGGACGATGCGCGGCGCAAGTTCGTCGCGATCAGTCCCGCCGGGATCAAGGCCCGCGACGCCGCGCTCGAGGCGATTGCCCCGCTGATCCACGAAGTCGTCGACGATATCGGCGCGGAAAACGTGCGTGCCGCGCTGCCGGTGCTGCGCGCGCTTCGCAATCGGCTCTTGTCCGAGCTCTAGCGCGGTTTCAGGCTCGTGGTGACATAGTTCACCGACAGGTCCCGTTCTGACAAAGACCAGTTCCACAGGATCGGGTTGAAGACGAAACCCTTGCGATCAACGCACTCTAATCCAGAGCTTTTCAGCAAGTCCTGCAATTCGCCGGGGGTGATGAACTTGTGCCAGTCATGGGTTCCTTTCGGCAGCCACCGCATCACCACCTCCGCCCCAACGATCGCCATCATGAAGCTTTTCGGGTTCCGGTTGATCGTTGAACAGACCATCAGCCCCCCCGGTTTCAGCAATTGCTGGCATGCGATGAGATAGGACAGCGGGTCGGCCACGTGCTCGATCACTTCCATGTTCAGGACGACGTCGAACTGTTCGCCCGCTGCCGCCAAAGCCTCGGCGGTGGTGTGGCGATAGTCGATCTGCAGGCCCGAAGCATCGGCATGAACCTGCGCCACCGGTATGTTGCGCGCGGCGGCATCGGCGCCCACCACGCTTGCCCCCAGCCGGGCCATCGGTTCCGACAACAGCCCGCCGCCGCAACCGATATCCAGAATCCGGAGCCCCGCGAACGGCCTGTCAGCGGTCAGGTCCCGCCGGTATTCGGCGGCGATCTGCGCGCAGATGTAATCCAGCCGGCAGGGGTTGAGCATATGCAGGGGCTTGAACTTTCCGTTCGGGTCCCACCACTCGGCGGCCATCGCCTGAAACTTTTCCACCTCGGCGGGATCGACGGTGTTCGGCGCAGTCTGCATCTTGTCTTCTTCCTTCATGACCCGTGGCGGGAACGCTCATTGAGGTCTATATAGAACGAAATGGACAGGATCGAAGGTCATAAGAGCGCAGCTCAGTTCCTTTATCCGCAGATCACCCCCTTTGATCAGCGGATGATGGAGGTTGGCGATGGTCACCGGGTGTATGTCGAACAATGCGGCAACCCGGACGGCCTTCCCGTCATCGTGCTGCATGGCGGTCCGGGCGGCGGCTGCAGCCCGGCGATGCGGCGCTATTTCAACCCGAATCACTTTCGGATCGTCCTGTTTGACCAACGCGGCTGTGGCCGGTCCCGCCCGCATGCCAGCATCGAGGCCAATACCACATGGCATCTTGTCGCCGATATCGAGCTGATCCGCGAAACGCTGGGCATTGATGCATGGGTCGTGTTCGGCGGCAGTTGGGGTGCGACGCTGGCGCTGATCTATGCGCAGGCCCATCCCGACCGTGCCCGCCAGCTTGTGCTGCGCGGCGTGTTTCTGATGACGCGGGCAGAGCTTGACTGGTTCTATGCCGGGGGCGCGGGCAAGTTCTGGCCCGACGTCTGGGCCCGCTTTGCCGAGATCATCCCCGAAGCGGAACGCCACGATCTGATCGCCGCCTATAACCGCCGCCTGTTTTCCGACGATATGCCGACGCAGACCCGCTTCGCCCGGGCATGGGCGGCTTGGGAAAACGCGCTGGCCTCGATCGACAGCGATGGTATCGGCGGTGAAAGCCCGGCTGATTACGCGCGCGCCTTTGCGCGGCTGGAAAACCACTATTTCACCAATGCCGGATTTCTTCAGGAAGACGGCCAGATCCTGCATGATATGCCCCGGATCGCGCATATTCCCGGCACCATCGTTCAGGGCCGCTATGACATGATCTGCCCGCCGGTTTCCGCCCAGATGCTGCACGACCGCTGGCCTGCGTCGGAACTGCGTATCGTCCCGCAGGCGGGGCATGCACTGTCCGAACCTGGGATCAGCGCGGAACTGGTCAGAACGATGGACACGATCGGACGCCGCGCTACCTGAACGACATCAAACACAAAGGACAGGCGCATGACCGACGCTTCCAAAGCCAGAATCGAAGTGCGTGAGGACGGTCCGTTCGTGGTCACCGGCGCAAGTTCAATGACCGGTCCGGACGGTGAGACAATCCAGACCAAACCCGTGATGGCGCTTTGTCGCTGTGGTGGCAGCCGGAACAAGCCCTTCTGCGACGGGTCGCACAACCGCAACGGATTCAAGTCCAAAGGCGGCGAACCGGCGGGCCGCGACCGGCTGATCGCCTACGAAGGGACAGAGGTTACGGTCACGTTCAATCCCCGGCTCTGCGCCCATGCCGCCGAATGCGCCCGGATCGCACCCAAGATTTTCGATTCGTCTGCAAAGCCGTGGGTCCAGCCCGACAACGGCACATTGGCAGAGGTCGAGGCGGTCGTCGCCGCCTGCCCGTCCGGCGCACTCGCGCTGCCCGGCCCGAAACACATGACAGCAGATCGCGTGGAAATCGCGGTTTCCAGAGATGGCCCCTACTGGGTCACCGGCCCCAGCATCGAAGCGCCTGCCGCCGGCGAAGGCGCTACTTTTACAAAATACACGCTCTGCCGCTGCGGATTGTCGGGCAACAAGCCCTATTGCGACGGGACGCACCGCGACAAGGGGTGGAAGAGCGGTTCATGACCAAGGCACGGGACGCACGCTTCTGGAACCTGATCGCGAATCGCTATTCAAAACTGAAAATCGGTGACGAAGCAGCGTATCGGGAAAAGCTCCGACTCACGCGGGTGCATCTAACCCCTGAATCCCAAGTCCTTGAATTCGGTTGCGGGACAGGTGGAACCGCCCGGCTGCACGCACCGTTCGTCCGGCACATACTGGCCGTGGACATCTCTGACAAAATGATCGCGATCGCCCGTCAGCGCGCCGCCGATGAGGGGATCGGGAATGTCAGCTTCGAAGTCGCCTCGATTGACGACATTGGCACCGACAGGACCTATGACGCGGTGCTGGGCATGTCGATCCTGCATCTGCTCGATAACCGCAAGGAAGTGATCGGGAAGGTCTATGACTGTCTCAAGCCCGGCGGTGTCTTCGTCTCCAGCACAACCTGCCTCGGCACTGGTCCGCTTATGCTCCGGTTGGCCTTGCCGCTCGCACGGCCGCTCGGCCTGCTGCCAAGCGTCCATTTTTTCGAGATCCGGGATCTTGTTGCGGAAATCGCCGGCGCCGGATTCGAGATCGCGCACCAGTGGCAGCCGGGTCCAAAGGCGGCGGTTTTCATTGCCGCCCGCAAACCCGGCTGACCATGCAAACTCGCATAATTCCGGCATCAAACGAGGTTTGAAAAATGTCGCTCCTGTTCCTCACCTTCCTTGCAGCTAGTGCTGCTGCTGCGGCAACCGGCACCATCTTCAAGCCCGGCGCATGGTATGATGGTCTGCAAAAACCCAGCTGGAACCCGCCGAAATGGGCTTTCCCCGTCGTCTGGACCACTCTCTATCTACTCAGCGCGATCGCAGCGACGCGTGTCGCGCTTCAGCCGGACAGCGGTCAGGCGCTTGCGTTCTGGGCTTTGCAAATCGCGCTCAACACACTCTGGACGCCCGTCGTTTTCGGTGGTCACCGGCTTGGGGCCGGGGTGGTCGTCATCCTGGCACTTTGGCTCAGCCTTGTCGCGGTTATGGTCAGTTTCTTCGGCCATGACCTATGGGCTGGGCTGATGATCGTCCCGTATCTGGTCTGGGTGTCGCTTGCGACCGCCCTCAACATCTGGCTCTGGCGTAACAACCCGGCTGCATGACAACCGGCGAAAACCAACTCTTGCATCCCCACGCCGATCCGCATATATCCCCCTCAACAGCGGCGCTTCGGCTTCCACCCCCGAGGCTCCACCGGAAAGTTTAACGGGCCGCGCGCCCGTTTTTTTGTGCTTGGCGTTTCGTACAACGCCGGTGTGACGGACCGGGACGAAACGTACCAAAGCGGTTGTACCAACCGTACCGTCTGACGAATGGACCACGATGACTGAACTTGTCGCAAAAGCCGCGATAGACCGCCGCCTCGCCGAAATCGTCCAACCCGTGATCGAGGGTATGGGGTTCGAACTGGTGCGCGTCCGGCTGATGGGCGGAGAGTACAAAACGCTGCAGATAATGGTCCAGCGTCCCGATGGCGGTATCGACGTCGATGAATGCGCTCAGGTCTCAACGGCCGTGTCCGCAGTGCTCGATGTCGAGGACCCGATCGCGAGCGAATACAGCCTCGAGGTGTCCAGCCCCGGTATCGACCGGCCGCTGACCCGGCTCAAGGACTTTGACGACTGGCAGGGCCACGAGGCGAAGATCGAGACCACAGAGATGATCGACGGCCAGCGTCGCTTTAAAGGGCAACTGGCCGGGACTGATGGAGACGAGGTGCTGATCACCATTCCACAAGGCACGATCGGGCTGAAATTTGACTGGCTTTCCGATGCCAAGCTGGTCCTGACGGATGATCTGATCCGCGAAATGCTGCGCCAGAAAAAGGCTTCCGGTGTCGTGGATGAAAGCAAGTTTGACGAGATTGAAACCGAAACCGATGCCGGTTCCGAGGAGGACTGACGATGGCAATTACCAGTGCAAACCAGCTTGAATTGCTGCAAACGGCCGAAGCCGTTGCGCGGGAAAAGATGATCGACCCCAACCTGGTTGTCGAAGCGATGGAAGAATCCCTCGCCCGCGCCGCCAAGTCGCGCTACGGCTCGGAAATGGACATTCGCGTGTCCATTGACCGCAAGACCGGCAAGGCCACGTTCACCCGGGCGCGCACTGTCGTCGAAGACGATATGCTGGAAAACTATCAGGCCGAAATGACCGTTGAACAGGCCAAGCAATATCTTGACGATCCGAAGGTCGGCGACGTCTTCAGCGAAGAGGTTCCCCCCGTCGAGATGGGCCGCATCGCCGCGCAATCCGCCAAGCAGGTGATCCTGCAGAAGGTCCGCGAAGCAGAACGCGACCGCCAGTACGAAGAATTCAAGGACCGCGCCGGCACCATCATCAACGGTGTCGTCAAGCGTGAGGAATACGGCAACGTCATCGTCGATATCGGTCGGGGCGAGGCAATTCTGCGCCGGAATGAAAAGATCGGCCGCGAAAGCTATCGACCAAACGACAGAATTCGCTGCTACATCAAGGACGTACGGCGCGAGCCCCGCGGCCCTCAGATCTTCCTGTCGCGCACCGCGCCAGAGTTCATGGCCGAGCTGTTCAAGATGGAAGTGCCGGAAATCTACGATGGCATCATCGAGATCAAGGCCGTTGCCCGCGACCCCGGCAGCCGTGCCAAGATCGCCGTTATCAGCTATGATAACTCGATTGATCCGGTCGGTGCCTGCGTCGGTATGCGCGGATCTCGGGTTCAGGCGGTTGTGAACGAACTGCAGGGCGAAAAGATCGACATCATCCCGTGGAACGAGGATGCCGCGACCTTCCTGGTGAACGCGCTGCAGCCCGCCGAAGTCAGCAAGGTGGTCATCGACGAGGAAGCGAACCGTATCGAAGTCGTGGTGCCGGATGAACAGCTGTCGCTGGCCATCGGTCGTCGTGGTCAGAACGTCCGTCTTGCCAGCCAGTTGACCGGGCTCGACATCGACATCATGACCGAGGCCGAAGAATCCGAGCGTCGTCAGGCGGAATTCGCCGAACGTACAAAACTGTTCATGGACACGTTGGACCTCGACGAGTTCTTCGCCCAGCTCCTGGTATCCGAAGGTTTCACTTCGCTCGAAGAAGTGGCCTATGTGGATCAGGATGAATTGCTGGTCATCGACGGCGTCGACGAAGGCACCGCCGCCGAACTTCAGGCACGCGCAAAGGACTATCTGGAAGCGCTGAACAAGAAGGCGATGGATCATGCCCGTGAACTGGGAGTTGAGGACAGCCTGGTTGAATTCGAGGGTCTGACACCCCAGATGATCGAGGCACTGGCCGAAGACGGCGTGAAGACGCTGGAGGACTTCGCAACCTGCGCCGACTGGGAACTGGCCGGCGGCTGGACCACCGAGAATGGCGAACGCAAGAAGGACGATGGCGTTCTGGAGAAATTCGACGTCAGTCTCGAAGAGGCGCAACATTTGGTGATGACAGCACGTATCCAGCTCGGCTGGGTTGACCCGGCGGAACTCGAGGCGGAAGCCGAAGCGGATGAAGCCACGGAAGAGGAGGCCGAAGCCTGATTTAAGGCTTCGGATAGACCTGAATGACACGCGGTGGCAAATCCAAGGACCGGGACGACCCGGAACGCAAATGCATTGTCACCGGTGAAGTTCAGCCAAAGGCCGGGCTGATCCGGTTTGTTGTGGGGCCAGAGACGCAGATCATTCCGGATATCCTGGAAAAGTTGCCAGGTCGTGGGATATGGGTGGCAGCGGATCGGGATGCTTTGGAAAAGGCGATTGCAAAAGGGCTCTTTGCCCGCAGCGCCAAGCAACCCGTGACGGTGCCCGATGGTTTGGTCGAACAGGTAGAGCGCCAGCTGGCGCGACATGTGGTGAACCTTATCGCATTGACCCGTAAGAGCGGTCGGGCCGTCGCCGGGTTTGAAAAGGTCAAAGGCTGGCTTGCTGAAGGCAGGGCAAAGGTCCTGTTTCAGGCCTCCGATGGATCGGAGCGCGGCAAAGGCAAACTTTGGACGCCTGAAGGTGGTCGTTGGTTCGGGGTTTTGACCTCGTCGGAAATGGGTTTGGCATTCGGGCGGGAAAGTGTGATACATGGCGCGCTCGCGGCTGGCGGACTCAGCACACGTGTTGTAGAGGAAGCCACGCGGCTCTCGGGCCTTCGCGGATTAGGCGGTGGAAAGTCCACCGGAAAGGGTAAGACGACGTAATGAGCGATAGTGACAGCAAAAAACCTCTCGGCCTGCGTGGTGGGTCGCGACCCGGCCAGGTGAAGCAAAGCTTCAGTCATGGTCGGACGAAGAGCGTTGTTGTTGAGACGAAGCGCAAGCGCGTGGTCGTTCCCAAGCCAGGCGCCGCTACGGCAAAACCGACGAGCGCGGCTGCCGCGGCTGTTCAGGCCAGCGACCCCGCCAAGCGCCCGGCTGGTATCAGCGATGCTGAAATGGAACGCCGCCTGAAGGCATTGCAGGTCGCCAAAGCCCGCGAGGCCGAGGACGAACAGGCGCGTAAGGAAGAAGAACGCCAGCGCGAGGAAGAGCGTGAACGCAAGCTTGCCGAGCTCGAAGCCAAGGAGCGCGAAGAGCAGGAGCGTGAAGAGCGCGCCCGCATAAAGGCCGAAGAAGAAGAGCGCAAGCAGCGTGAAGCTGAAGACCGCAATCGCAAGAGCGCTGATGCCAAGATTGCCGAAACTTCGGAACCGCCGGCACAACGTGCTGTTTCAAAACCTACGCCCGGTCCACGCAAACCGGACCGCGACCGCGAAGACAGCCGGGATTCGAAAGGCGCAAAAGGTTCACGTGATGATGGCCGCAAAGCTGGCAAGTTGACGCTGAACCAGGCCTTGTCTGGCGGCGAAGGTGGTCGTCAGCGGTCGATGGCAGCGATGAAGCGCAAGCAGGAACGTGCCCGTCTGAAGGCTCTCGGAGGCCACGAATCACGCGAGAAAATCGTTCGCGATGTGCAGGTGCCGGAAACCATCGTGGTTCAGGAACTTGCAAACCGCATGGCCGAACGCGTGGCTGACGTCGTCAAGGCGCTGATGCAAAACGGCATGATGGTCACGCAGAACCAAGTTATTGATGCCGATACCGCCGAATTGATCATTGAAGAGTTTGGTCACCGCATCGTCCGGGTTTCCGATTCGGACGTTGAACAGGTAATCGACACGGTCGAGGATAAAGACGAAGATCTTCAGGCCCGCCCGCCGGTGATTACGGTGATGGGCCATGTCGACCACGGCAAGACTTCTCTTCTGGATGCGATCCGCAATGCAAAGGTCGTTGCGGGAGAAGCTGGCGGTATTACCCAACATATCGGCGCCTACCAGGTGAAGACCGACAAGGGCGCTTTGATGACCTTCCTCGACACGCCCGGCCACGCTGCCTTCACGTCAATGCGGGCACGCGGCGCGCAGGTGACGGATATCGTCGTTCTGGTGGTTGCTGCGGATGATGCCGTGATGCCGCAGACCGTCGAGGCCATCAATCATGCGAAGGCTGCTGGTGTTCCGATGATCGTCGCAATCAACAAGATCGATCGTCCGGCGGCCAATCCCAACAAGGTCAGGACAGATCTCCTACAGCACGAAGTCGTTGTCGAGAAAATGTCAGGCGATGTTCTGGACGTTGAGGTTTCTGCGATCAAAGGGACGGGAATTGACCAGCTGCTGGAAGCAATCGCTTTGCAGGCTGAACTTCTCGACCTGAAAGCGAACCCAGGGCGTGCGGCTCAAGGTGCGGTCATTGAGGCCCAGCTTGACGTGGGCCGTGGACCGGTTGCAACCGTTCTGGTTCAGAATGGCACATTGCGGCAGGGCGACATCTTTGTCGTTGGCGAACAGTGGGGCAAGGTCCGTGCGCTGATCAACGATCAGGGAGACCGTATCGCCGAAGCCGGCCCTTCGGTGCCGGTAGAGGTTCTTGGCCTGAACGGGACACCGGAAGCGGGCGATGTTCTGAACGTCGTGGAAACCGAAGCTCAGGCCCGTGAGATCGCAAACTACCGCGAACAGGCGGCCAAGGATCGCCGCGCTGCGGCGGGTGCTGCAACAACGCTTGAACAGATGATGGCCAAGGCCAAGGCCGATCAGACGGTTGCCGAGATGCCGATCATCGTGAAGGCTGACGTGCAGGGGTCTGCCGAAGCAATCGTTCAGGCGATGGAAAAAATCGGCAATGAAGAGGTTCGCGTCCGCGTCCTGCACTACGGTGTCGGTGCGATTACCGAATCCGATATCGGCCTCGCCGAAGCTTCGGGCGCGCCGGTGATTGGTTTCAACGTTCGCGCGAATGCGACGGCTCGAAATGTCGCCAACCAGAAAGGTGTCGAGATTCGCTATTACTCGATCATCTACGATCTGGTGGATGACGTGAAAGCCGCCGCATCCGGACTGTTGTCTGCTGAAGTCCGCGAGACGTTCATCGGCTATGCGCAGATCAAGGAGGTCTTCAAGGTTTCCAACGTTGGCAAAGTTGCTGGCTGTCTCGTGACCGAAGGCGTTGCACGCCGTTCGGCTGGCGTTCGCCTACTGCGCGATGATGTCGTTATTCACGAAGGTACGCTGAAGACGCTCAAGCGCTTCAAGGATGAAGTTGCAGAAGTCCAGTCAGGCCAAGAATGCGGCATGGCGTTTGAAAACTACGATGATATTCGCCCCGGCGACGTGATCGAAATCTTCGAGCGCGAAGAGGTCGAGCGCAAGCTGAGCTAGGTCGCAGGGCCCGGAAAGAAAAAGGCGCGTAATCTCTTACGCGCCTTTTTTCGTTCTTTGATGTTGTTCAGGCAGCAACCAGTTCTGGAACTGGAACGCCCTCATAGGTTCGATCCCCAACTCGAACAACAATTCTTCCGTTGCTCAGTTTACGAACGAATATTCCCTGAACGGAAACGCAACTTCCAAGCAGAATCGTACGGATCATGAAACTCATCCCCCCAAGTTTCTGACCTCAGTCTATGCAAATTTTGGTGCAAATAAACATGGAAGTTAGCCAATGTTCACAAAAGCTCAAAAATCACGGCATTTTCGAACATATCGGCAGTATCTTGCCCAGAATTGACTGAAAGGGTTAAAGCCAGTCCCTCAGGATGGGTATCAACGGCAGATCAGCAGGCGGCATTGGGTAGTCTCGAAGACCCGCCGGGCGGACCCAGGCCAATTTCTGACCTTCCAGGGGCGTCACGATACCCTGCCATTTTCGGCAGGCGTAAAGCGGCATCAGAAGATGGAAGTCATTGTAGTTGTGGCTGGCGAAGGTCAAAGGAGCCAGGCAGCTGGACCAAGTATCGATCCCAAGTTCTTCCCGTAGTTCACGTATAAGAGCGGCTTCGGGCGTCTCGCTGGGTTCGACTTTACCGCCCGGAAACTCCCACAGGCCAGCCATCGATTTGCCTTCCGGTCGCTGCGCCAGAAGAACCCGTCCTTCCTTGTCGATCAAAGCGACCGCTGCAACCAGCAGCAGTTTCATGACCGGTAGTCGGCATTGATCTCGATATACCGGTTGGTAAGATCACAGGTCCAGACGACAGCTGTTCCGCCGCCAAGACCCAAATCCACGTTAATCAGCAAATCTTCTTGCTTCATGTATGCGGCTCCGGATTCTTCCGTGTAGCCGGGAGAAACCCAGCCCTTCTCTGCCACCACGATGTCGCCGAAACTGATCGACAACCGATCCCGATCCGCCCTTGCGCCAGATTTGCCGACAGCCATGACGATGCGTCCCCAATTTGGATCCTCGCCCGCGATGGCGGTCTTTACGAGCGGCGAGTTTGCGATCGCCATGGCGACTTTGTTGGCGTCAGCGTCAGTGTCAGCTCCGGTTACGCGGACTTCAACGAACTTTGTTGCGCCTTCCCCGTCACGAACCACCTGGTGGGCAAGGTCCAGCATAACGCTCTCCAGTGCCTCATAGAATCGCTTTCCAGAAGCTGAGCGCATGTCGCCGACTTCTGCCGCAGCACTTCTTCGGGTCGCAGCGACAAGCAGGCTGTCCGAGGTGGATGTGTCGCTATCGACTGTTATCCGGTTAAAGGTCCTATCGACACATTTGCTGACCATTGCCTGAAGGGTCTTCTGCGAAATCTTGGCATCGGTGAAGATATAGACCAGCATGGTGGCCATGTCGGGCGCGATCATCCCGGAACCCTTGGCAAAGCCTGCGATCCGTATCACACCGCCTTCGGCCTCATACTCGGCCGCAGCACCCTTAGGGAACGTGTCGGTCGTCATTATCGCGGCAGCCGCCGAAGCGATCGTCTCCGGCGAAAGCGCGGCCTTCAGTTCATCCAATCTGGCAATGATCCGGTCATGCGGCAGCGGCTGACCAATGACACCGGTCGATGACGTAAATACGCGCCCCTGACCTACTCCCATAATGCGCGCCACTTCGGACGAGATCGCATCGACAGAGGTTTGGCCAGCTTGGCCGGTGAAGGCGTTGGCATTGCCGGCGTTTACCAAGATAACTGCGCCTCCAGTTGCGGCTCGCCCGAGCTTGGCCTCGCAATCCAATACCGGCGCAGCGCGCGTCGCGGATCGGGTAAAAGCACCGGCAATCACGCTTCCTTCGGCCAACTCCACCAACATGACGTCGGTACGATCCTTGTATTTCACGCCTGCAGAGGCGGTTGCAAAACGAACCCCATCGATTGTCGGAAGTTTCGGGAAGCCGCTCTTGGGTGCAAGCGGCGAGACGATCGTGGGCTTCTTCGCTGGCGCAACGTCGGCGCGCGCTTTCAGCTTGCCCTTGAGCTTCTCAATCTTGCGGCGCGCCTTCTTGAGCTTTTTCTTTCCCGACATCAACCTGTCTCCCCTGTCCGCGCTATTGGAGGACCAGATCAAGATTGCGAATGGCCGCAGGATCAATCTCGCTCTTATCCGTACGAGTGATTTCAGCTTCTTCCGTCAGTTTTGCAAGCGTCTCTTCGATAATCTTCTGCTGCAGATCGGCGGCAATTTCGTCTTTGACTTCGTCAAGTGCGGGAGCGTCTTTCATGCGCGTTTCGTTGAGCCGGATCACATGCCATCCGAACTGCGTCTGAACGGGTGCAGAGACCGTCCCTGGCTCCATTGTAGCAACGGCATCCTCAAATTCCTTGACCATCATGCCCGGCCCAAACCAGCCCAACTCGCCACCACTGGGGCCAGAGGGCCCGGTTGATTTCGATTTTGCGAGTTCGGCGAAATCGGCGCCGCCCTCCAGCTCGACCACCAGCGCTTTGGCTTCATCCTCGGTTTCAACAAGAATATGCGAGGCGTTGAATTCCTTTGTCGGCTCAGCATTTGCATATTTTTCGTCGTAGGCGGCCTGAAGCGCCGCGTCGGTGATGGCATCGTCAAGCAAAGCCTTCATCGCGGTGCCCGCAAGCAACGTACGGCGTTCGTTTTCCAGACGCAGCTCGACAACGGGGCCGGGGTTTTCGGCTTTCTGCGCAAGAACGGTCTGCTGGACCAGCTGTTCCAGAATGCCATCGAAGAGCACGTCGTCGGGAAGCGTCTGGTATTGTTGCGGCAAACCTTCCCGAAGGACGATCATGTGACCGATCGTGATGTCTACCCCATTCACCGTAGCTACGACCGTATCCGTGTTGGTTTCTGCGGCAAAAACAGGCAGAGACATTCCAAGGAGCAAGGCCGTTGTGGCCAGAATAGTGGTGTGTTTCGACATCGATTGTTCCTTCCAGCGGGCCGCGAGGGCTCGCGACGTTGACACTACGGATGCGGACCCTTACATCGCCACAAGGTCTTTGAGGGCCGCGATTTATGCCGTTCTATGGTGCGTTGCACTTGCGGGCAATCCCTCCCTCTCACACAAACCTGTCAGAACCATCCAGGCGGAGAAAACATGCTGGGTCTCGGAACAATCGCCAAGAAAGTTTTTGGCACGCCAAATGATCGCAAGATCAAGGCCACCCTGCCATTGGTTGCCAAGGTCAGCGTCTTGGAGTCAGAATACGAGAAGCTCAGTGATGAAGGTATCAAAGGCAAGACCGAAGAACTGAAGAAGCGGGCGCTTGATGGAGAGACTCTTGACGACCTCTTGCCCGAGGCCTTTGCCAACTGCCGTGAAGCCGCTCGTCGCGCGCTGGGGCTGCGTGCATTCGATGTTCAGCTTATGGGCGGCATCTTCCTGCATCAGGGAAATATTGCCGAGATGAAGACTGGCGAAGGCAAGACACTTGTCGCGACCTTCCCGGCCTATCTGAATGCTCTGACTGGCAAAGGCGTTCATATTGTCACTGTCAACGACTACCTAGCGCGCCGAGATGCCGAATGGATGAGCAAGGTCTACTCTGCATTGGGCATGACAACTGGCGTCGTCTACCCGCAACAGCCTGAAGCAGAGAAGAAAGCGGCCTATGCCGCCGACATAACCTATGCCACCAACAACGAACTGGGTTTCGACTATCTGCGCGACAATATGAAGTCCGAACTCAAGGAGATGAACCAGCGGTACCACAACTTTGCTATCGTTGATGAGGTCGACTCAATCCTGATCGATGAAGCGCGGACTCCGCTGATCATTTCCGGACCGGCTCAGGATCGGTCAGAGCTTTACATCACAATCGACAAGCTGATCCCTCAGCTCACGGAAGAGCATTTCAAGCTGGATGAGAAAACCCGGAACGTCACCTACACGGAAGAGGGTAACGAATTTCTGGAACAGGTGTTGTTGAAGGCGGGCATACTTCCCGAGGGTCAGACGCTTTACGACCCGGAATCGACGACCATCGTGCATCATGTGAATCAGGGTCTTCGGGCGCACAAGCTGTTCCAGAAGGACAAGGATTACATCGTGCGTGACGGCGAAGTCGTTCTTATCGACGAATTCACCGGGCGGATGATGACCGGTCGCCGACTTTCAGATGGATTGCATCAGGCGATCGAAGCGAAAGAAGGCGCCAAGATACAACCCGAAAACGTCACCTTGGCCTCCGTGACTTTCCAGAACTATTTCCGGCTGTATGACAAATTGGCGGGTATGACCGGGACGGCGACAACTGAGGCCGAAGAGTTCGCCGAGATTTACGGTTTGGGAGTTGTCGAAGTCCCGACGAACCGACCCATTGCGCGCAAAGACGAACATGACGCGGTTTATCGGACCGCAAAAGAAAAGTACGAAGCAGTCGTGCAGGAAATCGAGAAGGCGCATGAGAAGGGACAGCCTGTTCTGGTTGGCACGACGTCGATCGAGAAGTCCGAGTTCCTGTCAAGAATGCTCACGGAACATAAGATTGCCCACAACGTCCTCAATGCTCGTCAGCATGAAAAAGAGGCGCAGATCGTTGCGGACGCAGGGAAGTTCGGTGCCGTTACGATTGCGACCAACATGGCGGGACGCGGCACGGACATTCAGCTTGGCGGCAACGTTGAGATGAAGGTCATGGACGCGCTGGCCGCAGATCCCGAAGCGCATCCTGACGAACTGCGCGCGCGGATCGAAGCCGAACATGCGGATGAAAAACAGAAAGTTCTGGAAGCCGGGGGCCTGTTCGTGCTTGCGACAGAGCGTCACGAGAGCCGCCGCATCGACAATCAGCTGCGCGGCCGGTCCGGGCGTCAGGGTGACCCCGGGAAATCATCGTTTTTCCTATCCCTGGAGGACGACCTGATGCGCATCTTCGGGTCCGAGCGCTTGGACAAGGTTCTGTCCTCACTCGGCATGAAAGAAGGCGAGGCCATCGTTCACCCGTGGGTCAACAAGTCGCTCGAAAAGGCTCAAGCCAAGGTTGAAGGCCGCAACTTTGACATCCGCAAGCAGCTTTTGAAGTTCGACGATGTCATGAATGAACAGCGCAAGGTAATCTTCAGCCAGCGCCGCGAAATTATGGAAGCCGAGGAAATTTCCGAGATCGCGGAAGATATGCGGCATCAGGTCATTGATGACTTGGTGGATTTCTTCATTCCGGCGCGCAGTTATGCAGATCAATGGGACGGGGCCGGGCTGAAGCAAGCATTGGCTGAGAAGGTCGGCATCGATGTTCCGACAACGGATTGGGTTGAGGAGGAAGGCGTCGACGCCGACGATATACGTGAACGTCTTTACGCTGCCTCCGACGAGTTGATGGCACAGAAGACTGAGGCGTTCGGCCCCGAAACGATGCGCAACATTGAAAAGCAGGTCCTTCTTCAGACAATTGACGCAAAATGGCGCGAACACCTGCTGACACTGGAACATCTGCGGTCGGTGGTCGGGTTCCGCGGCTATGCACAGCGAGACCCTCTCAACGAGTACAAGACGGAATCGTTCCAGCTCTTTGAGGTCCTTCTCAATGCACTTCGAGAAGATGTAACTCAGAAGCTGGCCCAAGTGCGCCCGTTGACGCCTGAAGAACAGGAAGAAATGATGCGGCAACTTACGGCGCAGCAGGCCGCACTACGCAAGGCCGCGCAACCTGATCAGGCACCCGAAGATCCAGGCACGGTCGTGGAAGTATCGGAAGCAAGACCTGGGTTCGATGAATCTGATCCCAGCACCTGGGGCAATCCAGGCCGCAATGACACATGTCCTTGCGGATCCGGAAAGAAATTCAAGCATTGCCACGGCCGGATCACCTGAGGGTTAGCCTGAAAGAAGGCGGACAACCGAGCATTCAGTGCTGAAATCTTGCCAAATTGTGGCCAGAACTGGTCAGGCAGAGCGGCTGCGGCCCAACAGACGCTCTATTTAGCGTCGGATGGGCGCAGCTTACACCAAATAGTGCCACGTCGATCTGAGGCGGACGGATCGAAATATCGCAAGATCGCCACAGGAACGGCAGATTTCTGAGCAAGACTCCTACTGAGTTTAAAATCGGACGGGGGTCTTTGATATGGTTGATAAACGTAGAATTCTGACTGCAGCGTTTACCTTGGCGGTCGCTTTCGGAACCGGATACCTCATGCAAAATGGCGGCGCTGTTGCAGCACGCCTTTCGAGCACGGCAGAGACCGACAGTCCATTGCCTAAGGCTCCCTTGGCGGAAGCACCAAAGGAAGCGAAGTTCAGCTTGCCGGATGATATATCGGTCCCGCCTCTTGGAAACAGACAGACCCAGATCCACGCCCGCAGGCTTGCGGCATTGGATACAGGTTTCGAGGCCCCGACATTGTCTGACGCCCAGACGCCGACGCCTTTTGATCTCGCCTGCAAACCGCAGCTGACGATCAGTGCCGCACCCAGCGCCATGATTGATGTCTATCTGTCAGCTCCATGTGACGCCAACGCGAGACTCAAGATTTCTCATGCGGCCCTGTCGTTTACAGATATGACGGATGCCGAGGGCACCTATCATGTCTCGGTTCCAGCGATGGAACGGGATGCCATTGTCAGCGTCCGTTTTGATGGAGGTCGCGAATTTGTCGCCAGCGCTCTGATACCGGATCTGGCTGGTCATATGCGATCGGCGATCGTCTGGAACGGGCTTGAGGGCTTGCATATTCACGCGCTCGAATACGGCGCGGACTACGGTGATGCCGGCGATGTCTGGGCAGAAGCCGCGCGGACGCCCGATGCCGCAGCGAACGGAAGCGGTGGCTTCCTTTCCGTTTTGGGTAATTCCGAAGTTTTGAATCCCGAATTGGCAGAGGTCTATACCTTTCCCGCCGACAAGACGCCCCGCGATGGCGTTGTGAGGTTGGTGGTTGAAGCGGGGATCACCGAAGACACCTGCAACCGGGCGATTTCCGGCCGCACGATCGAGATAGGATCGGATGGCGAGACCCGCGAAGTTGCATTGGAACTCAACATGCCAGCCTGTGATGCCGCCGGTGGTTATCTAGTGTTGAAAAACCTGCTCCAAGACGTGAAGATCGCCGCCAACTGATCCGCAAGCACTGGGGCGAACATGCTGGCTTGGCGTGCGGCCCTCGTGGCCTCTGTCCTTCTTTTCACATGCGCCATCATGGCAACTGCGCAGGACATAACCCTGACCTCGCGCGATGGTTCGGTCACGGTCCATGGCATGTTGATGGGATACGACGGGGAGTTCTATCGCATCGACTCTGTCTACGGCGTACTGACCGTTGATGGCAGCGGTGTCACCTGTTCCGGGCCGGCATGTCCGGATCTTACCGACTATGTTGCACAGGTGCGCATCTCAGGAGAGGCCGAGGCAACGCAGATTTTATTACCCGCCCTGATTGAGGCATTCGCGGTTCGTGAAGGCTATAATGCTTTCAGGAGAGTCGCCGTGGACGGAAGCGAGGACATTTCGCTGCTCGAAGTTGCGACTGGACGCGAGTCGGCGCGATTTGCCTTGAGAACCAAGACGAGCCAAGAAACTCTTGCAGATCTCATCTCCCAAGACGTCGAAATCGCAATCTCTGCACGAGAGGTCAGTCCTGGCGAAGTCGCATCGGCGCTCGAGGCGGGTGTCGGTGCAATCAATTCGGGAGCTCAGTCTGCGGTTCTGGCGCTCGATGCTCTGGTCCCGGTCGTGGCGTTCGGCAGCCCGCTTGCAACGATCACGCTGTCGGACTTGATGCGAGTTTTGTCGGGAGATCTCGCAAACTGGCAGGCTCTCGGTGGACCCGATGCGCCCATCTACTTGCACTTGCCAGAGCGTGGTTCTGCCCTGTCTGCCTTGATAGAAAACAGTCTTGTCATGCCATCCCAAGGGGCCCGGATGCCCATTGAGCGTCATGAATCCACAGCGGCGCTTACTGATGCTGTGGCGCGTGATCCTTTCGCTTTGGGGATCGCCACCTTGTCTGAGTCGGGTAACTCCAAGACCCTCGTTCTCGCTGATGGTTGCCAATTTCATTCTCATGCAACTGCTGAGAGCCTGAAGGCAGAAGACTATCCTTTGACAGCCCCCGTCTTCCTGTATCTGCCGCAACGACGACTTCCTGCGATCGGGCGTGATTTCTTGCGCTTCTTGCGGTCGCCTGCAGCTCAACACACGATCCGCCGGGCCGGTTTCGTGGATCAAAGCCTGACTGAGACACCGATAAACCAACAGGGAAACAGGTTAATGAACGCGATCCGTTCGGCCGGCCCCGAGGTCGACCTGCCAGCGCTGCAGAAAATGACTGCGGCGCTTGACGGGTTCAATCGGCTCTCGCTCAGTTATCGCTTCGACGATGGATCGACGGTCCTTGACGCGCAATCACTGTCAAACATTCGTCTCCTCGCGCAGGCTATCGAGGCCGGGTTTTACGACGGGCGTACCCTTGCGCTTGTCGGTTTCAGCGACGGGGAGGGGGATTCTGCTGCAAACCTGCGGCTTTCAGTGCAACGTGCGGCTTCGGTCCGGGGCGACCTCATCAAGGCGGCAGGAACCGCGGACTTCACCCGAGTGAAGTTGGAAACTCTGGGCTTTGGCGAGGCGATGCCAATGGCTTGTGACGATACCGACTGGGGCAGGCGCATCAACCGCAGGGTCGAGGTTTGGGTTCAGTAAGTGCTAAAGATAGCCAGCGGCGCGAAAACTGAGCTCTTGCGACTTGCCGATGATCAGATGGTCGTGGAGCGTCAGACCAAGGGCTTGGACAGCACTGTTGATCTGACTGGTCATGCTGATGTCTGCCTCGGATGGAGTGGGGTCACCGGAGGGGTGGTTGTGGACAAGAATGATTGCCGAGGCATTCAGCTGGAGCGCCCGCTTCACTACCTCGCGTGGATAAACCGGAACGTGATCGACCGTGCCGTGCGCCTGTTCTTCATCGGCGATGAGGACATTCTTTCGATCAAGAAACAGGATGCGAAACTGTTCTGTTTCCCGGTGGGCCATGGTCGTATGGCAATAGTCCAGAACGGCGTCCCAGCTTGAGATCACCTGCCTTTGCATGACGCGCGCGCGCGCCAATCGATGGGCTGCGGCTTCCACTATTTTAAGATCCTGGATAACGGCGCTTCCGACGCCTTGCACGGACGCCAGCCGATCGGGAGCGGCTGACAGAACGCGGTTGAAGTCACCAAACGTATCCATCAGCCTGCGTGCCAGCGGTTTCACATCCTGCCTGGGGATTGATCGAAAAAGGACGAGCTCCAACAATTCATAGTCCGGCATGGCCTGCGCCCCGCCTTCCATGAAGCGTGCGCGCAACCGCTTCCGGTGGTCTTTCAGATAGGATGGCGGCTTACCGTCGTGCTCCAAGACTTCGTCCGCTTCGAAAAGGGACTGCGGCATTTCAGCGAAATGGCGTTGGGGCGGTGACATGGCACGACGTTCCAGCAATTTGCTGAAAATTGCGTTAAAGCAAGACCTCTGCCGGTCAGCTTTTCATGCTGTCCCAGAAATTCTTGACCTTGGAGAAGAAACTGGAACTTTCCGGGTTGTTGTCTTCACTCAGCTTGTCAAACTCTTTGATAAGCTCTTTCTGACGCGAAGTCAGGTTTACCGGGGTTTCCACCGCCAATTCGATGAGCATGTCGCCGTGTCCGCCGCCTCGCAACATGGGCATGCCTTTGCTGCGCAAACGCATCTGGCGGCCAGACTGGCTGCCGGCCGGAATTTTCACACGGCTGCGACCGCCATCAATCGTAGGTACTTCGATGTCGCCACCCAGTGCGGCAGAAGCCATGCTTACCGGCACGTGGCAGAAAAGATGGGGCCCTTCCCGCTGGAATAGCGGATGCTCCTGAACTTCCATGAAGATGTAGAGATCGCCAGTCGGGCCGCCACGCAGACCTGCCTCGCCCTCGCCGGCAAGCCGGATCTTGGTCCCTGTCTCGACACCGGCGGGAATGTTGATGGAAAGAGAACGGTCCTTTTCGACACGGCCTGCGCCACCGCATTTCTTGCAAGGATTCTTGATGATCTGACCCATGCCGGAACATGTGGGGCAGGTCCGTTCAACCGTGAAAAACCCCTGCTGCGCACGCACTTTGCCCATGCCGGCACAGGTTGGGCAAGTCTGCGGCTCTGCCCCGCTTTCAGCCCCGGTCCCGTTACAGGTTTCGCAACCGACCGCGGTTGGAACGTTGATGGTCTTTTGACTACCGGAATAGGCATCCTCAAGTGAGACACGCAGATTGTACCGCAGGTCCGAGCCGCGGGTCGCGCGTTGCCGCCCGCCCCCACGCTGACCGCCGCCCATGAAATCACCGAAGAGATCATCGAACACGTCCGAGAATGCGCTTGCGAAGTCGCCCTGTCCGCCGCCAAAGCCACCATGCCGTCCGCCGCCCATGCCGCCGTCGAAGGCGGCGTGGCCAAAGCGGTCGTAGGCGGCTTTCTTATCCGGGTCTTTCAGTGCCTCATAAGCTTCGTTCACTTCCTTGAACTGCTCTTCGGCCTTGGGATTGTCAGAGTTGCGGTCGGGGTGAAGCTCTTTGGCCTTGGTCCGATACGCCTTTTTCAGCTCATCCGCAGAGGCACCTTTGCTGACGCCAAGTACCTCATAATAATCTCGCTTTGCCATCCGATGTCACCTTCCGGGAAGGCAGGGGCCAGCCTGAGTGACCTCAGGCTGGCCCGATTGCCCCGCTCGTCTACTTACGAACGTTTGCTGTCGTCCAGATCCTCGAAATCGGCATCGACGATGTCGTCATCGACACCGCGCGGTGCCTCGCCATCATCACTTTCGCCGCCTTCAGATTGTTGGGCCTTGTAGATGGCTTCACCGAGCTTCATGGCCGCTTCCGTCACATTCTGAATGCCGGACTTGATCTTGCTGGCATTGTCGTTCTCAAGCTCATCTTTGAGTGCAGCAATTGCCAGTTCGATGGCCTCGATGGTCGTTGGGTCAACCTTGTCGTTGTGCTCCTCCATCGACTTTTCGGTCGAATGGATAAGGCTCTCTGCTTGGTTGCGGGCTTCGACCAGTTCGCGACGTTCCTTGTCCGCCTCGGCATTGGCTTCGGCATCCTTGACCATCTTCTCAATCTCATCATCCGAAAGACCGCCGGACGCTTGAATCGTGATGTTCTGCTCTTTGCCAGTGCCCTTATCCTTGGCGCTTACCGACACAATACCGTTTGCGTCGATATCGAATGTCACTTCGATTTGCGGCAGGCCGCGCGGCGCCGGCGGGATGTCTTCCAGATTGAACTGGCCAAGCATCTTGTTGTCCGCCGCCATCTCGCGTTCACCTTGGAACACCCGGATCGTCACGGCGTTCTGGTTGTCCTCGGCGGTCGAGAATATCTGCGACTTCTTGGTCGGGATTGTGGTGTTGCGGTCGATGAGGCGCGTGAAGACCCCACCCAAAGTTTCGATCCCCAGCGAAAGCGGCGTAACGTCGAGCAGCACAACGTCCTTGACGTCGCCTTGCAGAACGCCCGCCTGGATGGCAGCACCCAGAGCAACTACTTCGTCCGGGTTGACGCCTTTGTGCGGCTCCTTTCCAAAGAACTTGGTAACTTCCTCAACGACCTTTGGCATGCGGGTCATACCGCCGACCAGAACGACTTCATCAATGTCACCGGTCGAAAGACCAGCATCCTTGAGCGCCGCCTTACATGGTGCGATCGAGTTCTTGATAAGGTCTCCGACCAGGCTCTCCAGCTTTGCACGGGTCAACTTCATGACCATGTGAAGCGGCTGACCAGTGTTCTTGTCCATCGAAATGAACGGCTGGTTGATCTCGGTCTGCTGGCTCGAGGACAACTCGATCTTGGCTTTTTCTGCCGCTTCCTTGAGACGCTGAAGCGCCATCTTGTCTTTGGTCAGATCAACGCCGTTTTCTTTTTTGAATTCATCGGCAAGGTAGTGGACGATCCGCATGTCGAAGTCCTCGCCGCCAAGGAACGTGTCCCCGTTGGTCGATTTCACCTCGAACAAGCCATCGTCGATTTCCAGAATGGTGATGTCGAAAGTACCGCCGCCAAGGTCATAAACCGCAATGGTCTTGGTTTCTTTCTTATCAAGGCCGTAGGCAAGCGCGGCAGCGGTCGGTTCGTTGATGATCCGCAGCACTTCAAGACCAGCGATCTTGCCAGCATCCTTCGTCGCCTGACGCTGTGCGTCATTGAAGTAGGCAGGAACCGTGATGACCGCCTGGTCGACCTTTTCGCCGAGATAGGATTCGGCAGTTTCCTTCATCTTCTGCAGGATGAAAGCCGAAATCTGGCTGGGGCTGTATTTTTCGCCACGGACTTCAACCCAGGCGTCGCCGTTCCCGCCATCAACGATCTTGTAGGGAACAAGCTTCTTGTCCTTCTCTACTTCGGCATCGTCGGTTCTACGACCGATCAGGCGTTTTACGGCGAAAACCGTGTTTTCGGGGTTGGTAACGGCCTGCCGCTTTGCAGGCTGACCGACAAGACGCTCACCTTCGGTGAAACCGACAACGGAAGGCGTCGTACGTGCGCCCTCGGCGTTCTCGATGACCCGCGGCTGCGAGCCGTCCATGATAGCAACACAGGAGTTCGTGGTCCCGAGGTCGATACCAATGACTTTAGCCATACTCAATTTCCTCTTCTTAGGCGATTTCGTGGAATTGGGCCCGATGCGGCGCCCGCTTCCGATCCCGTAATTCGGCCTAGGTTGTCCCCAAGCCGGGTTCTGGGCGTATATAAGGAGGGGGTTGAAGGCCTGCAAGTCATGGCGGGGATCGGAATCCCCAAAAATTGGAGTCATTTCAGAGCAATGGGCAATGGTCAGAGCGTTTCTAAAGCCGAACCCACTCTCAACCTGCGCGGAGTGCAGATATTTCGGAGCTGGTTGGACAGGTCGACGCAAAAGGCAGTGGCTGAAGATATAGGCCGGGTCATCGATGCCGCGCCGCTATTTTCGCCCGAGACACGTTTTGGGAAGCCGATGTCTGTCCGGATGACCTCTGCCGGGAAATGCGGCTGGTTTTCCGACCGACACGGCTACCGCTATGAAAAGCTTCACCCGGCAGGAATGCCATGGCCCGCAATCCCCGAGTCTGTGCTGACTGTCTGGCGTGCAGTTACTGGGCTGACGAAGATGCCGGAATGTTGTCTTGTGAACTGGTATGCTGAAGGTGCACGAATGGGGTTGCATCAGGACAAGGATGAAGCGGATTTCAATTGGCCAGTCGTGTCGATCTCTTTGGGAGACGCGGCCTTGTTTCGCATAGGAAACATCGAACGCGGCGGAAGTACCGAAAGCATCTGGCTGCAATCCGGCGATGTCGCGGTTCTTGCAGGTGATGCACGGCTTTTGCACCACGGCATTGACCGGCTACGTTCCGGGACTTCGAGTCTGCTGCAAACAGGCGGGCGCATAAATTTGACGCTAAGGGTCGTGGACTAGCGACGCGCGTTCCAACTGGCAGAGGCATGCTTGCGGGTATAAAATTCCCCCATAAGGCCGATCATGACGAGCGCCAGAGAAGCATAGATAGGATATTCGATTGAGGAATTGTGCGGATTGTAGTTGATAAACACGGCGCCGCGCATCTGGTCGATACAGTGGAACAAGGGGTTCCAGTCAAACATTGCAAGCATAGCCGGCGGCAGGGCGTTTGCGACGAACATCTTGCCCGAGGCGATCATATTGGCGCGCGCAAAGATAGTTGTCGCCACGCCAACGAAACCCGGCGACCAAGGCTTTGCAGCCAAGAAGACCAATCCGACTGCAACTCCGGTGAACCAGGCAAGCAACAAGATGCCCAATGCTGCAACGGGTTCATGAATTACAAATGGATTCCCGAAAGTGTAGTAGACGAAAAGGATAACGATGACGGACAGAATCTGAATGTAAAGCGAAGCTAACGCCGCTGATGTTATCGCGATGACGGTATTCATCGGCGAATGCTGCATCATTGCCGACGCAGGACCCTCCGACCCGGCGACCGCCTGCATCGCCTTGGTATGTGTCATGAACAGGAACACTCCCGACATGATATATAGCATGAAGTCGCCGCGAAGTGCCGCACCTCTGATGCCAAGCACGATGAACATCACATAAAAGCCCAGCACGAAGATAAGCGACTGAACAATGTTCATGACCAGCCCAACGATGGCGTTTCCATGGGACTTCCGCAGTTGGCGGACCGTGCCATGATATATCAGTTCGGCCAGACTTACTGCCGTCCCTATATTGTTCTTTCTGGCGGGCGCCTGAAACATGCTCTGCGCGTTCCCTTTGTTCCGTGTCGGGGAATTCTTGCTGTTTGCTTGAGGTCAAAGCATAAGGACACTGGATTAAGGATTCAATGACGACCGAGACAGGCAAAGTACAAGGAGAAGGTTTTGGATTTCGACAGATTGACAGCGGTGATGCGCAGGTTGGCGCTCGAGGCCGGCGATTGCATCATGCAGATCTATAATTCCGATGATTTTGAGGTGCGATCCAAGTCTGACCAAAGCCCGGTGACAGAGGCTGACGAAGCTGCGGATGAGCTGATTTCCGCCGGCTTACGAGCCGAATTTCCGGATATCACGTTGGTTACAGAGGAGCAGGCGGCATCTCATTCAGATCGCGCCGACAAATTTCTGATCGTCGACCCGCTTGATGGTACCAAGGAATTTGTACAGCGTCGCGGAGATTTCACCGTGAACATCGCCTATGTCGAGAACGGTGTGCCGACCCGGGGGATCGTGTATGCGCCCGCAAAGAAGCGCATGTTTTTCACCGATGCCACTGGCGCGTCGTTCGAGGAGACGGGGGCACTTGCCCCAGAGAAAATGGGTGAGCTGACCCCGATCCGGGTTTCCACACCCGACAACAAGGCACTCTACGTCGTGGCTTCCAAGTCGCATCGCGATGCCGCGACTGACGATTACATCGCGAAATATGAAACCGCCGATATGAAAAGCGCGGGGTCGTCGCTCAAGTTCTGCTTGGTTGCGACCGGAGAAGCAGACATCTATCCGCGTGTCGGGCGTACCATGGAATGGGACACCGCAGCGGGCCATGCGGTTTTGAATGGCGCTGGTGGGCGGGTTGTCCGTTTCGACGACCATTCGCCGCTGACCTACGGCAAGCCGGGCTACGAGAATCCGTTTTTCATCGCCTATGCACCTGGCGTTGACCTTCAGCCTGCCTGATGGCCGTCCTGATTGTCATCCCGGCCCGGTTTGCGTCCACCCGCTATCCGGGCAAACCGCTGGTGCAACTGCGCGGCGTGAATGGCGTTTCGCGAAGCCTCGTGCAGCGATCATGGGAGGCCGCGCGGCAGGTCGGTGGAATCGACCGCGTCGTCGTCGCTACCGATGATGATCGCATCAGGCTCGAAAGCGAGGCCTTCGGCGCTGAAGTCGTAATGACATCAACAACCTGTGCGAATGGCACTGAACGATGCGCCGAGGCGCTCGACAACCTCGGAGGCGGCTATGACATCGTTGTCAACCTGCAGGGCGACGCGCCGCTTACGCCAGCTTGGTTCATCGAGGATCTCGTGGCGGGTCTGCGCGCCCATCCGACCGCTGAAGTGGCGACGCCGGTTCTGCGCTGTGACGGTCGCGCACTGAACGGCTTCTTGGAGGATCGCCGGGCCGGTCGCGTCGGCGGCACGACGGCTGTGTTCGGTCGCGAAAACCGGGCGCTCTATTTCTCGAAAGAGGTGATCCCCTACACTGGCCGGAGCTTCGGAGATGAAGAGCCGACACCGGTGTTCCATCATGTCGGAGTCTACGCATATCGTCCCTCGGCACTAGCCGCTTATCCGCGATGGGTGACGGGCCCACTCGAAAAGCTGGAGGGTCTGGAACAACTGCGGTTTCTCGAACATGAGCGTCCGGTTCTCTGTGTCGAGGTCGAGTCTCGCGGGCGCCAGTTTTGGGAATTGAACAATCCAGAGGACGTTGCGAGGATCGAGTCGATGATGGCAGAAATGAAGGTGGAATGATCGAACCCACTGTCAGTGTCATCATCGTAAGCCGGGGTCGGCCGGACTCGCTCCGGCGTTGCCTGACAGCCGCTTCGCAACTGATTTACAGACTGTTCGAAGTGGTAAGCGTCGTGGATCCGGCGGCGGCCGCCGCGGTTCGAGGCATGCCGTTTGCCGACCAGATTAAGATCGTCGAGTTCGACGAGGCCAATATTTCTTTGGCGCGCAACGAAGGTCTTGCCCATGCAGCAGGGGAGATCGTCGCCTTTCTTGATGACGACGCGGTGCCTGAACCGGGCTGGCTATGTCATCTTGTGCAGGCATTCGCCGATCCCGACGTTGCTGCTGCAGGCGGCTACGTTCGAGGAAGAAATGGAATCTCTTTCCAGTCAAAGGGGCAAGCCGTTGATGAATTCGGTTATACGACCGTACTGCCACTTTCCTCAGATGACATCGAGGTCTTTTCGGGTCGGCCCGGCATGGCGATCAAGACCCAAGGGACCAATTGCGCCTTCCGGCGCGACATCTTCTGCGAAATCGGCGGATTTGACCCTGCCTACAGGTACTATCTTGATGAAACGGACCTAAACATGCGCCTTGCGGTACAAAACCGGAAAACCGCGATCGTGCCGAGAGCCGAAGTTCATCACGGTGTCGAAGCTTCGGCGACGCGCAAGAAATCCCGGATGCCGAGGTCACTTCTTGAAGTTGGTGCGAGCCAGGTGATTTTCCTGAGGAAATATGCGCCGGACGCGGAACGTGACGCCGTGATGGAAGACTTTTGCGGCATCCAGCGACGCTTGCTGATCAGACATCTTGTCGCTGGGAATTGTGAACCCAGAGATGTGGAAAGAGTCATGACAACGCTTAGGGCGGGCATTTCAGAAGGTTCGGGCCGTGCGATTTCGCCGGCGCCGGCGATACCTAGGAAGGATCGCGATTTCCGAAGGTTCCGACAAGCATCGGCAGACTATCGTCACGAAGTGATCTGTGGATTTCGGAGCAGAGCACCGGGGTTGCGGCGAATGGCAAGAGAAAGCGTAAGGCAGGGGGCCATCGTGTCGCTCTATATTTTCAGTGCCACGAGCCGATATCACCGGGTGTCCTATTCTGACGGCCATTGGGAGCAGAAAGGCGGGCTATTCGGACGGTCTGAACGTAGCGGGCCTTTCTTTTTGTTCACTGGATTGAAACAAAGGCTGAAAAAAGAAACACATCGTGTTGCTTCGCAACGCGATCCACGGAATACCGCTCATCTCGTTGGATTGTTATCGAAAAATACCCTATAATCTTTACAATTTAGCCACAAACGAAGACTAATCGAATTTGACTAACAAGTGATTGTAAATGCGAAACCGGGTATCGGGGGACATAGTATGAAGCGCAGAGTAACCAAGGCAATATTTCCCGTGGCAGGGCTTGGCACGCGCTTTCTTCCTGCGACGAAGTCGATTCCAAAGGAAATCATGACCTTGGTGGATCGCCCCCTGATCCAATATGCCATCGACGAAGCAAGGGCAGCCGGTATCAAAGAGTTCATATTCGTTACGTCGCGCGGCAAGGGCGCACTGGAAGATTATTTTGACCACGCGCCCGAGCTCGAGGCCTCGCTGCGCAAGAAGGGCAAAGACGAACTTCTTGAAGTCCTGCAGAACACAAATATGGACAGTGGCGCGATTGCCTACATCCGTCAGCATCGTGCGCTTGGGCTTGGCCATGCTGTCTGGTGCGCGCGCCGACTGATCGCGAATGAACCATTTGCGGTGATCCTCCCGGATGACGTCATTGCCGCCGAGACCCCGTGCCTAGAGCAGATGGTTGAAGCGTATCAGGAGACTGGCGGTTGCATGGTTGCCGCCATGGAGGTTCCGCCTGAAGCGGCATCCTCATATGGGGTTCTCGACGTTAAGGAAGACTTGGGATCGATGGTCTCGATCAAGGGCATGGTGGAAAAGCCAGCACCGGGAACCGCACCGTCGAACCTTGCCGTTATTGGACGCTACATTTTGACTCCGAAAGTTCTGCAGAACCTCAATCGCATCCGTAGTGGTGCCGGTGGAGAGATTCAATTGACAGATGCGATCGCAGAAGAAATCCGAAACGACCGGGACGTATTTGGTTTCCGGTTCCGAGGAGAGAGGTTCGACTGCGGTTCTAAAGCGGGTTTCCTTCAGGCGACAGTTTCTTTCGGTCTCGCCAGGGAAGAGTTGAGGGATGAGTTCGCCCAGTACCTTCGTGAAATGATAGCTCTGCCGAACGCTGCGCAATAGGTTGTGACAAGCGCCAAGGGAAAACATGTTCTGGTCACAGGCGGTGCGGGGTACATCGGGTCCCACGCCTGCAAGGTTTTGAGTGCTGCGGGATATATTCCAGTTACTTACGACAACCTTGTGACGGGTTGGAGGGATGCGGTTAAGTTCGGGCCGTTTGAGCCCGGTGATCTTTTGGATCGTGACCGGCTTGACGCTGTTTTTTCAACCTATGCACCTATTGCGGTCATGCATTTTGCCGCTCTCAGCCAAGTTGGCGAGGCGATGCACAAGCCGGGCAAGTACTGGCACAACAATGTTTGCGGGTCGCTTTGCCTGATTGAAGCTGCGGTTGCGGCAGGCTGTCTGCAGTTCGTGTTTTCGTCGACCTGTGCGACCTATGGCGAGCACGACAATGTTGTGCTGGATGAGGACACACCACAAAGCCCGACAAATGCATACGGCGCGTCAAAGCGGGCGATCGAGGACATGCTGGTGAATTTCGGCGACAGCCACGGATTGCGGCATGTGACCTTTCGATACTTCAACGTCGCGGGCGCCGACCCGGACGGGGAAGTTGGCGAGTTTCACCGACCGGAGACTCATCTCATTCCTGTCATGCTGGACGTTGTGCAGGGCAAGCGGCCAGCGCTGACGATTTACGGAACCGACTACGATACGCCGGATGGGACATGCATAAGGGACTATGTGCATGTGATGGACCTGGTTGATGCCCATGTTCTTGGGCTGAAATGGCTAGACAGTGGGAAAAAGAGTCGGGTCTTCAACCTCGGTTCAGGGCACGGCTTTTCTGTCAGGGAAGTCATACAACATAGTGGGACGGTAACGAACCTGCCGGTCGCAACAGTCGAGGGCGCGCGACGGCCGGGAGATTGCTCGAAGCTCGTGTCAGGAAGTGTGCGCGCTGAAAAGGAACTTGGCTGGTCCCCCAAGCGATCGGACCTGAAAGCGATGATTTCCGATGCCTGGCGCTGGCACCAGAATGGACATTACGAAAGATAGCTCTGGGCCCATTTGCCTGGATCTGACACGGCTGATCTCCCGTGTTGGGCGTGGTCCGATGACGGGCATCGATCGGGTAGAACTTGCCTATCTGCGGAAACTCTCAGAATGCAAGGTTCCGGTCTTCGCGCTGGTCAATGCTGGAAGCGAATTTCATCTGATTGACGCAGTCGGAATTTCGCAACTCCTCGCACGGTTCGATGGCCGCACCCGCTGGGGTTCACGTGATCTGCTCTCTCGGGTCTATTGGCGTCACTCGAACATGCTCCAGGCGGCGCTGTCGGACATCCGGCGGCTTAGAATTGGGCGGTGCGGTGCGCCGGGCCTTGCCGACCTGCTACAGTCCCGCTGTGGTGCGAAGCTTCGATATATCAATGTGGGGCATTCCAACATTCGAAGAGATGTCTTCAAGGCGATAGATTTGGTCAATGCCTCCAGTATTCTGGTCCTGTTGCACGACACCATTCCGCTGGACTTTCCACAGCTCCAACGAAACGAGACTACGCATGCTTTCCGAGAGAAGCTTGAAGTCGTCAGCGCGTTCGCTGATGCGGTCATATGTCCGAGCGCGGATTGCAGGATGAAAGCCGAGACACATTTCGAACGGCTTGGCCGCACACCTGAATGCAAAGTCGCACATCTAGGAATTACCGCTACCCCCGCAATGCCAAGCCAATTGCCGGGGGGACTCGACCTGTCTCGGCCCTATTTCGTGACGCTCGGCACGATAGAGCCGCGAAAGAACCATGAGTTACTTTTGGACGTCTGGCAGAGGCTGGGTGACGGGCCGGAAGTGCCGACACTCTTCGTCGTCGGCCAGCGCGGCTGGAAGAACGAAAGCGTCTTTTGGCGGCTGGACAGCAGGCCCGCGCATGTTGTCGAACTCAATGACCTTTCCGATGGAGGCGTTGCGGCCCTCCTACAAAGATCTCGTGGGCTGTTGTTCCCCAGTCTTGCAGAGGGGTTCGGGCTTCCGCCTGCAGAGGCTGCGCTGACTGGCGTCCCCGTCTTCTGTTCGGATTTGCCCGTCTACCGTGAGTTTCTGAAGGACTATCCCGTTTACCTGAACGCTACCGATAGCTATGTTTGGGAAACAACAATAAGAGAATTTACCGATTGTAGGAAATACGGGAACAAGAATAACCATCTCGACAGGCTGCCAGACAGGCTCCCGACATGGGAAGATCACTTCAACATTGCATTAAATGCACTTTGATATCTGTCGGTTGGTGTTATGTCGACATAGGTGAATAACGAGGCTGTATTGGGCGCGCTTCAATCATATCGATTGCGTTTAGAGCGGAGGCGCTGGTTGGTTCGTGCCTTGCGCAAGCGCCGAGAGTTGGAGATCGTCCAAGACAACACCAATAGTATTCGTAAGGGTGATATCCTGCTGTTTGTGACGATGAGAAACGAACGCATCCGATTGCCGTTCTTCATCAGCTATTACCGGGCGCTCGGCATCAATCATTTCTTCTTCGTCGACAACGATTCTGATGACGGTTCACTTCAGTCCCTGCTCGGGCAGGAAGACGTTTCGATTTGGTACAGCAACGCCAGCTACAAGAGGGCGCGTTTTGGCGTCGATTGGTTGAACTACCTACAGATGCGCTATGCGCATCAGCATTGGTGTCTGGTCGTCGATGTCGATGAATTCTTCGTTTACCCGTTCTGCGACACGCGTCCCATTCGTGCCCTTACAGACTGGCTGGACGCGTCTTCCATCCGCAGCTTTGGTGCGATGATGCTGGACATGTATCCGAAAGGTTCGTTGCAGGACGATCCATATTCGGCAGGTCGCGACCCTTTCGAAATCGCGTCGTGGTTCGACAGCGGCAACTACATGATTTCCAGAAACGACCGCTATGGCAATCTCTGGATACAGGGCGGGCCCAGAGCCCGAATATTTTTTGCTGACAGTCCAGAGCGCGCACCAGCGCTGAACAAGATACCTTTGGTGAAATGGGATCGCAAATATGCTTTTGTGAGTTCGACACATATGCTGCTTCCCCGCGGTCTTAACCAAGTCTACGACGAGTGGGGTGGCGAGAAGATATCAGGCTGCCTTCTGCACGCCAAGTTCTTGAATACATTCATTTCCAAGTCCGAAGAGGAATTGAAGCGAAAGCAGCATTTCGCCAGTGGCAAGGAATACCAAGCCTACCACGACCGTTTGAAGGAAAGCCCCGAGGTTTGGTGCAAATGGTCCGAGAAATACATCAACTGGCGGCAGCTTGAAATTCTCGGGCTGATGTCGAAAGGAAACTGGGCGTGAGCGTCGGCATAGTGATGCTGGTTCACGATGCAGTGGACCGCGCCGAACAGGTCGCCCGGCATTGGGCAAGGGAAGGTTGTCCGGTTGTCATCCATGTCGATCGTCGTGTTGACCGCGAGACATATGACAAATTGGTAAGCGACCTTTCAGACCTTGCCGATATCCGGTTTTCGGTTCGTCACAGATGTGAATGGGGTAGTTGGGCGCTGGTGGCTGCCACCCAGACGGCGAGTGAGTTGATGCTTTCGGCATTTCCCGACGTCGAGCATGTTTACCTCGCCTCTGGCTCTTGCCTGCCGCTGCGCCCGATACAGGAGCTGAGGGATTATCTAGCACGCCATCCGAGGACAGACTTTATCGAGTCGGTGACGACGGACGAAGTCCACTGGACAATCGGTGGGCTCGACGCGGAAAGATTCACATTGCGGTTCCCCTTCTCATGGAAACGGCAAAGGTTCCTCTTTGATCGATATGTCAAATTCCAGCGTCGCATTCGCTTCAAGCGACGTATCCCCGCGGACATAGTTCCCCACCTCGGGTCGCAATGGTGGTGCCTTACTCGACAGACTCTTTCCGCCATTCTGGAAGGGCCAGAGCGGCGGCGATACGATAAGTATTTTTCGAAAGTATGGATCCCTGATGAGAGCTATTTCCAGACCCTAGCAAGGCAGTTTTCGTCGAATATCGAAAGCCGATCACTGACGCTTTCGAAATTCGATTTTCAGGGGAAGCCGCACATCTTCTATGATGATCATCTTCAGTTGCTCCGCCGCTCGGACTGCTTTGTTGCCCGAAAGATCTGGCCGAATGCCAACAAGCTTTACAAAGCGTTCCTGTTTGACGAACCCGTCAGTACATCTTCAACGGAACCAAATCCCGGTAAGATCGACCGCATTTTTGCAAAAGCCGTCGAGCGAAGGACGCAGGGCCGCCCCGGCCTTTACATGCAGAGCCGCTTTCCCAGAGAGGGGTTCGAGAACGGCAAGACTTGTGCTTCCTATTCGGTCTTCGAGGGTTTCAGTGACCTGTTTGAGGATTTTGAGGGCTGGTTGGGTAAGGTCACCGGTGCTCGGGTGCACGGGCATCTGTACGGACCGGAGCGCGTGGAATTCGCTGGGAACCAGACGCTATTCAGTGGTGCGCTTTGCGATAGTGCGGATCTGCGGGACTATGACCCCAAGGGGTTCCTGACCAGCCTGATCTGGAACACGCGGGGTGAACGACAATGCTTTCAGTTCGGGCCGCGAGACAACCAGGAGATATCTTGGCTCATGTCGACGGACACGAATGCGCAGATATCGGTGATATCCGGGGCCTGGGCGGTTCCGTTGTTTCACTCCAACCTGAATTTCTCAGAGATCCGCCGGGAAGCTGCGAGATTGCAAAGAGTCGAAAGCGCACATCTTGATATCCTGAACTCACAATACACGAAGGCGCGGGTTCGGATTTGGAAGATGGCCGAGTTTATTGAGGCTCCGATGGAGCCGCTACAGACAATCATTGATGAGATCGGGGTCAGGAGTACGCGAAGGTTGACCGAGGTGCCGAAGATGTCAGACCTGACAGGATTTGGCCAGTTCCTGAGGAACCTGAAGAACCAGGGAATGCAGCCCTATCTTATGGGTGATTTCCCGGTCGAAAACGAAGACCCTCGTCGGTTGAAAGACCGCCGCCGCCCCTATCTGGTTCGCTAGTTCGATATGGCAGGGCGTTTCAATTATTTTGTCATTTTCGCTGGAATGCGAACGGGATCGAATTTCCTCGAGGAGAACCTGAACGATTTTTCCGAACTGCACTGTTACGGTGAAGTCTTTAATCCTCACTTCATTGGCCATGCGAAACAAACTGAATTGCTCGGTGTATCATTGCGCGACCGAGAGACAGACCCATTTGCGCTGCTGTCCCGAATGCGTGGAGACTCCGAAAGAATACCGGGCTTCCGGTTCTTTCACGATCACGATCCGCGAATCAAGTTGCACTGCCTGGCAGATCCGGCTTGCGCCAAGATCATCCTGACGCGCAATCCTGTAGAAACCTATGTTTCGCTCGAGATCGCGCGTCTGACAGGGCAGTGGCGACTCGGGGATGGAAAAGGGGCCAAGACCGCACAAATCAGGTTTGAGCCCGAAGAGTTCAAGAGACATCTGGCAGACCGGAATGGTTTTCAGCTGGAATTATCGCGGGCGCTTCAGACCAGTGGTCAGACTGCATTTTATCTGGACTATCACGACATAGGACAAGTTGATGTGCTGAATGGCCTCGCGCGATTTCTTGGCATCGAGGAGCAGAAAAAATCGACTTCGCAGACGACGAAGAAGCAGAACCCTCAGCCTTTGAACGAGAAAGTCTCAAACTATGACGAGATGTCGAATGCGCTTGCGTCGATCGACCAGTTCAATCTTTCGCGAACGCCGAACTTTGAGCCTGGCCGGGGTCCTTCGGTTCCAAGCTACGTCACTATCGCACATTTGCCCTTGCTTTTCATGCCGATCAAATGCGGGCCGGTCGAAAGCATCGTGACATGGATGTCGGAATTGGCAGATGTCGATGGTGCTGAAATGAACGACCGGTTCACGCAAAAAACCTTGCGCAACTGGAAACGGCAATCCGGCAGGCATCAGTGTTTTTCGGTCGTTCGTCATCCGGTCCGGCGCCTGCATCTGGCTTTCGCAAAGCATATCCTTTTGCCCGGGCCGGACTGTTATTCTGACATCAGGGAGACTCTTAGAAAGACGCGTAACATCGACATCCCGGACAGCTTTCCTGACCAAACATACGACAGGAACGCACACCGAGGGGCGTTTCTGAAGTTCGCGGAGTTTGTGAAATCCAATCTGGCTGCGCAGACGAGCATTCGCGTTGATGCTGCTTGGGCCTCCCAGTCGGAAATATTGAAGGGAATTGGACAGTTCATCATTCCCGATCATGTCTTCCGCGAAGACGAGATTGCGTCCGATCTAGCTTATCTTGCTGGCAAGTTCGGGAAGGAGTCGCCTGATTTGCAACCAGAGACGATCGACTGCCCCGTATCACTTGCAGAAATTTACGACGAAGAGGTCGAGGCTGCAGTGAGGGCAGCATATCAGAAGGACTACATGATGTTCGGATTTGAACCGCTAGGACGTGATCAGGCGGCCTGAATCGTCTGGCCTGCGGTCAAGATGGCGTGAAGCGTCGCAGGGTCGGAGTTGGCGCGCAATTTGCTGCATATTCCGGCGTCCCGCATCGTGCGCGAAACAAGGGCCAGCGCCTTGAGATGATCTACCCCGGCATCAACGGGAGCGAAGAGCGAAAAGACAAGATCCACGGGTTGTCTATCAACGGCGTCGAAATCCAGCGGTTTTTCTAGCCGCACGAAGACGCCTACAACGTGATCCAGACCTGAAACGCGCGCATGGGGCAATGCCACACCATGCCCAACACCTGTTGGGCCAAGGCTCTCACGTTCCAGCAACGCATCAATGACGGCCTCGAGATTCAACCCGAATGCAGATGCAGCGGTCTCTCCCAGGTCCTGGAAGAGACGCTTTTTGCTGGACGTCTTGCTAATGACCTTGACAGCCGAAGGCTTCAATATGCTCGATAGTTCCATTTTCCGCTGCTTTTTGGGTCAATCACCGAGGATTGAGACGTCATGTCATGTTCTTGGGATCGATCCAACCAATATTCCCGTCCTCACGACGGTAGACCACATTGATCCCGTTGTTCCTTTCATTCCGGAAGACCAAGACGGGTGCCCCAACTAGCTCCATCTGCATGACCGCTTCGCCAACAGAGACCGATGGTACGGTCGTCTCCATTTCGGCGATGATCATGGGCTGAAGCGATTCTGGCTCTGCCTCATCAAGATCTTCCGACGCGGCGAGGATATAGGATGACGCGCCAGAAAGTTCAACAGGCTCCGGGCGATCTCGGTGGTGGTCCTTCAGGCGCCGCTTGTAACGACGCAATTGCTTGTCCAGTTTCTCGTTGCACTTATCAAAGGCGCTGTAAATCTCGGTGGAATGGGCTTTGGCTTGAGCCGTCAAGCCGGTCGAAAGGTGCACGATGGCCTCGCATATAAACTCATGTGCACTCTTCGAAAAAATCACATTGGCATCTGTGGGGCGGCCGGCGTACTTGGCCAGAACTTCGTTCATTTCATCCTGAACGTGGGTCTGAAGCGCTTCACCGATATCGATTTGCCTGCCGCTGATCTGGTAACGCATCATCACTCCTTCATGTAAAATCGACCAGTGGCCCTAGGCGACATCTTGTCAGGCCTTTGTGCAAAACCGGTCTGTGGGAAACCTTCGGCCCGATTGCGTCGGGCGCGTTCGCAACAAGGCACATCTGCGGCATCGTTCGAACGATGAAAGATTTGGTTTTCATTGCATTCATTTGGCGACATCCTGATGCTTGCTGTCAATAGGAACCGATCAGAGGGTTCAGTCAGCTGATGCGGAAACTTTGTCCGAGATAGACCCGGCGAACGTTTTCGTCGCGAACGACCTCCTCGGCGGTACCGCTCATGAGGACATGTCCATCATGCAAGATGTAGGCGCGGTCGACGATATCAAGGGTTTCACGGACGTTGTGGTCTGTAATGAGTACGCCAATACCCCGGGTCTTGAGGTCAGCGACCAACGAGCGAATTTCACCCACCGCGATTGGATCGACGCCGGCGAAAGGTTCGTCGAGCAGAACGTACTTGGGATCGGCCGCGAGGCACCGCGCGATTTCGACACGGCGGCGTTCGCCACCCGAAAGCGAGAGCGCGGAAGCACGGCGAAGATGTGATATTGAGAATTCCGACAACAATTCTTCAAGTCTTTCTTTGCGCGTCGACCTGTTCTTGACTGCGATTTCCAGAATCGCAAGGATGTTGTCTTCCACCGAGAGCCCGCGGAAGATCGATGCCTCCTGCGGCAGGTACCCAATTCCCAGTTTCGCCCGGCGATACATGGGAAGGTTGGTCACGTCGCGGCCATCAATAATGACCTGCCCGCCCTCCGGGACGACGAGTCCCGCGATCGCATAGAAGCAAGTCGTCTTGCCTGAACCATTTGGCCCGAGAAGCGCAACCACTTCGCCACGCCCCAGTTCCATACTCACATCTCGGATAACCAGTCGCTTGCGGTAACTCTTTCTCAGACTGACGATATGAAGGCCTGCGCCGCCAGTCGAAACCTTGAGTTGTGACGAAGGTGCCATTATTTGTCGCTGTTTTCCAGGATCGTCTTGACGCGACCTTCCATGACGCCGGTGCCGTCGACCATATTCACGGAGAGCCGTTCGCCGCTGAGTATACTCTTGTTCTGGGTCAAGATCACATTGCCCGTCATCAGCAACTTTTGATTAATGACGTCATAATCTGCCAAATCGCCTTCTGCTGCCTCTGGCCCGTTGACAAAGGTGACGCCGCCTTTGGCGACCACCTGCGCGATCTTGCCGGTCGATTTTCCGTCTACCATCTCGTACTGCACGTCAACCTGGTCGGCTGAAAGGCGCATCTCACCCTGACCCACAAGGACATTGCCGACAAAGACCGCTGTCCCTTTGACTTGATCCACACGCAGTGAGTCCGCGGTCACCTCAACCGGGAGATTTGAATCCGCTGTTCCTTGGCCGAAAGCAACTTCAGTTCCCTGTCCGAATGCAGCAGAGACGAATGCAACTATCATCGCTGCTGTTAGGAAATGGATGCGCAGTGTCATTGTGATCCTGTGGATTGCTCTTTGGGAGTGTATACCAGCTTAACCCCGCCGTTGAAAACAACGTCGTATCCCTTTGGGGCCGACTTACGTGAACTGAGTTTTACCTTCATGCTGCCGGCGTCGATTCGTATCTCCGGGCCTTCGATCACGACATCTGTATCTGTTTCGGCGGCCGATCCATCCAGAAGACCATTCAACTTTTCCGAGGTTAGCGTATAGCCTGTTGAACTTGTCACGACCACGCCGCCGGTCAGCACGGCCGTCTGTTCGTTGGTATCAAAAATTCCGTCGAGCGCGACGACATCAATAACGGTGCCGTCTGTTTGCTTGATCTCTGCCTGAAGCTTGGTTGCGGACATTATCTTAGGGTTCGTAAGCTGTGGTCTGGCACTTTGGGCTGTTACCTTGACCGCTGCTCCGTCGCTTGTGGTGCCCGTGTAGTTCGGCGAGCCGATGCGTTGTTCTCGAGCGAATTCCTTCGCATCCACATCTGCATAGGGCAACTTTTGCGAGGGCTCGATCGTACGTGACAGCAGGAAAAGCGTCGAGAGGATTGCTAGCGCCAGAAGCGGCAGAAGGACCTTCAACAGTGCGACTGCACGAGAATACGTGTTGTCGTGCAGAGCCATGGCTTAAACGACGCCCGCGCGCAGGCAATCGTGAATATGCAGAATGCCAAGTGCCCGACCGGCGAGGTTCTGATCCGCGACAAAGAGACAAGTGATCTTGCGCTGATTCATCAAGGCGACCGCTTCTTCAGCCAAGGCGTCAGGCCCAATGGTCGTTGGTCTCTTTGTCATAACCGTTTCGGCGGAAAGCGACAGCAGGCCGTCCATGTGACGACGCAGGTCGCCGTCGGTGATGATCCCGACCAATGCGCCCGCTTCAGAGGTCACGCCCACGACGCCAAACCCCTTCTGGCTTATCGCCAGAAGCGCGGTGCTCATCGGCGTATTGCTTTCGACCAGCGGCATGTCGGTATGCATCAGGTCGCGAACCCGCGAGAGGCGCGCGCCCAGCTTGCCGCCGGGGTGAAACTCGCGGAAGTCTTCGGGTGTGAAACGGCGATGTTCCATGAGCGCGATGGCCAAGGCGTCACCGAGCGCAAGCGTCATCGTCGTGCTCGTTGTCGGCACGATGCCCTTGTCGCAGGCCTCTTCCGCCGCAGGCAACACAATCGCCACGTCCGCCTGGCGCAATAGCGTACTTTCCCTATTTCCCGCGACGCCGATCAACGGGATGCCGAAGCGTCTGGTATAGGCGACCAGGTTGGCCAATTCAGGAGTCTCGCCAGAATTCGAGAGCACGAGCGCGACATCGCCTTTGGCCATCATCCCCAAATCGCCATGACTTGCCTCGGCCGGGTGCACGAAATGAGCGGGCGTACCAGTGCTTGCGAGTGTCGACGCTATCTTGCGCGCAATATGCCCTGACTTTCCCATACCGGAGACGATGACACGCCCGTGGGCATCTAAAATCAAGGTGGCGGCGGCAAAGAAACTGTCGCCTAGCGCCCCGGCCAATGATCCAAGCGCTTCCGCTTCACGCTGGATCACGCGGCGGCCCGCCGCCAAGATAGTTTCGGTCGTCATGGTGCTTGTCTGCCCTATCTAATGGGCGAAAATATCGATTTCGGGCCATCCGGTCAGGTCAAGTTGCGCCCGGGCCGGGAGAAAGTCAAAACAAGCTTTCGCCAATTGTGTTCGGCCTTCACGTTCAAGCCGCGCGTCCAGTTTGTCTTTCAGCCTATGCAGATACAAGACATCCGATGCCGCATAATCCAACTGCGCCTTGGTAAGCTCCTCGGCGCCCCAGTCGCTCATCTGCTGCTGTTTTGAGACGTCAACCAAAAGCAATTCATCAAGAAGATACTTCAGGCCGTGGCGGTCCGTGTATGTGCGGATCAGCTTCGAAGCGATCTTTGTACAATAAACGGGCGCCGTCAGAGTTCCGAAGGCTTTGTAGAGCGCGGCTATATCGAAGCGCCCAAAGTGAAAAAGCTTGAGGGTCTGAGGATCCGCCAACATGCGGCACAGGTTCGGTGCTTCGGTCTGGCCCTTTTCGATCTGCACGAGATGGGCATTGCCGTCCCCGCCGGACATCTGAACGACGCAGAGACGGTCTCGATGTGGGTTGAGGCCCATCGTTTCGCAATCGATGGCAACAACCGGCCCAAGGCTCAGGTTGTCAGGTAGATCGTTCTTGTAAAGGAAATTCGCCACTCGTGGCCCCTTAAATTCAGAGGGGATGGTGCCCAGGAGAGGACTCGAACCTCCACATCGTTGCCAATACTAGCACCTGAAGCTAGCGCGTCTACCAATTCCGCCACCTGGGCAGGTGTCGTGAAGCCGCGATGTAAACATGGCATTTGCCGCTGTCAACGGGGGTTCGACAGAATCCCTGCGTCCCGATAGCGTCTTGTCCCCTTTGTCATGGAAAGCTATTGAACTGCCAACAGACATGGAGATGCAGATGTCGAAATTGGTCACCATCTACGGCGGCTCCGGCTTTGTCGGACGGTATATTGCGCGACGCATGGCCAAAGAAGGCTGGCGGGTCCGCGTTGCAGTTCGCCGGCCAAACGAGGCGATGTTCGTGAAGCCCTATGGCACGGTCGGGCAGGTTGAGCCCGTCTTTTGCAATATTCGTGATGACGCGTCAGTGCGGTCTGTCATGATGGGTGCCGATGCCGTCGTGAATTGCGTGGGCACATTCGACAAAAGTGGCAGGAACAATTTCGATGCCGTGCAACACGAAGGCGCGGAACGTATCGCCCGGATCGCGACGGAACTGCGTGTCGGACGGCTTGTGCATATTTCCGCGCTTGGCGCCGATGCCGATAGCGGGTCGATCTACAGCAAGACAAAGGCCCTTGGGGAGCAAGGAATCCTTGCCAATTTTCCGTCGGCCATGATTTTGCGCCCCTCCGTGATTTTCGGGCCAGAAGACGGGTTCTTCAACAAGTTTGCATCAATGTCCCGGTTCGGACCAGTTCTTGCGTTGGTCGGAGGTGAAACGCTGTTTCAGCCCGTATACGTTGATGATGTTGCAAAGGCGGCTGTTCTGGGTGTCAACGGGAAAGCTTCTGCGGGCGTGTACGAACTGGGCGGTCCCGACGTTAGCAGCTTGCGAGAGCTGGTAGAGCAGATGTTGGCCGTAATCAAGCGCCGGCGTCTTGTATTGAATCTTCCATTTTGGATGGGCTCGCTGGTTGCAGGAGTGTTTGACCTTGCGCAGGCCGCAACATTGGGTCTGTTCAAGAACTCCATTCTGACTCGGGATCAGGTGCGCAGTCTGCGAAGCGACAATGTGGTCAGTGAGTCCGCCAAGAAATTCGCCGATCTGGGCATAACGCCCATCGCCCTCGAGGCTGTCTTACCGGATTATCTTTGGCGCTTTCGCCCATCCGGACAGTATGACGCGATCAAGGCCAGCGCCAAGAACCTCCGCAATATCTGACATCCAGTCTGAATGGCCGAGAACTCGATCTTTGTTGCACTGTTACTCGGCCTGCTGGAAGGGCTGACAGAGTTCATACCGGTTTCCTCGACAGGGCACATTCTACTTGGGGGCCATTTTCTCGGATTCGAATCCGCGGGAAAGACGTTTGAGGTCGTTATTCAACTGGGCGCCATATTGGCGATCCTGATTGTGTACTTTGGGAAACTCATCTCGGTCTTCGCTTCCGCGCCGCACGATCCTATGGCGCGTCGTTTCATCTTATCCGTTCTGGTCGCTTTTCTGCCCGCGGTTTTCGTCGGAGTGCTCGCCCATGATTTCATCAAGACGGTTCTCTTTGAAACGCCAAAACTCATAGCGGTCATGCTTATTCTTGGCGGTGTCGTTCTTCTGTTCGTGGACCGCATGGCTGTCAGACCGAGATATGAAGACGCAATGTATTTCCCGATCCCAATGGCGCTGGCGATTGGCGTCGTTCAGTGTCTGGCGATGATACCCGGAGTGTCGCGGAGTGGGGCGACGATAGTGGGGGCTTTGCTGATGGGCGCTGATAAGCGGTCGGCAGCAGAGTTCTCTTTTTACTTGTCGATGCCTACTATGGCGGGCGCCTTTGCGTATGATCTTTACAAGAACCGTGATATTCTGGATTTGAGCGCGGTTTCAGAGATTGCCGTTGGATTCGTAGCAGCTTTCTTGGCGGCGATTCTGGTCGTCCGGGGCTTGCTTTCGTACGTAAGTCGGCGCGGCTATTCGCTTTTTGGCTGGTGGCGAATCATCGTCGGTTGCGTCGCGCTGATTGCTTTGAATTTCGGATACTAGCCTATAGGTCATAACAGATTACCTAATATTTGCGGAATTGACGGTCCGAAGCACGGTTTGGGGCAAAAAATGATTATTTAGGTCAGTATGACTGCCTTTTATTTCCGGGCGCTGCGAATTAAGAGGTCCTTCTGGATGTTTGGGAGGTCGAGCATGGCAAAGGAAGCTATGTTGAAATTCGTGACGGTCGCGCGGGACATGCCTGAGAAGCGGGTTGCGACGGTGCGGCGGTTGGATTTCAAGGAAATCTATGCCGAATATGCCGACCAGAAGGCAGCAGAGCAGGCGGCGCGGTGCAGCCAGTGCGGGGTGCCGTATTGCCAAAGCCATTGCCCTTTGCACAACAACATCCCGGACTGGTTGCGGCTGACGGCTACGGGGCGTTTGCGCGAAGCCTATGACATCAGCCAGGCGACCAATACTTTTCCTGAGATTTGTGGCCGGATCTGTCCTCAGGACAGGCTCTGCGAAGGCAATTGCGTGATCGAAAAATCCGGTCACGGCACGGTCACGATCGGTGCGGTCGAGAAGTACATAACGGACACCGCCTTCGAAGAGGGTTGGGTGCAGCCGATCCGACCGGCAAGGGAACGTGCTGAATCCGTTGGTATAATCGGGGCCGGTCCCGGAGGATTGGCCGCAGCCGACATGTTGCGCCGCGCCGGTGTGCAAGTGACAGTCTATGACCGCTACGATCGGGCCGGTGGATTGCTTACCTATGGCATTCCGGGGTTCAAGCTGGAGAAAGACATTGTCATGCAGCGGATCGAGCAACTGCGGGATGGCGGCGTCGAATTCGTGATGAATTGCAATGTCGGCGAGGATCTTTCCTTTGATGCGATCCGGGGCAAGCACGATGCCGTTCTGATTGCCACGGGCGTCTACAAGTCGACAAACCTGCAGGCGCCCGGGTCGGGAGCCGAAGGTGTCGTACGTGCTATCGACTACCTAACCGCCAGTAATCGCAAGAGTTTTGGCGATGATGTGCCGGAATTTGATAGCGGCGAACTGAATGCCGAGGGTAAGCGCGTCGTGGTGATCGGCGGCGGCGATACCGCAATGGACTGTGTTCGCACGGCAGTCCGGCAGGGCGCGACAAGCGTCAAATGTCTGTACCGCCGTGACCGCGCCAATATGCCGGGAAGCCAGCGAGAAGTCGCGAATGCCGAGGAAGAAGGCGTTGAGTTCGTCTGGCTTTCCGCGCCCAAGGGGTTCACTGGCGGCAGCAAGGTCGATGGAGTCATCGTTCAGAAAATGAGACTTGGCGCGCCAGACGCCAGCGGGCGGCAAAGCCCTGAAATAATAGAAGATTCCGACTATACTGAAGGGGCCGATCTGGTTGTGCAGGCGCTGGGCTTCAGCCCAGAGGACCTGCCTGCGCTCTGGGGAGTGCCGGGGCTGGAGGTGACGCGCTGGGGGACGGTGAAGGCCGATTTCCGCACCCATGAGACAAGTATGGAAGGGGTCTATGCTTGCGGCGATATCCAGCGTGGCGCGAGTCTTGTGGTCTGGGCGATCCGCGACGGGCGCGAAGCGGCGGAGGCGATGATGGACTATCTTAACACCAGCGCGGCGGTCGCCGCGGAATAGGGAATCTGTGCGTTATGTCCGACCTGAAATGTCCCAAACGTACGCCATCTGAACACCGCATTTGTACGAAACCCAGCCAACAGACCGCAGCTGAAACGAAAATTCAACCAAACCTTCGGTCCAAAAATGGCCGGTGAAATAGGACAAAAGACCTGACCCGTGTGATGAAGAAAGTGTTAATGCGATGACCGAGAAAACAGGACACTGCATGTGCGGCGCTGTCAGTTTCGTCGCGCGGAACCTGCGCCATGACTTCGGCGTCTGTCATTGCAAGATGTGCCAGCGCTGGGCAGGGTCCGCGCTGGTGGCAATCACGGTGCCGGCCGCTGACGTTGACTGGGTCGGGCTGGAGCATGTCGGAAAGATCCAATCCTCGGACTGGGCAGAGCGTGCATGGTGCAACACCTGCGGTTCGGGCCTTTGGTACCGGATGACAACACAAGGTGACGACAAGGACGACTACGAGATTCCGCTGGGCATCTTCGACGATGCGAACGGACTGGAGTTCACCCGAGAGATATTCACCGACCGCAAACCGGACAGTTTCGCGTTTGCGGGCGACCACGAAAGACTGACCGAAGCCGAAACGCTTTCGCGCTTTGGCATCACCGTTGATGGAGCCTGATCATGACGAAATATGATGAAGCCTGGGCCAGTGCCGAAGAAGCCAAGCGCCGCTGGATGGCCGAAAACAGTCTCTATACCGAGGAAACGGAGCATTCCTCTTGCGGTGTCGGGCTGGTCGTATCGGTGAGCGGCACAAAAAGCCGCAAAGTCGTTGAAAACGGGATCGAGGCGCTCAAGGCGGTCTGGCATCGCGGCGCCGTCGATGCCGATGGAAAGACCGGTGACGGGGCGGGCATTCATGTGCAGATCCCGGTGCCGTTCTTCTACGATCAGGTGGAACGCACCGGTCACGAGCCGCGGCAGACAGAGCTGATCGCCGTGGGGCAGGTGTTCCTGCCGCGCACCGATTTCGGCGCGCAGGAAACCTGCCGGACGATCGTTGAAACCGAAGTTCTGCGGATGGGCCACTATATCTATGGATGGCGGCATGTTCCGGTCAACACCAACTGTCTGGGCGACAAGGCCAACGCGACCCGGCCCGAGATCGAACAGATCCTGATTTCGAATGCCAAGGGCATTGATGAGGAGCAGTTCGAGCGCGAGCTTTACGTCATCCGCCGGCGCATCGAGAAGGCTGCCGCCGCTGCCCAGATCAACGGGCTATACATCTGTTCGCTGTCCTGCCGATCGATCATCTACAAGGGGATGATGCTGGCGCAGGATGTCGCCGAATTCTACACCGATCTGAAAGACGAGCGGTTCGAAAGCGCCTTCGCGATCTACCATCAGCGCTACAGCACGAACACGTTCCCGCAGTGGTGGCTGGCGCAGCCGTTCCGGATGCTGGCCCATAACGGCGAAATCAACACGCTGAAGGGTAACCTGAACTGGATGCGCAGCCACGAGATCAGGATGGCCTCTGGCGCGTTTGGCGAAATGGCAGAGGACATCAAGCCGATCGTGCCGAAAGGGACAAGCGATTCCGGTGCGCTGGACGCGGTGTTCGAAGTTCTGGTTCGTGCCGGGCGGTCGGCGCCGATGGCCAAGACGATGATGGTACCCGAAGCGTGGAGCAAATCGGCCATCGAGATGCCGCAGGCATGGCAGGACATGTATTCCTACTGCAACGCGGTCATGGAGCCTTGGGATGGCCCCGCCGCGCTGGCGATGACGGATGGACGCTGGGTCTGCGGCGGGCTTGATCGCAACGGGCTGCGGCCGATGCGCTATGTCGTCACCAGGGACGGATTGCTGATCGCCGGGTCCGAGGCCGGAATGGTGCCGGTTTCAGAGGCGAATGTTGTTGAAAAGGGCGCATTGGGCCCCGGTCAGCTGATCGCTGTCGATATGGAAGAGGGCAAGCTTTACCACGACCGGGAGATGAAGGACCGGCTGTCGAAAGGCCGCCCCTATGCCGAGTGGATCGACAAGGTCGTGCCGCTGAACGACCTGTTGCGCGACGTGCCGGAGAAGGCGTTTTTCCGGGGCGAGGAATTGCGCAAGCGGCAGATTGCGGCTGGCTACTCGCTTGAAGAGGTCGAGGTTATTCTTGCGCCGATGGCCGAGGACGGCAAAGAGGCGCTGGCCTCGATGGGCGATGATACGCCGCCGGCGGTCCTGTCGACGAAATACCGGCCGCTGAGCCATTTCTTCCGGCAGAACTTCAGCCAGGTGACGAACCCGCCGATCGACAGCTTGCGCGAAACCCGGGTGATGAGCCTGAAGACGCGGTTCGGCAACCTCAAGAACGTGCTGGACGAGGATTCCAGCCAGACGGAAATTCTGGTTCTGGAGAGCCCGTTCATCGCCAATGCCGAGTTTGACGAGATGGTCCGGCAGTTCGACACCAACGTCGCCTTCATCGATTGTACCTTCACCGATGACGGGGCGGACGCGCTGGCCCGCGGGCTGGAACGAATCCGCGCCGAGGCCGAAGACGCGGTCCGGTCCGGGGCCGGCCATCTGGTGCTGACCGATGAGCATCAGTCGGTCAAGAAAGTGTCTATTCCGATGATTCTGGCGACGTCGGCTGTGCATAGCTGGCTGACGCGCAAGGGTCTGCGGACCTTCTGTTCGCTCAACGTGCGGTCGGCAGAATGTATCGACACGCATTATTTCGCCGTGCTGATCGGCGCGGGGGCGACGACGGTCAACCCTTATCTCGCGCAGGACACGATCAGCGACCGGGTCGAGCGGGGGCTGATCGAGGGCAGTCTCTTGGATGCGATGCGGCGCTATCGGGATGCGATTGATGCCGGACTGCTGAAGATCATGGCGAAGATGGGGATCAGCGTGATTTCCAGCTATCGCGGCGGGCTGAACTTTGAAGCGGTCGGTCTGAGCCGGGCCATGGTTGCCGAGTATTTCCCCGGCATGCACAGCCGGATATCGGGGATCGGCGTTTCGGGCATCCAGCGCAAGGCGACGCAGGTTCACGCGCGCGGCTGGACGACGGGCACTGATGTGTTGCCCATCGGCGGGTTCTACAAGGCCCGGGCGAAGGGGGAAACTCACGCCTGGGAAGCGCAGTCGATGCACATGTTGCAATCGGCCTGTGACAGGGCCTCTTTCGAGATGTGGAAGCAATATTCCGCCAAGATGAGGTCGATGCCGCCGCTGCATCTGCGCGACCTTCTGGACATCAAGCCGATTGGCAATCCGGTGCCGATCGAAGAGGTGGAAAGCATCACTTCGATCCGCAAGCGGTTCGTGACACCGGGGATGAGCCTTGGGGCGCTGTCGCCTGAAGCGCATAAGACGCTGAACGTGGCAATGAACAGGATCGGCGCGAAATCGGACAGCGGCGAGGGTGGCGAGGACCCGGCGCACTTCCTGCCGGAACCCAACGGGGACAACCCGTCCGCAAAAATCAAGCAGGTGGCGTCGGGACGCTTTGGTGTGACCGCCGAGTACCTGAACAACTGTGAAGAGTTGGAGATCAAGGTAGCGCAGGGCGCCAAGCCCGGCGAGGGCGGCCAGCTGCCGGGGATGAAGGTCACCGAGCTGATCGCACGGCTGCGGCATTCGACGCCGGGCGTGATGCTGATCAGCCCGCCACCGCACCACGACATCTATTCGATCGAGGACCTTGCGCAGTTGATCTACGATCTGAAACAGATCAACCCGCGCGCCAAGGTGACAGTCAAGCTGGTGGCCGCCTCGGGCGTTGGCACGATTGCGGCGGGCGTGGCAAAGGCCAAGGCCGACGTTATCCTGATCTCGGGCCATAACGGTGGCACCGGGGCCAGCCCGGCCACAAGCATCAAATATGCGGGTCTGCCTTGGGAAATGGGACTGACCGAGGCGCATCAGGTTCTGGCCATGAACAACCTGCGCGAACGGATCACCCTGCGCACCGATGGCGGTTTGCGGACCGGGCGCGACATTGTCATGGCTGCGATGATGGGGGCCGAGGAATACGGCATCGGCACCGCGGCGCTGATCGCGATGGGCTGCATCATGGTGCGCCAGTGCCAGTCGAACACCTGCCCGGTCGGGGTCTGCACGCAGGACCCCAAGCTGCGGGAGAAATTCACCGGCAACGCCGAAAAGGTCGTCAATCTCATCACGTTCTATGCGCAGGAAGTGCGCGAGATTTTGGCCAGCATCGGCGCGCGGTCTCTGGATGAGATCATCGGACGCGCAGACCTGCTGACACAGGTTTCGCGCGGATCGGCGCATCTTGACGATCTGGACCTGAACCCGCTGCTGATCACGGTCGATGGGGCCGACAGGATCGTCTATGACCGGTCCAAGCCGCGCAACGCGGTACCCGATACGCTGGACGCGGAGATCGTGAACGACGCGGCGCGCTTCCTTCAGGACGGCGAAAAGATGCAGCTGTCCTATGCCGTGCGCAATACGCACCGGACCATCGGCACGCGCACCAGCAGCCACATCGTTCAGAAATTCGGGATGCGGAACAAGCTGCAGCCCGACCACCTGACGGTGAAACTGACCGGATCGGCGGGGCAGTCGCTGGGTGCTTTTGCGGCACCGGGATTGAAACTGGAGGTTTCGGGCGATGCCAATGACTATGTCGGAAAAGGACTGTCGGGCGGCACGATTGTGGTCCGCCCGCCGATGCATTCACCGCTGATCGCCAGCGACAATACAATCATAGGGAATACCGTGCTGTACGGTGCGACGGACGGGTTTCTGTTCGCGGCGGGTCGGGCCGGCGAAAGGTTTGCCGTGCGCAACTCTGGCGCCAAGGTCGTCATTGAAGGCTGCGGTTCGAACGGTTGCGAGTACATGACCGGTGGCGTTGCGGTCATCCTTGGGCAAATCGGCGCGAACTTCGGAGCGGGGATGACCGGCGGAATGGCTTATCTCTATGATCCGAAGGGCGTAAACCAGGACTATCTGAACCTTGAAACGCTGGTAACCTGCCCGGTCACGGTGCCGCATTGGGAAAACCAGCTAAAGGGTCTGATAGAGCGTCATGCCGCGGAAACCGGCAGCCAGAGGGCCCGTGAGATCCTGAACGACTGGGGTTCGGAACGGCGGTTCTTCCTGCAAGTCTGCCCGAAAGAGATGCTGCCGCATCTGGCGCATCCCCTGACCCGCGAAGCCGGTGCGATGCCCGCAGAATAGCGGCATTCAATTAAAGGTTGATGCAGAACCTGCCACATTTAGGCGGGTTCTGCCGGTTGCCCGCCCAAAAACAACGAGGTTATGGAAAGCTTTGGTCATTTTTCCCCGTTAATCTAAGATCCAAAGACAGTAATTGGTGACCAGATGCCGACCACATACCCAGACCAGTTCTACGTCATCGACCCGGCCAATCCTCCGGCCGCCGGGACGAGTCTGACCAAGGTGTTCCTGAACATCGTCGATCAGAACAACAACAACCGGATTTCGGCGAGTGGGACGGATTCGGTTGACGGCAGCGACATCACCAGCGAATGGCCCGGTGACACGATTACCGTCAACATGAACGGGTCAACCGTTACCATCACGGGCGTGACATTCTATCTTGCTGACGGAAGGCGGGTGTTCACCCCGACCGACGGCACCAATCTTGACCCCGCGACTTTTGTGAGTTCGACCTATGTGACGGGTCAGGGTCAGATCACTGTCGGTCAGCTTGGCCCACCGTGCTTTGCCGCCGGAACCAGGATTGCCACCGTGCGCGGCGAGGTTGCGGTCGAGGACCTTCAGGTCGGCGATGTGGTCCAGACCATGGACAGCGGGCTGCGGCCGATCCGCTGGATCGGGCGGCGCGAGGTTCCGGGAACGCGCGCTTTCGCGCCGATCCGGTTCAAGGCCGGGGCGGTCGGAAATGTCCGCGACCTTGTGGTCTCGCCGATGCACCGCATTCTGGTCCGGGGCTGGCGTGCAGAGCTCTACTTTGGCGACAGCGAACTGCTGGTTCCGGCCAAGCATCTGGTGGACGGAGATAAGGTTTTCGTCGATCCGGTCGATACGGTCGAGTATTTCCATATTCTTTTCGACCAGCACGAAGTCATTTTCTCTGACGGCGCGCCGACCGAAAGCTTCTTTCCCGGCGAACAGATCCTGCAAGGGGATGACGAGATTCGGAAGGAGCTTGAGACCCTGTTCCCGGAGATGTTCTCGGGTGCCCGGACCTGCTATGTCCAGACAGCCCGCAAGACAGTCAAGTTCCATGACGCGGTGGTGTTGCGCGCCGCCTGACGCGACGGTTCACGGCAAACGGGGTCTTGACCGGGTTGGCCGGGACGTGGCTATTGGCGGTCGTGGCACAGGCAAGCAAAAAGAAAACCTCGGGCAAGGGTAAAGCCTCTAAACCGGCGCGGCAGCGGCCCGTACGACTTGCCTTGAAATGGGCGTTGCGCGGTGCGCTGGCACTGGTGGCCCTGCTGTTTCTCGCAGTCCTTGGCTATGCGGTCTTCAATCCTCCGGGCACGCCCTATATGTCCGCCGAAGCGCGGCGGTTGGGGGGCGTTGATCAGATCTGGGTCGATTTCGAAGAGATCGCGCCCGTGATGGCCCGGTCGGTCGTGGCCGGGGAGGATGCGAATTTCTGCCTGCACTGGGGGTTCGACATGGCCGCGATCCGGGACGCGCTGGAGGATGGGTCCGGTCGCGGGGCGTCGACGATCACGCAGCAGGTCGTGAAGAATGCCTATCTCTGGCAGGGGCGAAGCTGGATGCGCAAGGCGCTTGAAGCGGTGATGACACCGCTGGTGGAGCTGGTCTGGTCGAAGCGCCGCATCCTTGAGGTCTATCTGAACGTCGCTGAATTCGGCGAGGGCGTGTTCGGAGTGGAAGCGGCGGCGCGGAGCTATTTCAGGGTCGGACCGGGCGAGTTGACCGCAGTGCAGGCGGCGCGGCTGGCGGCGGTTCTGCCGAGCCCCAAGAAGCGTTCGGCGGCAAAACCAACGTCATTCGTGCGCGGCAGGGCGGCGGCAATCGCCGATGGCGCGGCGACAATCGCCGCAGACGGCCGCGCGGCGTGTTTCGAGAGTTGAAATCACCGCCGCAAAGCGGCATTGAGGGTGAAAATCCGCGAAAGCCGATATGACGATGATCCGACTGTTCCACGTTCCCCTGTCCCCTTTCTGCCGCAAGGTGCGCCTGTCGCTGGCCGAGAAGAAGCTGGAGGTCGAGCTGGTTGAAGAGAGATACTGGGAACAGGACCCTGATTTCATGCGCCGCAATCCGGCCGGCAAGGTGCCTGTCCTGAAGATGGACGGGCGGATGCTGGCCGAAAGTGCCGCGATCTGCGAATACATCGAAGAGCGATACCCGGAGCCGGCGCTGATGCCGAAGACGCCCGAGGGCCGTTTCGAGGTGCGCCGGATCGTCAGCTGGTTCGATGACAAGTTCCATCACGAGGTGACATCGAAGCTTCTGTACGAACGGGTGAACAAGAAGGTGATGGGGCGCGGTTATCCGGATTCGGGCAATGTGAAGGCTGGCGCCAAGGCGATCAAGTACCATCTGGATTACATGGGATGGCTGCTGGATCAGCGGCGCTGGCTGGCAGGTGACGTGATGACGCTGGCGGATTTCGCGGCGGCCGCGCATCTGTCGTCTCTGGACTACATCAGCGATGTCGATTGGCACCGGAACGGCAACGTCAAGGACTGGTACGCGAAGATCAAGTCCCGGCCGGCCTTCCGGTCGATCCTGGCCGATCAGGTGGCAGGATTTCGCCCGCCCGCGCATTATTCGGATCTGGATTTTTGAGTGATGCGGGCCGGCGCGTGGGGCTGTCTGCCCCCCGGACCCCCCGAGGATATTTCTTAACAGAAGACGGAGGCTTTGCGTGAGCGCGGAGCTGAAGGCGCGACTGGTCGAGCAAGCGCTGGCCGAAGGGTTTTCGGCCCTGGGCGTGACACGACCGGATGCGATCCCTGAGGCGGCGGGGCGGTTGGCCGGATTTGTCGGGGCCGGGTATCACGGGCAGATGGGCTGGATGGCCGAGCGGATGGGCTGGCGGGGCGATCCGACGGCGCTTTGGCCCGAGGCGCGGTCGGTGGTGATGCTCGCCGAGGCCTACACGCCGGCGCATGATCCGCTGGAGGTGCTGGACATGCGTGACCGCGGGGCGGTTTCGGTCTACGCACAGGGTCGGGATTACCACGATATCGTCAAGAAGCGGCTGAAGCGAGTTGGGCGATGGCTGTTGCAGGAAGCGGGTGGCGAGATCAAGGTTTTCGTCGATACCGCACCGGTTATGGAAAAGCCCCTGGCCGCCGCCGCGGGGCTGGGATGGCAGGGCAAGCACACCAACCTGCTGAGCCGGGAGCTGGGCAACTGGTTCTTTCTGGGCGCGATCTTCACGACGCTCGAGCTGCCGGCGGACGCGCCGGAAGCAGAGAAATGCGGAACCTGCCGCGCCTGTCTGGACATTTGTCCAACGGATGCCTTTCCGGCACCGTTCCGGTTGGATGCGCGGCGCTGCATTTCCTATCTGACGATCGAGCACGACGGGCCGGTGGCGCCTGAACTGCGGGCCCGGATGGGTAACCGGATATACGGTTGCGACGATTGTCTTGCAGTCTGTCCGTGGAACAAGTTCGCGGTTGCCGCGAACGAGCTTCGTTATGCAGGGGATGGCGGGCTGCGTGCGCCAAGGCTCGCGGAACTGGCGATGCTGGATGACGCCGGGTTCCGGGCGCGGTTCTCGGGCTCAGCGATCAAGCGCATTGGCCGGAACCGGTTCGTTCGAAACGTGCTGTACGCAATCGGCAATTCTGCTGACCCGACGCATCTGGCGGTTGCGCAGGGTCTTTGCGACGACGCCGAGCCAGTTGTTGCCGATGCCGCGCGATGGGCCGTTGCGCGTCTTGTTGCGCCGGATTAGACACGTTTTTGGGGGCGAAAGGAGATGTGGATGAGCCATTTTTCTCGTCGTGGCGCGATGGTGCTTTTGCTTGGGGCTGTTGCTGCCTGCGGGCGGCGCGAACCCGAAGTGTCGAGGGGCCTTTACCCCGGAGAGACGCAGGAAGTCCGGCGGCTGATCAACAAATACGCTGATCTTTACGATGTGCCGCACAGTTTGGTGCACCGTGTCGTGCAGCGTGAAAGCGACTATAACCCCAAGGCGCGCAACGGTCCCTATTACGGGATGATGCAGATCCTGCCGCAGACGGCGACGACGATGGGGTTTCGGGGCAAGCCCGAGGATCTTCTGGATGCCGATACGAACCTGAAATACGGGGTGAAATACCTGCGTGGTGCCTATCTGGTTGCCGATGGCGATCAGGCCGAGGCCGTCGGCTGGTACGCGCGCGGATATTATTACGAGGCCAAGCGCAAGGGGCTGCTGAAAGAGACCGGACTGCGCTAGGCCGCCGCCGCACGGCGGCGCTGGCCCTTCATCAGGATCAGGACCATGATCCCGATATTCAGGAAGTTCCACCCTATGCCGTTCAGAAAGGCCATGTGGTAGCTGCCGGTGACATCGTAGATCCAGCCTGACATCCAGCCGCCAAGTGCCATGCCGAAGATGGTTGCCATGATCACGAAGCCGACCCGGGCGCCGGCCTCTTTCGCGGGCAAGTATTCACGGACGATCAGGGCATAGCTTGGCACGATCCCTCCCTGCGACAGGCCGAAGACGAGGCTGACCACGTAAAGCGAGACCATGCCGTCGAACGGCAGGTAGAGAAACAGCGCGATGCATTGCAGCGTCGATCCGATCAGGAGGGTCTTCACACCACCGAGCCGGTCGGCGACGAGACCGGAGACCAGGCGGGACACGACACCCCCCATCAGCATCAGCGACAGCATCTGCGAGCCGACGGCCGGGCCGTAGCCAAGGTCGACGCAAAACGACACGATGTGGACCTGCGGCATCGACATGGCGACGCAACAGCCTACGCCGGCCAACGCCAGCAGCCATTGCAGCTGAGTCGGCGTAAAGCTGATCGCGCGGGGCAGAATTCGCGAGGCTGCACTGGGCAGGTCGGGTTCCTCTGGCACCTTTCGGCGCAGCAGGAGGGAGAGCGGAATGACGGTGGCCAAGGTGATCGCCGCGAGTGCGACATAGACAGTACGCCAGCTTGTTTCGGTCAGAAGGCCGCCCAGAAGCATCGGCCAGATGGCCCCGGACAGATAATTTCCCGATGCTGCGATGGCGACGGCAATGCCGCGCTTGCTCTGGAACCAGTGCGAGATATCTGCGATCAGCGGTCCGAAACTGGCCGCGGTTCCAAAACCGATCAGGATCTGGACCATGGCCAGCGTCTGCACCGAGGGGCTTATTGCGGCAAGGCCGTAGCCCGCAGCAATGGAAAGCGCTGCCCCGGACAATGCGACCGTGATGCCGAAGCGGTCTACGGCGCGTCCGATCAGGAAATTCCCCAGCGCGAAGCCGACCATCGTCATCGTATAGGGGAAAGAGGCGCCGGCCCTGTCGATGCCGAATTCGGCCTGAACCGCTGGCATGATGACGATGATCGCCCACATGCCGACATTTCCGACCGTTGCGATCAGAAGCGTGATCCCGAGGCGGAACCACGAATAGCGGCTGTCAAGAAAGTCTGCGGCGTTCATGTGCGGACGCTATGAGCCGCTTGACGCCTTGTCCATCGGGAAACGAAGGCGCGGGGTTTGGTTCCATGGCGTTGGCGTGATAAGCTGTCGTTACCGCCATGAGAAGGAGGTGCGCAATGACACGCCATATTGCTGACAGGGATCATTCCGAACCGGGGTCAGCCCGGGTCCGCAACTTTACGCGGATCGAACGCGAGGAGCGCCCGAGTGAGGCCAGCAAGATCTTGCAGACACGGCCGGAGTCTCGGGAATCGACGGCTCGGGTAAAGGCCTATCTGGAGATCGAGCGCGGTCGCAGGGCCTGAGAGCCGGGACTGTACAAAACAGGCTCTGATCAAGGGGTTTAGAGGCAGCTGGACATGCCGCCATCGACAAAGAGCGTCTGGCCGTTGACATAGGTGGCTGCCCCCGAGGCAAGGAAAATCGCAGCGCCCTGCAATTCTTCGAGCCTGCCCCAGCGGCCCAGAGGCGTGCGTTTGCCGATCCATGCCGAGAATTCCGCATCCGCGACCAGCGCGGCGTTCAGGGGTGTATCGAAATAGCCCGGCGCGATGGCATTGGTGTTGACCCCCTTCGGCCCCCAATCCGTCGCCATGCCCTTTGTCAGGTTCGAAACCGCGCCTTTCGAGGCGGTGTAGGGTGCAATGCCGGGGCGCGCGAGGGCGGTCTGGATCGAGGCGATGTTGATGATCCTGCCTTCGCCGCGCCGGATCATGTGACGCGCGACCGCCTGACCGACGTTGAATACGGACGTGACATTTGTGGTCATCAGCCGCTCGAAGGCGTCGATCGGGAAATCCTCCAGCGCGGTGCGATGCTGCATTCCCGCGTTGTTCACGAGGATGTCGATGGCGCCTGTTTCCGCTTCGAACCGGTCGATGGCGGCGCGGGTGGCGTGATGATCGGTGACATCGAAGGCCAATTCGTGCACGGTGGCGCCCGTATCGCGCAGGGCCTGCGCGGCAAGCGCGAGTTTGCCTTCCGAACGACCATTCATGACAATCGTGGCCCCGGCAGAGGCAAGACCGGTGGCAATCGATTGTCCGATGCCTTGCGAAGAGCCGGTAACCAGCGCGGTCTTGCCGGTGAGGTCAAAGAGGGGATGGGTCATTTCGAGGGCCTTTGTTCTGGGTTCCGGGCCAGCATAGTGGGTTACTGATCGGGCTCAAGGTCAGCAGGCCATTTGCGGCCAGATTCGCGGTTTGCCTTTGGCGCGCCGCTCGATAGGGTGGCCATGACGAACCAGGAAACGCAATGAACCCCCTGCACGGTATCTTCTTCAAGGTGGCATCGGTCGCGGTTTTCGTGGCGATGGCGAGCCTGATCAAGGCATCTGCCGGGGAAGGCGTGCCACCTGGTCAGGCCGTGTTTTTCCGGTCGTTCTTTGCCATCCCCGTCATTGTCGTCTGGCTGTCAATGACGGGTCATCTGCACGACGGATTGAAGACGGCGCAGCCGATGTCACATGTCTGGCGCGGCCTTGTGGGGACCTGCGCGATGGGTCTTGGGTTCGCCGGACTCGGGCTGTTGCCACTGCCTGAAGTCACGGCCATCGGCTATGCCGCGCCGTTGCTGGTGGTGGTGCTGGCGGCGATGTTTCTGGGAGAGCAGGTGCGCATCTACCGTCTCTCGGCAGTCGCGCTGGGCCTAGTCGGGGTTCTGATCGTTCTGTCGCCAAGGATGACGGTTCTGGAAACGGCCGATGTCCGGGAGACACTGGGCGCGATCCTGGTGCTGGGCTCGGCGCTGTTCGCGGCTCTGGCGCAGGTCTTCGTGCGCAAGCTCGTGCAGCAAGAGACAACCGCCGCCATCGTCTTTTATTTCTCGGTCTCGGCCACCTGCCTGTCGCTGCTGACCTTGCCTTATGGCTGGGTCATGCCGTCAGGTTCCGTCTTGGCGATGCTGGTGGCGGCAGGCTTGCTGGGCGGTGTCGGGCAGATCTTGCTGACCTCGGCCTATCGTTTTGCGGACGTGTCTGTCATTGCGCCGTTCGAATATGCGTCGATGCTGCTGGCAATCGGATCCGGGTATTTCGTGTTCGGAGAGGTGCCGACGTTAACCACGCTTGCCGGGGCGCTGTTGATCATACTGGCCGGGGTGATCATCATCTTCCGCGAGCGCCAGCTGGGGCTTGAGCGTGAGAAGCAACGCAAGGCCATGACGCCGGGGGGTTGACGGCGCGTCAGGGCGTGCCTATCTGCCCGGCTCAGGGTGAAGGCCCCTGCCGCCTGCTGGAGAAATCCGTGGTGAAGCCTTTGACAAATTCATCCGCCGACCTTTTCGAGACGGGCAGATGGCAATGCAGGCACCACCTTTGAGATACCGTTTCCATTGGAAAGGAGTGCGAGATGACCGGGATCGTTCCGTCGCTCGATCAATTGAAGTCGCAGGCGAAAGCGCTGCGCAAAACGCTGAGTGCCGAAGGTCGTGATATCAGTCACAGCCATGCGCTGGAGCTTGTGGCCAAAAGCCTAGGGTTCCGCGACTGGAACACGCTGCATGCTGCCGTGGGCAACGGTCCGCGTCCGCCGGTTTCGGTTGGGCAGATCGTGGAAGGCAGCTATCTGAAACAGGGGTTTCTGGCCGAGGTTACGGGCGTGCAAACCCTGTCGGAGGGTCGCTATCAGGTCGTGCTGGAGTTTGACGCACCCGTGGACGTGGTGACCTTCGACAGCTTTTCGAACTTCCGCAGCCGGGTGACGAAGGTGGTCGATGGCAGTGGCCGTTCGTATGAGCGCACGTCTGACGGCGTGCCGCATGTCGTTTTGAACCTGTGACTCAAGTGACGCCGGACCTAGTCGTCCGGCGTCACCATCTGCAAGGCAGTGAGTGCGCCGCGGATGCCTGCGGCGGCCTGTGTCGGGTGATACGGTCCGAAGCGATTGTATCCGACGATATAGGTCACCAGCACGTCGTCGCCGGGAACGTCTTTGAAGCGAAAGTGGTGATCGGCGTCAAAGGCCTGCAGGCTGCGGGACAGGGCACGTTCCAGTTCATCCGGGGCAACGCCAAATTCTGTGTCCCTGCCCCAGTCGATCTGCACCGTGATGTCGAGCGCGTGTTCTTCGCCGGCATTGGCCGCCATTTCTTCCTTGGTGACGCCGAGCGGCCGCAGCGTCGGGTCGCGCGTGGCGCGGTAATAGGTGTAGGCCGAGGTCGCAGGCAGGGCGACGGCAAGGATCAGGGCGGGCAGGACGAGATTGAGATGAGGCATGGGCAGGACCTTTGGTTGGCCCAGCCTGCCCCTGTGCGGGTTCAGGAAGCGTTAAGAAAATGAAAGCGTTTCGACTGAAGTTACTGTCGGAAGGTGCCGGGCAATTTCCGCCCAGGTGTCGCCGCCATTGCTCGTTGCAAAGACGGACCCCGAATTTGTTCCGAAATAGACACTGTTTTCGCCAGATGCGCCGGTTGCCATCGCCTGCCTCAGGACGGTGAAAAAGCAATCCTGCTGGGGCAGGCCATTGCGCAGCGCCTGCCAGCTTGCCCCGCCATCGCGGGACCGCCAAACTGCGGCGGAAGCGCCGGGCGGGAATCGGCCCTGGCTGTCGCCGTTCAGCGGGATCGTATAGATCGTCTCGGGGTTGTCGGGATCGACGGCGATCGGGAAGCCGAAGGTCGACGGCAGGCCGTCCGTGATATCATCCCAGTTTCGGCCACCGTCGCGGCTGCGGAAGACCCCGTGGTGGTTCTGCTGGTACAAAAGATCGCCAGTGGCGTCGGCGCGCACCATGTTATGCACGCAATGCCCGGTTTCGCCGCCGCGCGGGGCGGCCGGATGGTCGTGATGGGTGCAGGCATCGGCATTCGACAGCCTGTTGCGCCTGTCCCAGCTTTTTCCGCCGTCTTCGGTGGCAAAGACTCCGGCGGCCGATATTCCGAGCCAGAGCTTCGCCGGATCGGCAGGGTCGGGGACGATGGTGTGCAGGGTCAGACCCGCCGCGCCGGGGTTCCAGCTTTCGGCGGAGGGATGATCGTTCAGGCTTTGCAGCTTTTCCCAAGTGGCGCCATTGTCGCTGCTTTTCAGAAGCGTGGCGGGTTTGGTTCCGGCGTAAAGCGCGCCATGCGCATGGCCGAGCGACCAGACTTGGGTGAACTGATCGGCGAAGGGCGGATCGTTCGGTTGCCAGCCGATCATCTTGGCGAAGTCGGGGTCGTTCGCGGCCCAGTCATCCATCTTGCCCTTGGTCAGCTTGGCATGGGTCCAGCTTTCGCCACCATCGGTTGAGGTCCAGACACCAGCGCCATGCCAGTCGCCCCCGCCCCCTGCCCAGATCGTGCCGGTTCCGGGGTCGCCGATGACATGATTGATTGGTGCGCCGTCGCAATGCGGCCCGGTCGCGCGCCAACCGTCCGGGGTCTGTCGCAGAAGAAAGGCGCCCTTGGTGGTGCCGACGAGGACAGTGGGACTTCCGGACATGCGCGCGCTCCGTGATTCAGAGCTAGGCTAGCAGGGTCCGTGATTCCACGGAAATGGAAAGGCGTGGCGTGCACGGGGACGTGCGAACACCCGCCAGCGGGCTGGCGGGTGTGGGGCCGAGTGTCTAATTCGGGCAGAATTACTGCCGCACGAGCTTTTCGTAGCTTTCGGAGATGTTGCGCGTCAGGGCGCCGACTTCGAACGTGTAGTCGCCGATCTGGCCGACCGGGGTGACCTCGGCGGCGGTACCGGTCAGCCAGCACTGTTCGAAGCTTTCCAGTTCCTCGGGCATGATATGGCGTTCGTGCACCTTGATCTGCAGGTCGCGCAGCATTCCGATGACAGTCTGGCGGGTCAGGCCGTTCAGGAAAGCATCGGCCAGCGGAGTGTGGACCTCGCCGTCCTTGACGAAAAAGATGTTGGCGCCGGTCGCTTCGGCGACATAGCCGCGATAATCGAACATCATGGCGTCCGAACAGCCTTTCGCCTCTGCCGCGTGCTTGGACATCGTGCAGATCATGTAGAGCCCGGCGGCCTTGGCCTGAGAGGGGGCTGTTTCGGGGCTGGGGCGCTTCCACTTGGCGATGTCGAGCTTGGCGCCCTTCATCTTGGCGTCACCGTAGTAATTGCCCCATTCCCAACCTGCGACGGCCATGCGGACCGGGTTGCGCTTGGCCGATACGCCCATGTCTTCGCCCGAACCGCGCCACGCGACGGCACGGACGTAGGCATCGGTCCAGCCGTTGGCCTTGAGCATCGCTTCCTTGGCGGCGTCGATTTCATCGGCGGTGTAGGGGATCGGCATGTCCATCAGCTCGCCTGATTTCAGGAGGCGTTCGGAATGTTCGTGACCTTTGAAGATCTTGCCGTTGTAGCAGCGCTCACCTTCGAACACGGATGAGGCGTAGTGCAGCGCATGTGTCAGGACATGCACATTGGCATCGCGCCATTCGATGAGTTTCCCGTCCATCCAGATCTTGCCGTCACGATCATCATAAGCGCCTGCCATTTCAGCATCCTCCAACAGCGGCCCAGGGCCAATTTGCAAATATTGCGCAAATTAGGTCCGTTTCGGACATAAAATTACGCGAAATCCGAGAATCGCTAACAATTGATTCTTGGAAAGTCAACAAGGCTGACATAAAATCATCGCAGATTTGCGAGAGGTTCCGATGTCTCAACATGGTGGGCTGGGCGGTCCGGGGGGTGAAAGCCTTCTGTTCCTGACCGACGAGCAATTGAGAAAAGGCATCGAGGCGATGTTCTTTGCCTATCGGGGATTCACGGCCGATCCGGACCGGATTCTGGAAAATTACGCCTATGGGCGCGCGCATCACAGGGCGCTGCATTTCATCAACCGGAGCCCGGGGACCACGGTGAACAACCTGCTGTCGATCCTTGGCGTTACAAAGCAATCGCTTAACCGTGTGTTGCGTAGCCTGATCGAGGATGGTCTGGTCGAGAGCAGAGTGGGCCGTCGCGACAAGCGCGAACGGCACCTTTATCTGACGCAGAAGGGATCGGATTTGGAGAGGGACTTGTCAGAAGCGCAGCGCAACCGGATGCGGGCCGCATTCCGTGCCGCGGGGCCAGAGGCTGTTTCGGGGTTCCGGCAGGTGCTGGAAGCGATGATGGATGCCGATATGCGCCACCAGTACAACAGGCTGAAGGATGCGGGCGCATGATGGGTTCCGAAGCGCATCTGCTGATCGTTGACGATGACGAGCGTATCCGGGGGCTGTTGCAGAAATTCCTGATCCGCAACGGGTTCTATGTGACCGCAGCCCGCGATGCGGCGCATGCGCGGCGGATCCTGTCCGGCCTTGATTTCGATATGATCGTTCTGGACGTGATGATGCCGGGCGAAGATGGCGTGAGTTTCACAAAATCCCTGCGCGAGACACTGAAAACGCCGATATTGCTGTTGACCGCCAAGGGTGAGACCCACGACCGGATCACCGGGTTCGAGGCGGGCGCGGACGACTATCTGCCCAAGCCGTTCGAGCCGAAAGAGCTTCTTTTGCGGATCAATGCCATCCTGCGCCGGGTGCCGCAGGAACCTGCCGATAACGGCATTCCCAAGGTCCTGCATCTGGGAGCCATCCGCTATGACGTAGAACGCGGCGAGATGTGGCAGGGCGACGACATGGTGCGCCTGACAGCGACGGAAAGCCAGTTGATGAAGATTTTTTCTGCCGTCCCGACCGAAGCCGTCAGCCGCAGCGAACTCGTCGAAAAGCTGGGTCGCGACAAGGGTCAGGCGCAGGAGCGCGCGGTTGATGTGCAGATCACCCGCCTGCGCCGCAAGATCGAAGCCGACCCCAGACAGCCCCGCTATCTGCAGACGGTCCGGGGCGAAGGTTACATGCTGGCGCCGGACTAGGCCCGACAACCTTAGTATCTGGTCAACGGAATCCGGATCCCGACAGACAGGACATGTTGGCGGTTGTCGAACTGGAACGGGTCCCTCGGCCGCGAATCGCCATCGTTGATCAGCGCCTTGTTGCCGCCGATCATGGTCCCGAGATCATAGTAACCATACGCTGTCTCAAGAATGATCGGCCTTTTGCCGCCGTTGCGCTGGATTTCCATTGCGACACCGAATCCCACAGACCAAGCGAAGTCTTGCGACGTGTCACCTTCGAAAGTGCGGCTTGGCCGAGTCGATCCGGGGTTGGTTCTTGTCCAGTTGTCCATCTCGTTGGAGGCGATGCCGATACCTGCCGACAGGAACGGCTGGACGGCATCATACCGGCCCATCTGTTCCAGCGGAGAGTAATGTCCGGTGAACATCATCGCGCGGGAGTTCACGCTGGTTTCGACGTTGGCGTGTGGTCCGGGCTTTCTGGGGCTGGTCCGCGACCATGGCGCGTCGATGTCCGCGCCGCTAAAGCCAAGGAACGATACATCGCCACGAAAGCCGTTGTTCCAGTCGAAGCCGAATGCGGCACTTCCGGTCCAGGCGCTTTCGCTTGATAATTCGAAGAAGACATCCGGGTCGGCTTCGCCGGGCGGGTGCCAGTACCCTTCGTCTTCAGCAAGGTCGGACGCGCCAAGCGCCAATCTGAGGTAGGGGCCATAAGTGATGCTGCCGGTCTGGCCACCGAGAATGCCTGACTGATCCTGCGCCGATGCGCCCGGAGCCAAGGACATGACGGCGAATAGCACCATTACTCCGAGCGAACGCTTGTGCGGGATTGTCATCTCTCCAACCTCAATTGTTTTTTCTTTCAGGTTAACGCAGAGACACCACTCACTCAAATTCGCGGCCCGAAACGGGCGTATATGTTGTTCAACCGTGTCCTTCCAGCAACGCCTGCCGCACTGCCTCGGCGTCGGTGGCAAGCGATGTGGCAGCGGCTTGCGACAGCTCGAACCCCAACATCGCCGCAACTGAATAGGCCGTCTCGGGCGAAATCGGGATCGTCTTGTCCGATGCGGTCCCCAAGAACAGCGACATGAGGGTCGCGTTGGAGTTCGTGACGCCGGCTTCGGTCGTCAGGGACGACGTTCCATCCAGCGCATCGCGGAGCAGCGCAAGATTCTGCAAAGGTGAATCGATAAACGAGATGTTCGCGAAATCTGTTCTCAGGGCAGTCAGGGCGTCGCTCAGCGGCAGGCTGTAGAATGCTGCCACAGTGTCGTTGAACCCGGCCAGCGCTTCGACATAGGCGCGATCCAGAACGCGGCTTGGCGATCGGGCTACATTCAGCCGGCCCAGTTCAACTTCCGGAAGGCCTTCCTTGGCCCAGACCGGCCGTTTGCCCGCGCCATCCTTGCCTGCGGATCCCGACTGACCGGTCCCTTGGCCTTTGCCCTGACCAGAGTCTTCGCCATGCGATCCTTCGCCATGCGACCCTTCGCCACCGGCGTTTGGACCCTTGCCGGACCCGCCGTCTTCATGATCGTGGTCGTCGCTGTCACCGTCTTCGTGGCTGTGGTCATCGCCGCCGCCCTTCTTCCCGCCGCCGCCGCTTTCGTGACCTTCTGCCTGAGCGGCGCCGACCATCGAGGCGGCCGGATATCGATCGGTAACCTGAACTCCGAGACTTAAAAGAGCGGCAACGGAAACGCTCAGGAGTCCGAAATAGAGTGTCTTTGAAAATCTGTTGGTCATGGCGCCTTCCCAAGGATTCAATTTGACAGTGCAGTTCTTTCTGGCTGGTCGCCTGCCGCAGCAACACCTGGGGGGCTCAACTGCGGCAGGCTCGGCCTTCGCGAGGGGGGGAACCGATACAGGGAAACCAATACTCCCCTCGCGTGCCCCGCCAACCAGCGGGACATCGGGCTCGTCGCAACTCAGAAAGTACCGAGCCCGATGGCGTCTCAGATCAGCCGTGTCCGGCCAAAACCGCGATCCGGACGGCCTCGGCGTCTTCAGCCAATGCCGCGGCGTCGGCTTCGGAAATCGTCAGGCCGAAAATCGTGACTATGGCCACAACCGTGTCTACCGAAACTGCAACATTCTTGTCAGAGGCGACCCCAAGGAACACTGCCATCAAGGTGTCGCTGTCGTTGGTCACTCCGGTCAGAGATGTCGAACCGCCCGCAAGCAATTCTTCGAGCAAAGCGAGGTTCTGCAGCGGAGAGTCGAAGATCGTGATGTTGTCCCAGTTGTTCGACAACTCGTCGATGATGCCGCCAGCGCCATCGAGGGGAAGGTTGTAGAAGGTGATCATCTCTGGGGTCAGGGTCGCGACGGCTTCATCCAAGGCGCGTTCAAGCACGTGATCGGGGGATCGCGCGACGCTTAGCCGACCAAGTTCGACTTCCGGAATGCCTTCCTGTGCCCAAGCGGGTTTGCCGCCGCCGCTGCCATCGTCAGAGGGCCCACCGGCCTGCGGTCCTTTGCCATCGGAATCGTCACCGGGGCCACCCTGGCCTGCGCCATCGCCACCCTGATTACCCTGACCGGCCTGCGAGCCCTGACCGCCCTGACCCTGACCGCCCTGATTGCCCGGCGCTTCGTCTTTCTTTGGACCTTCTGAGGTATCGTCGGCCAAAGCTGCGCCCGGAAATGTATAGCCGGCCAAGAAACCTGCGCCGCCAGCCAGCACTGCACACATGGCAAAAGCTGATACAGCCTGCTTGAAACTCGGAATACTGTGGAATCTGCGAACTTTCATTTTTTCCTCCGCTCGGAATTCTTATTGCGGAGCCACACTGGACCATATGTGATCACTTGCGAATTGATGAATATCAAAAAGTGTTTGAGTTTCTTGAAAATTTCCAGAATCTCTTACCGCTTGTCGCTGCCAGAGCGGTTCGGTTAGGGTCCGGGCATGAGCACATATTACTATTCTCACCCGGATTGCCTTGATCACGTGACCCCATATGGGCACCCCGAACAGGTTGCCCGGTTAAAAGCGATTGCCACGGCACTGTCCGATGCGTCTTTCGAATCCCTGATTCGCTGTGAGGCACCGCTGGCCGACGAAGACGACCTGCTGCTTTGCCATCCGCAATCCTACATCGACCGGATCACAGGGGCGGTGCCGCTGAGCGGATCGGTCCCGCTGGATGCCGACACGCATATGTCGCCGGGATCGTTGAAGGCAGCGTTGCGCGCGGTTGGCGGAACGATTGCGGCGGTGGACAGCGTCGTTGACGGGAGCGCGGCCAACGCCTTTGTCGGATGCCGGCCTCCCGGGCACCATGCCGAGGCTGAAACGCCGATGGGATTCTGTCTGTTCGGCAATGTGGCCATCGCGGCCAGACACGCGGTGGAGCGGCGCGGGCTGTCGCGCGTGGCCGTGGTCGATTTCGACGTGCATCACGGCAATGGCACGCAGGACCTGTTGTGGGAGGAAGCGCGGACATTGTTCATCACCAGCCAGCAGATGCCGCTTTGGCCGGGCACCGGTGACCCGAGCGAGCGCGGCGCACATGACAATGTCATCAACATCCCGCTGGCCCCCGGTACAGGCGGGGTCGAGATGCGGCGCGCTTATGAAGGCCGGGTCTTTCCGGCGCTGGAAGAGTTCCGGCCAGAGCTGATCCTTGTCTCTGCAGGGTTCGATGCGCATCGCGACGATCCGCTGGCCAATCTGAACTGGGAGACAGAAGACTTCGCCTGGCTGACGCGGCGCCTTTGCGACATCGCAGCGGATTGCTGTGACGGGCGGGTGGTCTCGACACTAGAGGGTGGATATGATCTGACAGCGCTGGGCCAGTCGGTGGCGGCCCATGTGAAGGTGTTGATGGAGCGCGGCAGATGAGCGAGACAGCGGTTTCCGAAATGACATTCGAGCAGGCGATGGCCGAGCTGGAGCGCGTGGTCGGGCAGCTGGAGCGTGGCGACGTGCCGCTGGAAGATTCGATCAAGCTTTACGAACGCGGGGCCGAGTTGAAGGCGCGTTGCGAGAAAAAGCTGAAAGAGGCCGAGGAAAAGGTCGAGCGGATCACGCTGAACGCCGATGGTACGCCATCGGGAACGGACCCCGTCGAAGGGCTATAGCACATGTTCAACGACCGCCTGCGGGATGTCGCGATGCAGGTCGAGTCCTGTCTGGCCGAAATGCTATTGCCGCTGGGCACGGCACCGGTGGCCGAGGCGATGCGTTATGCCACGCAAGGCGGCAAGCGCATACGTGCCTTTCTGGTGATGGAAAGTGCGGCCCTGCACGGTGTCTCGGATGCGGCGAGCGTCTGGGCCGCGGCTGCTGTCGAGGCGCTGCATGCCTATAGCCTTGTGCATGACGACCTTCCCTGCATGGATGACGACGACCTGCGCCGCGGCCAGCCGACGGTGCATGTGAAGTGGGACGAGGCCACCGCAGTTCTGGTTGGCGATGCGCTACAGGCCATGGCATTCGAGTGTCTGACAAGGCCAGAATTGCATCCCGATCCTTCAATCCGGCTGGCGCTGGTCGCGTCACTTGCACGGGCGTCGGGTGCGCAGGGCATGGTGATGGGGCAGGCGCTGGATATCGCCGCCGAGACATCGACGGAAAGTCTGTCGCTTGACCAGATCACCCGGTTGCAGGCGCTGAAGACTGGTGCCCTGATCGGCTGGTCAGCGGAAGTGGGGCCGGTTCTGGCCGGGGACGATCCCGAGCCGTTGCGACGTTACGCGGGCGCTCTGGGGCTTGCCTTCCAGATCGCCGACGACATCCTTGATGTGACCGGGGATGCCGCAAAGACAGGCAAACGCGTTGGCAAGGATGCCGAAGCGGGCAAGGCGACATTCGTGTCGCTTCTGGGCCTGAACGGGGCAAGGGACCGGGCCAGATCCCTTGTCGCAGAGGCAGAAGCGGCCCTGACACCCTACGGCGGGAAGGCAGAAGCCTTGCGGGAAGCGGCCCGGTTCGTTATCTCGCGCGAGATGTAGTGCTGGCCCAAGGGGGCTGAATGACCGATCGACCCAAGACACCTTTGCTGGACCGTGTGAATGTGCCCTCCGATATGAAGGGTATGAGCGATGCCGAATTGCGGCGGCTGGCGGATGAACTGCGCGCCGAGACCATCAGTGCGGTGTCCGAGACCGGCGGGCATCTTGGCGCGGGACTTGGCGTCGTTGAACTGACGGTGGCGCTTCATGCTGTCTTTGATGCGCCGAAGGACCGGATTATCTGGGACGTGAGTCACCAGTGCTATCCGCACAAGATCCTTACCGGGCGGCGCGACCGGATTCGGACCCTGCGTCAGAAGGGCGGGCTTTCAGGTTTCACCAAGAGATCCGAAAGCCCCTATGACCCGTTCGGAGCGGCCCATTCCTCGACTTCTATATCGGCCGCGCTGGGCTTTGCCGTGGCACGTGATCTGGGTGGAGCGACGGAACACGGGATCGGCGATTGCATTGCGGTGATCGGCGATGGCGCGATGAGTGCGGGAATGGCCTATGAAGCGATGAACAACGCAGGCCATCTGGGAAAGCGTCTGTTCGTCATTCTGAATGACAACGAGATGTCGATTGCACCGCCAGTCGGCGCAATGTCGACGTATCTGTCGCGTCTCTACGCTGGCGATCCCTATCAGGAATTCAAGGCTGCCGCGAAAGGCGCGATCAGCCTGCTGCCGCCGCCGTTTCAGGAAGGTGCCCGCCGGGCAAAGGAAATGCTCAAGGGCATGACCGTCGGCGGCACGATGTTCGAAGAGCTAGGATTTTCCTATGTCGGACCCATCGACGGGCATGACATGGAACAGCTTCTGTCGATCCTGCGCACTGTCAAGACGCGGGCAACGGGGCCGGTGCTGATCCATGCGATCACCAAGAAGGGCAAGGGATATGCCCCGGCGGAAGGCGCATCGGACAAGGGGCACGCGACGGCCAAGTTCGATGTGGTCACTGGCAAGCAGAAGAAGGCGCCGTCCAACGCGCCGAGCTATACACGCGTCTTTGCCGACGCGCTGCTGCGCGAAGCGGCGGCGGATGACAAGATCGTCGCCGTCACGGCCGCGATGCCGGATGGCACCGGCCTGAACCTGTTCGCGGAACGCTACCCCAGCCGCTGCTTCGATGTTGGCATCGCCGAACAGCATGCGGTCACATTCAGCGCCGGAATGGCGGCGGGCGGGATGAAACCCTTTTGCGCGCTCTATTCCACGTTCCTGCAGCGCGGCTACGATCAGGTTGTGCATGATGTGGCGATCCAGCGCCTGCCGGTGCGATTTGCCATCGACCGCGCCGGGCTGGTTGGCGCAGACGGTGCGACCCATGCGGGCGCCTATGACATCGCCTTCTTGTCGAACCTGCCGGGCATGGTCGTCATGGCAGCCGCGGATGAAGCCGAGCTGGTGCATATGGTTGCCACTGCCGCCGCACATGACGACGGACCCATTGCTTTCAGGTATCCCCGCGGTGAAGGGGTCGGCGTCGAGATGCCGGACCGCGGCGACGTGCTGGAGATCGGCAAGGGGCGGATGATCCGGAAAGGCGGGCGCGTTGCGATCCTGTCATTCGGGACGCGGCTGGAGGCGGTTCAGAAGGCCTCCGAAATACTCTCTAACAAGGGAATTTCGCCCACGATCGCGGATGCGAGGTTCGCCAAGCCACTGGATCAGGACATGATCATGCAACTGGTGGCGGAGCATGAGGCGCTGATCACCATAGAGGAAGGCGCGGTCGGGGGGTTTGGATCTCAGGTCGCACAACTTCTGGCAGATGAAGGCGTGTTCGACAGGGGATTCCGGTTCCGGTCGATGGTCTTGCCGGACATTTTCATCGACCAGGCGAGCCCCGAAGATATGTATGCGACCGCCGGGTTGAACGCCGAAGATATCGTCGCGAAAGTGCTGGATGTTCTGGGCGTGACCGACATCGCCAGCCGCCGCGCCTAACCCTGAAGATCAGGCTGCGTTGTGCCGGCTCTCGGCCTGTTCCTTCAGCCGCTGCTCTATCGCATCCAACCGGGTCAACACCTCATCCCGGTAAGCATCAGTACGCGCGTGGTCCTCTTCACTATGGGCATCCTGCATCGAGTTCACGATAAGACCCACAAGCAGGTTCACCACAGCAAAAGTCGTCACCATGATGAAGGGCACAAAGAAAGCCCATGCCCATGAATGGACTTCCATGACCGGGCGGACAATGCCCATCGACCAGCTTTCCAGTGTCATGATCTGGAACAGCGAATAGGCCGACCGCCCGAGATCGCCGAACCATGCCGGAAAAGCCGTGCCAAACAGCTTTGTCGCCATGACCGAGCCGATGTAGAAGATGATCCCCATCAGCAGAAATACCGACCCCATGCCCGGCAGTGCGGTAATGAACCCTTCAACCACCCGGCGCAGGCGTGGCGCGACAGAGATGACGCGGAGGAGCCGGATTACACGCAGCGCGCGCAGCACCGACAGACCCTGCGTCGCGGGCAAGAGGGCGATCCCGACAACAGCGAAATCGAACAGGTTCCAGGGACGCCGGAAGAAGCCAAGCCCTTGGGCGAATAATTTGGCCCCGATTTCCAAAACGAAGATGGAAAGACAGGTGGCGTCCAGAGCTACGATCAGTGGCCCCGCCTGCGCCATCGCTTGTTCAGAGGTTTCAAGCCCCAGAAGCACCGCATTGAACAGGATGACGCCAAGTATGACGTTGCGCACCAAGTCGCGGTCAAGAAATGCGGCGGTTCGCTGTCGAAAATTCATTTGATGCCTGTCTGGGTGCTGCTTTGGTTAGTGGCAGATATGGCGGCGCAGGCCGCTGGGAACAAGATGTCCTCGCCGCTATTCGCCGCCTTCTTTCAGCAGCGCGGTCAGCCCCTTGCGGTAGTCCGGAAACTTCAGCCTGACACCCAGTTCCGTCTTGATGCGGTCGTTCCGGACTTTCTTTGACTCGGCATAGAAGCTGCGGGCCATTGGCGTCATTTCAGCGGTTTCCCAATTCTGGGCGGGCGGGACAGGAAGACCGAGAAGCTCGGCGGCATATCCGATGACGTCTTCGGGCGGTGCCGGATCGTCATCACAAAGATTGTAGATGGCTCCGGGATTGGGCCGGGCGATTGAGGCGGCGAGAACCTGCGCGATGTCGCTGACATGGATGCGCGAAAAGACCTGACCGGGCTTTATGATCCTGCGGGCGGTTCCGTCCCGCACCTTCGCGAACGGCCCTCGCCCAGGGCCGTAGATGCCAGCCAATCGAAATATATGGAGATTTAGACTATGGTTTTCGGCCATCGCCTGCCATGCGGCCTCTGCCCGAACCCGGTACTGCCCGCGTTTGGTTGACGGGGTGAGCGCGGTCGTCTCATCAACCCAGCCGCCCTGGTGATCGCCATAGACGCCGGTTGTCGACAAATAGCCCGTCCATTCGAAAGGGGCTGCGGCGGCGATTTCGCTGCCCAAGGCGTTGAGCACCGGATCGCCGTCTTCATCCGGGGCGATAGAAGTCAGCAGATGCGTCGCTTCGGCAAGTGCCGGCCGCATGTCGGCACCGGGCCAGACCAGCGGCTCGATGCCTTCGGCACGCAGGTTGTCGGCGCTCTGCTTGCTGCGCGTTGTGCCGATAATCCGCCAGCCCTCTGGGAGCAGAAGGCGGGAAAGCGCGCGGGCGGAATAGCCATGACCGAAGGAGAGAAGCGTTTTTGTCATAGGCGGAGTTATGACCTCAGGTGTCGCCAGTTCAAGAGAGAGTTGACGAATCGGTAATTGCGTGATGTGTTAATTAACAAATATAGGAATTAAAAGATGACCAACCTGCCAACCCATTTTGCCGCCTTGGGGGACCCAACCCGCCTTGCAATTGTCGAACGGCTTTTGGCGGAGGGCGAACTGAGCGCCGGAGACTTGCAGGGTGTCGCTGACGTGTCGCCGCCGGCGATTTCACGCCATCTGAAAGTGTTGCGCGAGGCAGGAGTGGTGACGCGGCGGATCGATGCGCAGCGTCGGATCTATCGTGTCGCGCCTGAAGCAATGCGGACGATCGGCGACTGGATGATGAACCACCGGGATTTCTGGGAAACCAGCATCGACCGGCTGGCCATCGCCCTTGGTGAGGCGTGAGAGATGACCGCGCTGACAATCACTCGAAGCTTTCGGGCACCGCCCGAAAAAGTCTTCGAATATGTCTCTAGAACAGAGCACTTGCTGAAATGGTGGGGACCCGAGGGGATGACCCTGCCCGAGCAGCACTTGGCCTTCGACAGGCCCGGGCCATGGATGTCGGTGATGATGAATGCCAAAGGGCAGCGCTTCAAGGTGTCAGGGCATGTCACCAAGGTCGACCCGCCGCACATGGTCGGTTTCACTTGGGCCTGGCATGACGAGCACGACAAGCGCGGAGTCGAAAGCCATGTCACGATCCGGCTGGTGCCTGCTGCGAACGGCGGCACGGAATTCGAACTGAGCCATGTCGATTTGCCAGGCGACGATGTGGCGGCCAACCACGAGCAGGGGTGGAGTTCTTCCCTGCGCAAGCTCGAACGTCTGGCAAACGCCTAGAACACAGGGAGAGAAGAAATGGCCAATTTCATATTTGCATACCATGGTGGCAAGATGCCGGAGTCGCCCGAGGAGGGGCAGCGTGTCATGGCCGCCTGGAATGCCTGGTACGAGGGCATGGGCGACAAGGTGACATACCCCGGAGGCCCCGTTGGAAAGTCAAATACAGTCACTAACAAAGACATAGTGGCCAATGGCGGATCAAATCCGCTATCGGGTTTCACGGTCGTCAGCGCGGCGGATCAGGCGGCTGCAAACAAGATTGCGCAGGGTTGCCCGATCCTGAACGATGGCGGAACAGTCGAGGTCGTCGAAATCCTCGAGATGTAGGCGGCAGACTTTCAGAAATCGCCAATAGGGGCTGCGCGGAAACGCGCGGCCCCTATTGCGCCCATGGGTTTGGGTCTTGCACCCCGCCTGAATTTCCTGACAATTGGTTCATGGAAAAACCTGCAATGAAATCATGGGAAGACAGTGCCGCGCGGCTGGTCGCGGTTGCGGCAGGGCGTGAAGCTGCAGACCTCGTTATCCGAGGCGGCGCACTGGTGAATGTTCAGAGCCGTGAAGTTCTGGATGATTGGCAGGTGGCGATCGCGGACGGGCGTTTTGCCTATGTCGGTCCGGATGCCTCGCATTGCATCGGGCCCGACACCCAGTTGATGGAGGCTGACGGCCAGTTCCTGATTCCCGGACTTTGCGACGGGCATATGCATATCGAAAGCGGCATGCTGACGCCCGCGGAATTCGCTGCCGCCGTGATCCCGCACGGCACGACGACGATGTTTACCGACCCGCATGAAATCGCCAATGTGCTCGGTCTGCGCGGTGTCCGTCTGATGCATGACGAAGCGCTGTTGCAGCCGGTCAATATCTACACCCAGATGCCAAGCTGCGCGCCATCCGCCCCCGGGCTGGAAACCACTGGCTTTGAGATCAGCGCCGAGGATGTGGCCGAGGCAATGGCCTGGCCGGGGATCATCGGGCTGGGCGAGATGATGAATTTCCCCGGTGTGATCAATGGCAGTCCGCAGATGCTGGCCGAGATGGCCGCAACCATGCGGGCGGGCAAGGTGGTGGGCGGGCATTATGCATCACCCGACAAGGGACCGGCCTTTTCCGCCTATGTCGCCGGTGGTGCCGCCGACGATCACGAAGGTACGGCAGAGGCCGACGCAATCGCGCGCGTCCGTAACGGCATGCGGTCAATGATGCGGCTGGGGTCGGCCTGGTATGACGTTGAAAGCCAGATTACGGCCGTGACCAAGAAGGGGCTGGACCCACGCAACTTCATCCTCTGCACTGACGATTGTCATTCCGGCACACTGGTAAACGAAGGCCACATGAACCGGGTCGTACGCCATGCCATCGCCTGCGGCTGTGATCCGGTGATCGCGCTACAAATGGCCACCATCAACACCGCGACCCATTTCGGACTGGAACGGGAACTGGGGTCGATCGCCCCGGGGCGGAGGGCCGATCTGGTGCTGACGGACGATCTGGTGAGCCTGCCGATCAACCGGGTCATCGCCCGCGGCATCACAGTCGCAGAAGCCGGGAAAATTCTTGTCGATTGCCCGCATCTGGACTGGCCGGACGATTCGAGGGCAACGGTTCATCTGGGCAAGAAACTTTCTGACGGCGATTTTGAAGTGAAGGCACCGCAAGGTGCCAACCGGGTGACGGCCAAGGTCATCGGTGTCGTCGAAAATCAGGCACCGACAAAGGCGCTGACCGCCGATTTGCCTGTGATAGACACTGTTGTGCAGGGCGACGAATCGAATGACGTCTGCCAGATCGCGCTGGTCGAACGCCATCGCGCGACCGGCGACGTCGTCAACGGGTTCGTCTCGGGGTTCGGCTACAAGGGCCGGATGGCGCTGGCCAGCACGGTCGCGCACGACAGCCATCACATGATCGTCGTGGGCACCAGCCGCGAGGATATGGCATTGGCCGCAAACCGGCTGGGAGAAGTCGGCGGCGGCATCACCGTTTTCAAGGACGGGCAGGAAATCGCGCTGGTCGAACTGCCGGTCGCCGGTCTGATGTCGGACAGCCCGGCGCGCGAAGTCGCTGCCAAGGCGGACCGAATGGTGGCAGCCATGGCCGAATGTGGCTGCACGCTCAACAACGCTTATATGCAGCATTCACTTCTGGCTTTGGTCGTCATACCAGAGTTGCGAATTTCTGATCTGGGTCTGGTCGATGTCACCAAATTCGAGATCACAGAGCTATTCGAGGACGTTTGATGGACGCAACAGAGCCGAACCTGCCGATCGAGACCCCGAGGGCCCCGGCGCCAGAGGCGTTCTTTGATGCCGGCGCCGCCGTGGAGCGACTGACAGAGATCTATCGGGCGTCGATTGATTTCTTGAGCGACAGGTTTTCGGAAACGGTTACCGGTCCGAAGCCGCCAACGCGGTATCGCGCCTTCTATCCCGAGATCCGGATGACGACGACAAGCTATGCGGCGGCCGACAGCCGTCTTAGCTTCGGTCATGTTGCCGTTCCCGGTACATATTCGACCACGGTAACGCGGCCGGATCTATTCGCCAACTATCTCAAGCAGCAGATCGAACTGTTGATCCGGAACCACGGCGTTCCGGTTGTGATCGGCGCGTCGGGAACGCCGATGCCGGTGCATTTCGCGGTTGCGAACGAGGCGAATGTGACCGTCCCGCATGAAGGGGTAATGCAGTTCACCCTGCGAGATGTCTTTGATGTGCCGGATCTGGCGACAACGCATGACGATATCGTGAATGGCTACGGGTTCCATTATCCCGACGGGTCATCGCCGCTTGCGCCGTTCACCGCGCAGCGGGTGGATTATTCGCTGGCGCGGCTGTCGCATTACACCGCAACCGATGCCGAGCATTTCCAGAACCACGTGCTGTTCACGAACTACCAGTTCTATGTCGAGGAATTCGAGGCCTACGCGCGGATGGTTCTGGGCGACCCGAACAGCGGCTATACAGAGTTTGTTGGCCCCGGAAACGTGTCTATCACGGGCCCGAAAGACCAAATGGAGGCCCCGGCGAAACTGCCGCAGATGCCGACCTATCACCTCAAGCGCAAGGGCAGCGGTGGCATAACTCTGGTCAATATCGGCGTTGGCCCATCGAATGCGAAGACCGCGACGGATCATATCGCTGTGCTTCGTCCGCATGCCTGGCTGATGGTCGGCCATTGCGCCGGGCTGCGCAACAGTCAGCGGCTGGGGGATTTCGTTCTGGCCCATGCCTATCTGCGCGAGGACAACGTTCTGAACGATGACCTGCCCGTCTGGGTGCCAATCCCGCCGCTGGCCGAGATCCAGATTGCGCTGGAGGATGCGGTCGAGGCGGTGACGATGCTGGAAGGCTACGAGCTGAAGCGGATCATGCGGACCGGAACCGTGGCCACGATCGACAACCGGAACTGGGAATTGCGCGATCAGTCGGGTCCGGTGCAGCGCTTGTCACAGTCCCGCGCGATTGCGCTGGACATGGAAAGCGCAACGATTGCGGCCAATGGTTTCCGCTTCCGGGTGCCCTATGGAACCCTGCTTTGCGTCTCTGACAAGCCGCTGCATGGAGAACTGAAACTGCCCGGAATGGCATCGGATTTCTACAAGACACAGGTCGCGCGGCACCTTCTGATCGGGATTCAGGCGATGGAGACGCTCCGCGAGATGCCACTGGAACGTATCCATTCGCGCAAGCTGAGGAGCTTTGAAGAGACCGCATTCCTATAACCTAAGGGCAATTTACCCACAAAATGCGTGTTTTTCCGCCCAAAGTGCACACAAATTGTTGTGTCTGCCCTCAATATTCCGTTAGATTCTGCGAATAAGCCCCAAGTTCAGGGGAGGACGAGGAGAACATACATGGCGAAACCAATGACAAAGACCCAGCTCGTGGCTGCAATGGCCGACGAAATGGGAACCGACAAGAAGACGGGCGCTGCCGCACTTGACGCGATCATCGCAATCATCACCAAGGAAGTATCTGCAGGTGGTTCGGTCACGCTTCCGGGCGTCGGCAAGATCATGTGCCGCGCGCGTCCGGCCCGCATGGTACGCAACCCCGCCACAGGCGAGCAGATCCACAAGGATGCCGACAAGGTGGTCAAGATGACCATTGCCAAGGCTCTCAAGGACAGCGTCAACGACTGACATTGCCTTCCGCTTCGATATGCGAAAGGGTCGCCCGGCGGGCGGCCCTTTTACGTTGAGGTAGGTATGGATTTTCGCGCTATAGGCATGGGGCTTGCCTTTGCCTTCATGTGGTCTTCTGCCTTTACCTCCGCCCGGATCATCGTGCTGGATGCGCCGCCTGTGACGGCGCTGGCCATCCGCTTCCTGATATCGGGCCTGCTGGCCATCGGTATCGCCCGCGCTCTGGGCCAAAGCTGGCACCTGACAAAGGCGCAGCGAAAATCGACCCTGATCTTCGGAATATGCCAGAACGCCATCTACCTTGGTGCCTATTTCGTGGCGATGCGGACAGTCGAGGCGTCACTGGCGGCGATCATCGCATCGACCATGCCGCTTCTGGTCGCGCTTCTCGGGTGGATCGTGTTCGGCGACAAGGTTCGCCCGCTGGGGCTGGCCGGGCTGGTTGCAGGTTTGGTCGGCGTTGCGATCATCATGGGAACGCGGCTGGGTGACGGGACCGACCCCTACGGCGTTGCCCTGTGCCTGATCGGAGTGGCGGCGCTGGCCATAGCCACGCTGACGGTTCGCGGCGCGTCTTCGGGCGGCAATGTGCTGATGATCGTCGGGTTGCAGATGTTGGTTGGCAGCGCGGCGCTGGCCGTGGTTGCGGTTCTGACTGAAAGCTGGGAGGTCAACTGGACATGGCGGCTGATCGCAGCCTTCAGCTATACGACGCTGGTTCCCGGGCTGGTGGCGACATGGGTCTGGTTCACGCTTGTGAACCGGATCGGAGCGGTTCGCGCGGCGACGTTTCATTTCCTCAATCCCTTCTTCGGGGTGGCCATCGCATCTGCGCTTTTGGGTGAGGCTCTCGGGCCGCTCGATCTCCTGGGCGTCGTCATCATCGCCGCCGGCATCCTTGCGGTGCAGATCTCAAAGAGACCACCGGTGACGCGCATTTGATCGAATGTAACCCGAGTTTTGGTGACAGGACCAAGGCCAAGCGCTTAAGCCTGAGCGGATGGAATTGGTTTTTGCATATCTCGCCGGGCTTCTGACACTGATCAACCCTTGTGTCCTGCCGATCTTGCCGATTGTCCTTGCGACATCCTTGCAGGACGGTCGCGCCGGGCCGGTCGCGGTCGCGCTGGGGATGAGCCTTTCGTTCATTACGCTGGGGATGCTCGTCACGGTTCTGGGTCGAAGCATCGGCATTACCGAGGAAATGGTGGCTGATGCCGGAGCGGTTCTGATGATTGGCTTCGGTCTGGTTCTGCTGCTCCCGCAGGCGTCTTCGCGTTTTGCCAGTGCCACTGCCGGTATTTCTGCCGAGGCGGATTCGCGGATGGACCTGGTCAATCGGGACGGGTTTGCAGGGCAGATGCTTGGAGGGATGCTGCTTGGCGCAGTATGGAGCCCATGCATCGGGCCGACATTGGGCGGGGCCATCGGGCTTGCCAGTTCCGGCGAAAGCCTTGGGCTGGCATTTGCGATCATGCTGACGTTCGCGCTGGGCGTATCGACTGTCGTCATCGGCCTTGGCTATGGCGCGCGGTCAGCGATCCAGCGGCGTCAGGCTCTCATGCGGCGCATGGCGACGCTTTCCCGGCCGATCATGGGCGGCGTCTTCGTGGCTGTCGGGCTTGCGCTTCTGTTGCGTGTTCATCACGTCATCGAGGGCTGGGCGCTGGACAACATGCCGGAATGGCTCATCGGCCTGTCCGTCCGATTCTAGTATCTAAATAGGAGAATTCCGATGTTTCGCAGAGACTTCCTGATCCTGACGGCGGCGGTTAGCACGGTGCCGGCACTTCCGGCCCTTGCCGGGTTCGACACCGGTATCGAGTATGAGCCGGGGATGGTGACCAAGCGTCTGGCGGCGGGGGAGACGCTGTTTCTGGATTTCAGCGCCAGCTGGTGTTCGACCTGCCGGGCGCAAGCCAGTGTCATCAAGACGTTGCAGGCAGAGAACCCCGCCTATCTGGATAATGTGACGTTCGTTTCGATCGACTGGGACAGCTACGCGGACGATGATCTGACCAAGTCGCTGAACATTCCACGGCGTTCGACGCTGGTCGTTCTGAAAGGCAACCAGGAACTCGGTCGGATCGTGGCGGGAACATCGCGCAAGGATATCAAGGCGCTGATGGACACCGCTCTGGGCGCGGCCACGTCCTAGCCTATCTTGCCGGCCGTATCGCCGATTTGCCCGCGGTGCAGCAGAAGATGGTCGAGGATGACGCAGGCCATCATCGCCTCTCCCACCGGGACGGCACGAATGCCGACGCAAGGATCATGCCGGCCCTTGGTGACGATCTCTGTTTCCGCGCCCGACTTTGTTATGGTCTTGCGGGGCGTCAGGATCGAACTGGTCGGCTTGACGGCGAACCGCGTGACGATGTCCTGACCTGTCGAGATTCCGCCCAGGATACCGCCGGCATGGTTCGATGAAAACCGCGGCTTGCCGTCATTGCCCATGAAGATCTCATCCGCATTGGCTTCGCCTGTCAGGGTTGCGGCCGCCATGCCCTCGCCGATCTCGACGCCCTTGACCGCATTGATAGACATCATTGCGGCAGCGATATCAGTATCTAACTTGGCATAAATCGGCGCACCGAGGCCAGCCGGCGCACCTTTGGCGACGACCTCGATCACGGCACCGACAGAACTTCCCGATTTACGAAGGCCATCGAGATAGCCGGCCCAGTCCGCCGCCGCCACTGCGTCTGGCGTCCAGAACGGATTGGCGTCGATTTGGTCCCAGTCGAAGCGATCCCGGTCAATCTGGTGTGGTCCCATCTGCACCATGTAGCCCTTGATCTGCAGGCCGGGCACCAAGGCCCTGACCGCCTCGCGTGCCACGCCGCCGGCCGCAACGCGTGCTGCGGTTTCGCGGGCCGAGGACCGGCCGCCGCCGCGCGGATCGCGGATGCCGTATTTCTGCCAGTAGGTAATGTCGGCATGACCGGGGCGGAACTTTTCGGCGATGTCGCCATAGTCCTTGGACCGCTGGTCGGTGTTGCGGATCATCAACTGGATCGGTGTGCCGGTCGTATGGCCTTCATAGACGCCGGACAGGATCTCGACCTCATCGGCCTCACGCCGCTGGGTGGTGTATTTGTTCTGCCCCGGTTTGCGCAGGTCGAGCCAGTGCTGGATCATCGACGCCTCCAGCGGGACGCCCGGCGGGCAGCCGTCGACGGTCGCGCCCAGGGCGGGGCCGTGCGATTCACCCCAGGTGGTGACGCGGAAGAGGTGGCCAAAGGTGTTCAGGCTCATTTCGGGCGCTCCTTTGCAAGCGGTCTAGCCGGGGCTTTGCCCTGCCTCAAGGGGTTTTGCCTTGCCGCGATCCGGTTTGGGGCATAGATACAACCTTACCTCGGGGTGCACCGGACTTGTTCCGGTGCTGAGATGCGCAAGCGGACCCGTTGAACCTGAACCGGCTAACACCGGCGGAGGGAAGGTGAGATCTTTCTCCACCCGAACCCCGCCCGTTCGCAAATGGAGAGATGATGAAAGCAACTCTGATCGCGACGGGACTTCTGACACTGGCCAGCGTGGCCATGGCAGAGGAGAAACCCGTTCTGAGCGTTTATACCTATGACAGCTTTGCCTCGGACTGGGGGCCGGGACCGCAGATCGAACAGGCGTTCGAGGCGGAATGCGGCTGCGACCTGCAATTCGTGACCGCAGGGGACGGCGCGGCCGTTCTGGCCCGTGTCCGGCTGGAAGGGGCGCGGACCGACGCCGATATCGTGCTGGGGCTGGATACCAACCTGACCGCCAGCGCTGCAGAGACCGGCATTTTCGCGCCGCACGGGCTGGTCCTTGATGCCCTGGACCTGCCAGTTGCGTTTTCGGACGAGACCTTCGTGCCATTCGACTGGGGCTACTTCGCATTTGTGTTTGACGAGAATACAGTCTCTAACCCGCCAAAATCCTTTGAGGAACTGGCTGCGAGCGATCTCAAGATCGTGATTCAGGATCCCCGATCCTCGACACCGGGTCTTGGGCTCTTGCTTTGGATCAAGTCGGCTTACGGGCCGCGTGCCACGGAGATCTGGGAAGGGCTGGCGGACAATATCGTGACGGTGACCAAGGGCTGGTCAGAGGCCTATGGCATGTTCTTGGACGGCGAGGCGGACATGGTCCTGTCTTACACGACATCGCCCGCCTATCACCTGATCGCTGAAAATGACGACAGCAAGCATGCGGCTGCCTTCACGGAGGGGCACTATATGCAGATCGAGGTGGCGGCCAAGGTTGCCGCGACCGACCAGCCCGCGCTGGCCGATCAGTTCATGGCCTTCATCCTGAGCGATGCGTTTCAGGCCGTAATCCCGGAAACCAACTGGATGTACCCGGCCCGATTGCCCGCCGCAGGGCTGCCGAAGGGGTTTGACACGTTGGCGAAACCGGAAAAGTCGCTTCTGTACCCGGCAGCGGAAGCCGCGCAGGTCAGGGACGAGGCGTTGCAGGAATGGCTGAACGCGCTCAGCCGCTGATCCGGCTTTGGCCGGGTGTCGGCGCCGCACTTCTCGTGGCGGCGCTGACGCTTGGCACATTGGCGGCAGTTGCGCTTCGCGCCGAAGGCTGGGCCGGTCTGACCGGATCCGATTGGGCCGCGGTGCGCTTCACGCTGTTGCAGGCGCTTCTGTCGGCAGCCATCAGCACGGCGCTGGCTGTTCCGGTGGCCCGTGCGCTGGCGCGGCGCAGATTCGCGGGGCGGGCAGCCCTGATCACGATACTCGGTGCACCGTTCATCCTGCCGGTTATCGTCGCGGTCTTTGGGTTGCTGGCCGTTTTCGGGCGAAATGGCCTTGTTAGTCACCTTTTCGAAACCGTTGGCTTGCCGCAGATCCAGATCTATGGCCTGCACGGAGTGGTGCTGGCGCATGTGTTCTTCAATCTGCCACTGGCGACGCGGCTGATCTTGCAAGGCTGGTCGTCGATCCCCGCAGAGCGGTTCAGGTTGGCCGGGTCGCTGGGGTTTACCACAGGGGATGTGGCGCGGGTTCTGGAGCGCCCGATGCTGAAGGCCACCGTACCCGGCGCGTTCATGGTGATCTTCCTGATTTGCACCACGAGTTTTGCCGTGGCGCTCGCGCTGGGCGGAGGACCGAAGGCCACGACCGTGGAACTGGCAATCTACCAGGCCTTCCGGTTTGAATTCGACCTTGCAAGCGCGGCGCTTCTGGGTCTTTTGCAATTCGCGATCTGTGCTGTCGCTGCAGCCGTTGCCATGTGGGTTCAGGTGCCTGAGGTCGGCGGCGCAGGGCTGGATCGCACTGTCGAGCGCTGGGATGCCCGCGGAATCGCCCTGCGCTGGCTCGACGCAGGCTTGATCCTATCGGCGGCGTTGTTTCTGCTGGTGCCGCTGGGGATGGTGGCGCTTGATGGGGTCCGCGGTCTGCCTAGGCTGCCGGCGTCGGTTGGAAGCGCCGCAGCAAGATCCGTGGTCGTTGCACTTTGTGCGGCGGGGCTGACGGTTGTCCTGTCGCTGGCGCTGTCCTTTGCCATCGCCGCCATGCGTGGCACACTCGCCAAGAGAATGCTTGAGGGCGTTGGGTATCTTGCGATTTCCGCGTCCCCTTTGGTCGTAGGAACGGGGCTTTTCATCCTCATCTATCCATATGTAGACCCTGTTTCGATCGCCTTGCCGATCACCGCGCTGGTGAATGCACTGATGAGCCTGCCGTTCGCGCTGCGTATTCTGGTTCCGGCTGTTGCGCAGGTGGATCGCCAGTTCGGGCAGCTTGCCGACAGCCTTTCACTTCTTGGCTGGGCAAGGATCAGGCATCTCTACCTGCCAAGATTGCGCGGGCCTGTGGGCTTCGCCGCGGGTCTGGCGGCAGCGCTGAGCATGGGCGATTTGGGTGTCGTGGCCTTGTTCGCCGATCCGCAGGCCGCGACATTGCCGCTGCAGATGTACCGTCTGATGGCGGCCTATCAGACAGAGGCGGCGGCGGCGGCGGGGCTTTTGCTGCTGGCACTGTCGCTGGCGCTGTTCTGGCTGTTCGATCGCGGGGGACGTATCAATGCTGACGGTTGACGGACTGGAGATCCGGCAGGACGATTTTCGGCTTACAGCCGACTTTACTGTCCCGACCGGCGCAATCGTCGCGGTTATCGGGCCGTCGGGGGCCGGGAAATCAACACTTCTGAGCGTGATCTCGGGGTTCTTTGCCCCGGTCGCCGGGCAGGTTCTATGGGACGACAGGGATATCACCAAGGCCGCGCCCGGTGAGCGACCGCTGTCGATCGTCTTTCAGGACAACAACCTTTTTCCGCATCTGACGGCTCTTCAGAATGTCGCGCTGGGCATCAGCCCGTCATTGCGGCTGGCCGACGCAGATAAGGGCAAGGTCAGGACAGCGCTGGACCGAGTTGGTTTGCAGGGGCTGGAAGATCGCAAGCCAGCCGCGCTGTCTGGCGGGCAACAAAGCCGGGTCACGCTGGCGCGGGTGCTTGTTCGGGGCAAGCCGCTGATTCTGCTGGACGAACCCTTTGCAGCGCTCGGACCGGCTTTGCGGGTCGAAATGCTGGACCTCGTGGCAGAGCTTGCACGGGCAGAGCGCGCGACGGTGTTGATGGTCACCCACAACCCTGAAGACGCGTTGCGAATCGCAGATCAGACGATCGTCGTTGCCGACGGGGTGGCCGCGGCCCCGGTGCCAACGAAAGAGCTTTTCGACAATCCGCCAGATCATCTGCGTGACTATCTGGGGTGATCCCTGAAACAAGAAACGCGCCCCGAAGGGCGCGTTCCTAGGTCTTTTTGAGTGCCTTGGGTTTCAGGCCTGCTTGCGGCCCTTGACCGGCGCCCAGATGCGCTTGTTGGTCAGGTACAGAAGCACTGCCAGGAAACCGAGGAAGAAGACGCTCATGAAGCCGAGGTGCTTGCGTGCCATCATCTTGGGTTCGGCCGCCCACATCAGGAAGGCAGCAACGTCCACTGCCAGATGATGCGCATCATTGGCATGACCGTCGGCATATTCGACAAGCTCATCCGACAGGGGCGGGCTCATGGCGATCAGACCACCCGGGAAGATGTGGTTTTCGTATAGAACCGTCCCGGCCTGTTCCTTTTCCTCACCCGTGTAGCCGTTCAGCAGGGCAACGATATATTCCGGTCCGCCGATGCCCTTGAAGAGCTGGTTGATCCCCAGCCCGAAGGGTCCGTGGAAGCCGGCACGCGCCTTGGCCATCATCGACAGGTCCGGTGCGTTGGACAGCGAGGATTTCGGGAAGTGGTCTGTCGGCAGTCCGGGCCGGGTATCTTCCAGTTCCGGATCAAAGATGTCGAACCTGGCCGCATAAGCGCGGACCTGTGCGGCGTCGTAGCCCAGTGCCTCAAGATCCCGGAAGGGAACGTACTTCAGGCCGTGGCAGGCCGAACAGACCTCGGTGTAGACCTGAAGGCCACGCTGAAGCTGGGCCTGGTCGTATGTGCCGAAGGGGCCGTCAAACGAGAAAGCGATGTTCTCGATATGGCCGCCTTCACCGCCAGCGGCGAAAGCGCCCCCAGTGGTCATGGCCAGCGCGGCGAGCACAGAAAGGGTAAGTTTCCTGATCATCGGTCTTGATCCTTTCTTACTCGGCCGGATGCGCATCATGCGCATAATGGTCATTGAAGTCTTCTTCGATCGTCGCAGGTTGCGGCAGCGGTTTCTCGATCACGCCAAGGATTGGCAGGATAACGAGGAAATACGCAAACCAATAGGCGGCGCCGATCAGCGAAATGATCGAATAAGGCGGTTCCGCCGGCATGGCGCCACACCACATCAGGACGACGAAGTCGATAACCAGCAGGTAGAACCACCAGCGGAACATCGGGCGGTAGCGGCCCGAACGGACGCTTGAGGTATCAAGCCACGGCACCAGAACCATCACGAAGATCGATCCGAACATCGCCAGAACGCCGAAGAACTTGGCGTCGATGATGCCACCGGTGACAAAGCTGGCGATCTGCACGACCCAGACATCCGAGGTGAAGGCACGCAGGATCGCGTAGAAGGGCAGGTAGTACCATTCGGGAACGATATGCGCAGGCGTCGAGAGCGGGTTTGCCTCGATATAGTTGTCAGGGTGCCCAAGGAAGTTCGGCATGAAACCGACAATGGCGAAGAACACCACCAGGATCACGACGAGCGCGAACAGGTCCTTGATTACGAAATAGGGCCAGAACGGAAGCGTGTCCTTTTCTGCCTCGGCTTTCGAGCCACGGCGAACTTCAACACCCGTTGGGTTGTTGTTGCCGGTCGTGTGGAAGGCCCAGATATGCACGATGACCAGCCCGGCGATCACGAAGGGCAGGAGATAGTGCAGCGAGAAGAAGCGGTTCAGTGTCGGGTTGCCGACGGCCGGCCCACCCAGAAGCCAAGTCTGCAGCGGTTCGCCAATGAAGGGAATCGCGCCGAAGAGGCCGGTGATAACCGTAGCGCCCCAGAAAGACATCTGGCCCCAAGGCAGAACGTAGCCAAGGAAGCCCGTCGCCATCATCGCGAGGTAGATCAGCATCCCGATGATCCAGGTCACTTCGCGCGGCGACTTGTAAGAGCCGTAGAAGAGGCCGCGGAACATATGGACATAGACCGCAAAGAAGAACAGCGAGGCGCCATTGGCATGCGTGTAACGCAGCAGGGCGCCGCCATTCACGTTGCGCATAATATGTTCGATCGAGGCAAAGGCCATGTCGACATGCGGGGTGTAATGCATCGCAAGCACGATGCCCGTCGCGATCTGCATAACCAGGCAGAACGCCAGAACGATTCCCCAGATCCACCACCAGTTCAGGTTCTTGGGAGTAGGGATGAACAGCGTGTCATAAATCAGGCCCACAACCGGGAGCCGGTTGTTAAGCCATTTCTCAAACCCGGACTTGGGTTCGTAATGGTCGTGTGGAATACCAGCCATCTTGCGCTCCGTTATCCGAGGACGAGGGTGGTTTCACCGTCGAACACAGCGACAGGAACCGGGAGGTTGCGGGGGGCGGGGCCTTTGCGAATTCGGCCCGCGGTGTCGTAATGGGAACCATGGCAGGGGCAGAACCAGCCGCCGAAGTCACCGGACTCGTTGCCGATCGGAACACAGCCCAGATGGGTGCAAACGCCCATCATCACCAGCCATTCGCCGGCTTCGTCCAGCGTGCGGTTCTGATCCTCGGCGGTTGCTGCGCCATTCAGGTTGGCGTTTTCCGCGCCCTGATCGACGAGATCCGACAGCGCGACCGCGCGACCTGCTTCGATCTCTTGCGGGGTGCGGCGGCGGATGAAAACCGGTTTACCCAGCCACTTGACGGTCAACTGCGTCCCCGGCTCGACGCCGGAAATGTCGACCCGGATCGACGACAGTGCCTGCACATCGGCAGAGGGGTTCATCTGGTTGACCAACGGCCAGACGGCAGCACCAGTTGCAACGACGCCAGCACCAGCCGTAGCGTAGTACAGGAAGTCGCGGCGGGTACCTTCGTGTTCTTCGACGTGGGACACGAGCAATTCTCCATTTCCCGGCCGGTTACCCCGGCACAATAGTTTGGGGGCTACGGTCACCCGCAGCCTTCGCATGGCGCTTTTAGCGAGGCATCCGCCCCGCGTCCAGCAGACAATCGGGCGCAGTGGCGTCAGACTGTCGCGGTGTGTCCGCAAGCCAACGGTGGTAACGCTTGCTTTACAATTTTGGATTGAACTCCAACCAGAAGTGTTTATGTGCTAAGAGTTGGGGATAACAACGAAATAAGGATTCGTTGACGATGCGCAAGCTGCTGCTGACTACCTGTGCAGGGGTGATGATTTCCGGGGCCGCCATGGCCGAGGATCAGTTCAGCTTTTATGGCGGCGTGCAGGGGTCCCCTCATAGCGGTGTTACGGGCCGCGACCCCGGTGGTGTTGGCAAGCTGGATTTCTCTGCGGGCTGGGAAGGCCGATCATTCGACATGCCGCCTTACTGGGGTGCACGCTGGACCCGGTGGCAGAGCGATACCTTCGGCTGGGGCGTGGATTTCACCCATTCCAAGGTCTATGCCGATGACGAGACGCTTGATGACAGCGGGTTTTCGCATTTCGAATTTTCGGACGGGCTGAACATCCTCACGCTCAACGCCTGGCGGCGCTGGCCAGATACCAATCTGCCGGTCACGCCCTATGTCGGCGGCGGCGTCGGACTGTCCATTCCGCATGTCGAAGTCACTTCACCCGGCGGCAGGGTGTTTGAATACCAGGTGACCGGCCCCGCCGTGCAATGGGTGGCCGGTGCAAGTTATTCCATCAACGACCGCTGGTCGGTCTTTGGCGAATACAAGGGTACCTATTCAATGAACGAAGCCGAACTTGGCAGCGGTGGGACCTTGGAAACCGACATCATCACCAATGCGTTCAACCTCGGGGTCAGCTTCGGCTTCTAGCCTTTGGGCGGTGTCGTTGCCGCAAAGCTGCTGCGGGTTTCGAATTTCTTGAACCAATCGGCAAGAGCGTCGTTTCCGGCCCGCCACTTGCGGTCCCCATGCCGGAAGTCGAGGTATCCCAGCGCGCAGGCGACTGCGATCTGACCCATATCGAGCGGACCGTTCAGGTGACTCATCCAGCGTGAATTCAAGGCTGTCAGCGCGCGCGCGATCTTGCCCCACTGCCCTTCGACCCATTCCGGGAAACGTTTGTCTTCCGGCCTGATACGAGCTTCGTAGACCATGAGAATCGCGGCATCCATTATGCCGTCCGCTGTCGCTTCCAGCGTCAGGGTTTCCCAAAGGCGGTTGCCTTCGGGATAGAACTTGCCGCCGGCGCGGGCATCCAGATAACGGCAGATGACCCGGCTGTCATAAATCGCCGGGCCGTCGTCGCGTGCAAGGGCCGGCAGCTTGCCAAGCGGGTTCTGCGCCAGAGGCATGGATTGCGTATCGAGGGGATTGCCCGATACGCCGACGATTTCGACCTCGTCGGATTGCCCGGTTTCGTGAAGAAGCACCCTCACCTTACGCGCGTAGGGGGAGGTTTCGGAGGAATAGAGCCTCATTTCAGACCTTTCGGAAGCGAATGCGCCCAAGCGCGGTGATGTCGATCTCGATGCCCGGACCATCCTGCCCGACACGCACGACGCGGCGGAACCGGGTCGCGCCATTTACCTGTTCGGGCTCGCGCCGGACGGAAATACCTTCGCCGACATCGTCCATGGCGTCTTCGCCGCGCTGGTCATAGTGGCCGCGCTGAATGCTGATGCGCCGGGTCAGGGCGTAGGTCGTTACGGCGACCGCACCATAGCGCAGCGCCAGTCCGGCGATCGGGGCAATGGGCAAAGGCATCGAACCCTCCAAGGCAAAGTCTGGCTTAATGTAGGAAGCCCAAGCCCCCGAGTCCAATCAAGAGTTTGGCAGCCGGGCCATGAGAGCGGCGATCAGCTGCGCCTCCAGACCGATCCCGCAGCGGCCAACATGGGTTGCGGCGGACAATCGGGCGCTATCGGGCTTGTTCTGGGCAAGTTTCCAGGTGCCATCCACCGATGTGACCTGCAATCGGAACGGCACGATCATCCGCATCATGCGGTCCATCAGGTCAGACGGCATCTTGTCCGTGCGCCAGACCGGTTTCGGCGCGAGTTGGGTTTCAAAGAAGTCGGTGAGATGGTCAAGCACCTCCCGAAGCTCGTCTTGCGGGCGCTGTTCCAGCGTGCCGCGCAGGTGAACGGCCACGTAGTTCCACGTCGGGACCTGGTCGGGGATTTCATACCAGTCCGGCGACACATAGCTGTCTGCCCCGGAAACCGCCAAAACTGCTGGTTTAGGCTCTGTCAGAAGGCGGACAATCGGATTTGACCGGACCAGATGCAGCGACGCCGTGCTACCGTCATCAGACAGCCTGTAAGGAATGTGAGACAGCAGCGGCGCGGGGTCGGCATTGACCGAGAGAACGCCAAAAGCCCGCTGGCGCGCGAATGTCAGGTTGTCGCGGTCGCTTGCAGTGTGAAAGGCCGGATTCGGATGCATCTTCAGCGCCGCAAGAGCGTGTCGCCAAAGTCGATCTGCGGTTTGAGCACGATCCTTTCGCCGGGCTGTGCATTTGGGTCCGACACTCGTTTGGCGATGATATGGGCGGCAGCCCGGCCGACTTCCGCCCGGCAGGCGTCCATGGTCGCCAGTTGCCGGGGCAATCCGTCCAGTAGTTCGACACCGTTGAACCCGGCGAGGCCGATCTGCTGCGGGACGGCGATGCCCTTGTCGAGACAGTACAGCAGGCCACCCGCGCCGATCATGTCGTTCGAATAATACAGGAAATCCAGATTGGGGCTGCGCGTCAGGATGGTCTCTGTCATCTCCCGTCCCTTGGCAAGCGCTGAGCCGCCAGAGTAAAACTCCTGGTCCTCGACCTCGAGGCCGGACTTCGCGAGTGCTTCCGTGAAGCCTTCGAAGCGCTTCCTGGCCCGATGGTCCAGCGGCATCTTGGTTCCGAGAAAACCGATATGTTCATAGCCCGCCTCGACAATGGCATTGGCCATTTCGCGACCGGCCCGGCGGTGCGAAATGCCGACCATGGAATCGATGGGTTCGCCGTCGACATCCATGATTTCGACAACCGGGATGCCGGCGGCCTTCAGCATTGCCTTCGACGCCTCGGAATGTTCGAGGCCGGCAATGATGACGCCTGATGGCCGCCACGAGAGCATCTCGTACAAGACCTTCTCTTCCCGTTCGGGCTGGTAGTTCGTCACACCGAAGACAGGTTGCAGGGGCGTTTCGTCCAGCACTTCCGAAATTCCGGTCAGGACCTCGGGGAAGACCATGTTCGACAGGGAAGGAATGATCACGGCCACAAGGTTAACGCGCTGGGATGCAAGCGCACCCGCGATCTTGTTGGGAACATATCCAAGATCCTTTGCCGCCTGAAGAACCTTGTTTCGTGTCGTTTCCGATACATCGCCCCGATTGCGCAGTACTCTGCTGACCGTCATCTCGCTGACGCCGGATGCTTCGGATACATCGCGCAGCGTCAATGTGCGCGGCGGCGGGCTGGACGGTGCATTTGTTGCCATTTTTGGCCCTCTGATCGATCCCCAACAATTCATTGTTAGCGGCAAACATCAGGCTTGTCCAAGCGAACTGAAAACGCTATGTTAACGCTAACAGAAAGATCCGGACCGCCGGCAAGCTCTCAACATCTTGGTGGATCGGATTAAGAAGGGGGAGTGGTGGGCCAAAATTCGCTCCCCCTTTTCTGTTTTCCCGTGCTTTCGCATCCAAAGGACCTCGTTTTGATAAGCCTTGTGCAATCCAATTGATTGTTCCGGCTGCTCTTGACCTTCCAGTTGGTGGAAGCCCTACATAGCAATCAAGGTTATCAAGGATGGGCGGCCATGGACAAGAATCTGCATGTGAAACTGGCGGTAAAGGGCATGTCTTGCGCTGGTTGCGTTGGCCGGGTCGAACGGGCGCTGGCCGCGACGCCCGGAGTTCTTGAGCCATCCGTCAATCTCGCCACCGAGACGGCGCAACTGGAACTGGCGCCGGGGCATGACCTGTCCAGCGTTGTCGACGCGCTCAGGAAAGCTGGCTACCCCGCGCGCACCGAAACGGTGACGCTGGATGTCGGTGGCATGTCCTGCGCATCCTGCGTGGGCCGGGTCGACAAGATACTTGCAGCCGTTCCCGGAGTGTTGGACGTCTCCGTCAATCTTGCACTTGAGCAGGCGACCGCCACCTTTCTGCAGGGGCAGACCACGCCAGAGGCGCTGGCCCGGGTGCTCACCGAGACCGGCTATCCGGCAAGGGTTCCGATTTCTGGCGAAAAAGTCGACAGTTTCGAGACGCGCAAAGAAAACGAAAGCCGAGAGTTGAAGCGGCTGACCCTGATTGCCGCGCTACTGGCGTTTCCGGTCTTCGTGCTTGAAATGGGTGGTCATATTGTCCCCGAATTTCATCACTGGATTGCCCGCACCATTGGGCAACAGACGTCCTGGACGATACAGTTCATCCTGACGACGCTCGTGCTGGTCTGGCCCGGCCGCCGGTTCTTTACGGTTGGCATCCCGGCGCTGTTGCGAGGCGCGCCTGACATGAACAGCCTTGTGGCGCTTGGGGCCTTCGCGGCCTGGAGTTATTCGACCGTGGCGACTTTCTTACCCTCTCTGTTGCCGGACACGGCGCGCGCCGTCTATTTCGAAGCCGCCGGGGTGATCGTGACATTGATACTTCTGGGCCGGCTGCTTGAAGCCCGGGCCAAGGGTCGCACCGGCGCCGCCATTTCGCGGCTGGTCGGGCTGCAGCCCAAGACCGCTCGGGTCGAGAGCGGCGGCAAGATCGTGGAGCGGACGATCGCAGAACTTGCAACCGGCGACATCGTGCATGTGCGGCCCGGTGAACGTATCGCGGTGGACGGTATCGTGCAGCAAGGGCAGAGCTACATCGACGAAAGCATGGTGACCGGTGAACCTGTCCCGGTTCAAAAGGCAGAGGGCGACCGTGTGGTGGGCGGGACCGTGAATGGCACCGGCGCCTTTTCGTTTCGCGCGACTGCCGTTGGCGAACACACGGTGCTGGCGCAGATCATTCGAATGGTCGAAACGGCTCAGGCCGCCAAGCTGCCGATCCAGGGGCTCGTCGATCGAATCACGATGTGGTTCGTTCCTGCCGTGATGGGCGTGGCGGCGCTGACCGTGATCGTCTGGTTGCTTGTCGGCCCTGAACCTGCGCTGACCCACGCGCTGGTTGCCGGCGTCGCAGTGCTGATCATCGCCTGCCCCTGCGCGATGGGTCTGGCGACGCCGACCTCGATCATGGTCGGAACCGGGCGAGGAGCGGAAATGGGCGTGCTCTTTCGAAAGGGTGAAGCGCTTCAGACGCTGTCGGGCACAAGCGTGATTGCTCTCGACAAGACCGGCACGCTGACCGAAGGCCGTCCGCAACTCACGGATCTGATCCTGGCGGATGGATTTGAGCGCCCCGAAGTGCTGCGGCTTCTGGCCGCCGCAGAACAGAGATCGGAACATCCGATCGCACGGGCAATTCAGCAGGCTGCGGAACAGGAGCATGTCGAGCCGGTCGAAGCCGAAAGCTTCGAATCGCTGACTGGCTTCGGGGTGGCGGCACGGATCGACGGGCGGCAGGTGCTGGTCGGTGCGGATCGGCTGATGGTTGGCCGCAAGGTGGATCACAGCACGCTTGCCAGTGCAGGAGCATCGCTTGCCGAACGGGGCAAGACGCCTCTTTACGCCGCGATAGATGGCCGGATCGCCGCCGTTCTTGCCGTTGCCGACCCGGTCAAGCCAACAACGAAATCGGCCATCGACGCGCTGCATGGAATGGGGCTTACCGTCGCCATGATCACCGGCGACAACCGGGCCACCGCAAACGAAATCGCTCGTCAGCTCGGGATCGACAAGGTCGTCGCCGAAGTGTTGCCAGAGGGTAAGGTCGCGGCCTTGGGGCAACTGCGCACAGCGGGCGGCACGCTGGCCTATGTTGGTGACGGTATCAACGATGCCCCCGCGCTGGCCCATGCCGATGTCGGTCTTGCTGTCGGAACGGGCACGGACGTGGCCATAGAAGCGGCAGATGTCGTTCTGATGTCGGGCGACCTGCGGGCGGTCGTGAACGCCTATGAGGTGTCGCGCCACACGATGCGGAACATCCGTCAGAATCTGTTCTGGGCTTTCGCTTACAATACCGCACTGATCCCGGTTGCTGCAGGAGCGCTCTACCCGGTCTTCGGATTGATGCTGTCGCCTGTCCTTGCGGCGGCGGCCATGGCTCTGTCGAGCACATTCGTGCTGACCAACGCCCTGCGCCTGAGGCTGATCCGCCCGGTGCTTGGCGAAGGACAAAGACCGCAGCCGCAGCGCGCCGTTCTGCAACCGAAATCTGCTTTCTGAGGAGACAGGAATGAACATCGGTGACGTCGCCAGAATGTCCGGATTGCCGGCGAAAACGATCCGCTATTACGAGGATATCGGTCTGGTGGAGCCGATGCGCAGCGGCAATGGATACCGCAGTTTCCGCGAAAGCGATCTGCACAAACTGGCATTTCTCGGGCGCGCCCGGTCGCTGGGCTTCACGATAGACGAATGCCGGAATCTGATGCAGCTTTACGCCGACAAGGACCGCGCGAGTTCTGACGTCAAGCAGATCGCCAAGGGCCATCTGCAGCGCATTGATGCCAAGATCGAAGAGTTGACGCAGATGCGTGAAACGCTCTCGCATCTGATCAGGGCCTGCGCCGGCGACAACCGACCGGATTGCCCGATTCTATCCGATCTGGCATCCCTTCCGGATCAGAAAAAACCGGCATGACTGCAAGCCACAGTTAACTTGAAGCTTTGCCACGCAGCGACTATGCAAAGGGCGTCCCGGGGAGGCCAAGCAAGGTCTTCCGGGGCGCGCGGCCTCGTAGCTCAGGGGATAGAGCAACCGCCTCCTAAGCGGTAGGTCTCAGGTTCGAATCCTGACGGGGCCGCCAT
>JAHEAO010000098.1 GCA_024642725.1 Paracoccaceae bacterium | reverse complement strand
CGGCACTTGTTTCGCCGCATCGCAGCCCACGTCACCGAAGCAGCCGTTCAGGCCCGTCAAAAGTCACCAAACCGGAACTGCCCTTTCGCTGCACGCTGGATCAACACTAAGGGCGCGGACTTTGCTGCCTTAGGCCATAGTTATACCAATGGCGGGTTTCAGCACCCTGCAGCAGTACGCCGCAAAAACATGCTTTCCTCTGGCTCCCACAATCGACTCGAATAAGCCATATGCCTTGTTTAGTGATTGTATCTGAAACCACGCTAGCCCTCTATGACGGTCAGCAAATAGACTGGGAAAAACCCATGAGCCAAGTAGCGAAAGAAATGAATGTCGTCGAAGCAACTGGTTTTTCAGTCGATCTGTTAAAGCTGGAACGCCGTCCCGTGCCAACAGCTGGCACGGGTGAAATCGTCGTCAAAGTCGGAGCCGCAAGCCTAAATTACCGGGATCTGGCCGTCTTGTCCGGAACTTATCTGCCTGATCTGAAATTCCCCTACATTCCGGTTTCCGATTGCGCAGGTGAAGTGGCAGAAGTGGGTTCGGGTGTGACCAACTTTGCGGTCGGGGATCGCGTGGTTCCTTGCTACATCCAAGGGTGGCACGATGGAGAGCTGACACAAGAACAACGCACAACCAAGACCTTGGGCGCGCCGCTCGACGGTGTGCTGCAGGAGTACATTGTCGTTCCTGCTGACGATGCCGTTATGACTCCTGCGAGTCTCACCGATGAAGAAGCCGCTACCCTTCCAATCGCGGCCCTTACAGCTTGGAACTGCCTCAAATCCGGAGGCGTCACAGCAGAAAAGACGGTGCTGGTGCAAGGCACTGGAGGTGTCGCATTGTTTGCACTTCAATTCGCCAAAGCACTCGGGGCTAAGGTTATTGCGTTAACGTCTACCGACGAAAAGACCAAAATGCTGGAAGATCTGGGCGCGGATCATGTCGTCAACTATCGCGAAATTCCAGAGTGGGCGGATGCCGTGCGCACTGCGACAGCTGGTAAGGGTGTCGACATCATAGTTGAGACAACGGGCACTTCTATTCCGCAGTCGCTGAACGCCTGTGCCTTTGGCGGCTTTATCGGCGTGATCGGATTTGTGGGCGGGTATGAAACAACCCTGAACATTCGCCAATTGATCGGCCCAAAGATCAGGATGGAAGGTATCGTTGTTGGATCACAGAAAATGCTGCAAGAAATGATATCTTTGATAGCAGCACATGACATACATCCGGTCATCGCAGATAGATTCCCAATGGACAAAATCGTGGATGCGTTTGACGCCCTGCAAAAGGGAACCAAGCCGGGGAAAGTCGTCATCAATTTCGCCTGACGACGGCGCGAAGCGGCCGTTCGCACCGCTCGCAGCATCGAACAAAAAGGGCTCGAAGCCCCAATTCGCCGCTTGCAGCACGAACCTTGGCTCCAGTTTAGCGAATGATCGAGCATCGTCCAAGACTGCGCAAAATCAATGGTTTGGCCAAATCCTTGGATGGCCGGTTCCGTAACGCCCATACCAACGGACTTGCTGCATAGGCATTGGGCCGCACTGAGCCCGGAGCGGAAATGAGATCGCAAGCTACAAACTCTGGTGAAACCCTGAAAATCCTTTAGCCCTCAGGCGAAGTCCCTCCCAGCGATCTCGCCATTCAAAACAATGTTCGAACTACAAGAAAGACGAATAAAACCATAGCGCAATAAACGACCAAATGAACAGGATGCCGAAGCAGACCCCAATTCCTGCAAAGATCGCACGGCCCTTCGGCATGAGAGTTGCGGGGGACGGACTTGTTAGTATCATAAGAACCCAAAAGAAGGCGGTGTAGAGTGAACCGTACAACACCCCCCAGTGCAAGCTGAGCAGCCAATCTAGTGGGTCAAGTCCCCCATCAAGTTGATGGCCCCAAAACAAGAGCGACACTGTTGTGATAGTTAGAACCCCTATGACCCAGGTCCCAAAGAACACAAACCTTGGCCATCGAGTCGCAATAAAAACACCGTGCAAAATCGACAAAGGCAATAAGCAGAGTGCGGCAATCATCCATTCAATAAGGAGGACCAAGGTGTCCTCACTCTGACCTCCAGCCAAACCAATCAGCGCTACTTCTAGTATAGATCCGAACAAAACGGCTAAAAACGCTGCAACCGGAGAGCCGTGCGAATGGCCGCTTTGCAGATTGCGCAGAGGCTTTAGTAAGCCGCTCAATGGCTCGAATCTCATTCACTGAAATAGTAAAATTCTGCTGGAGATGCGTTGCAACGCGTCGGAATGAGTGCGGCCAGCCCACACTATGGTACAAAATTGTCGGGCGAAATAGGTCTGGACAGTCCCAAACTGCGAACGCACATTAACTGGTAGGGGGATGCTCATTCGAAGCTAAAATTAGAAAGCAGCGAACGCATTTTCGGTGGATTATGCGAGTAACCTGCGAAGATTGGGCAAGCCAATGGTAGCCAGTGACTTGAAAAACAAAAAGAGTATCAACTTGGGAGAAATTGAATGATGAACGGAAACCGCTTTTTGGCTCACACGGCCATTGCCACGATCTGTATTGCAACAATGGCTTCTTCATTGATCGCAGGAGAGCTAAATATCCTCACTTGGGAAGGTTATGCCGACCCGAGCGTCATAGAGCCTTTTGAGGCTGCCACTGGCTGCAAGGTTTCGGCCACTTATGTCGGTTCTAACGACGATTTTGCACCCAAGCTGGCCGCGGGTGGAGGCGTGTTTGACGTTGTGACGCCATCTATAGACACAACCTACTCGTTGATTGAAGCTGGGTTCGTTCAACCTATAGACATTTCACGCATAGTCGTTTGGGGGGATTTGTACAAGCAGTTCACCTCAGCACCAGGCATTCAGAAAGATGGTAAGTTTTACGGGGTGCCGTACGCATGGGGTGCAATTCCATTCATGTACCGCCCGGACAAGTTTGCTACTCCTCCCACTTCCATCGCGGCGCTGTGGGATCCAGCTTTGAAAGGGCGCGTTTCACTTTGGGACGACAAGAGTGCGTTGTATGTGGCCGCTCGACTGAACGGCGACATGAATATCTACAGCCTATCAGATGAGCAACTAGCAGCAGCCCAAGCCAAGTTGGTTGAACAGCGTCCCAATGTTCGCAAATATTGGGCGACTGCCGGCGAACTGGTCGATCTTTATAAATCAGATGAAGTTTGGATTTCTAACACATGGGGAGGTTATCAGTCCGGTTTGCTTGCTTCCGAAGGAATTGAAGTCGTCGAATTCATTCCCGAAGAAGGTGCCGAAGGCTGGATGGACAGCAACATGATCGTGACCGGCACACCAAATGAAGAATGTGCCTATAAGTTTCTGAACATGGCGTCTGGTGCTTTGGGCCAAAGCGGAGTGTTCAAAGTTAACGGCTACTCGTCAACCAACCCGATCGCGGCAAAAGAGTTCATGACACCTGAAGAGTTTTCTGCTCTTCATCAAGACGATCCCGAGTATCTTGATAGCTTGCTTCTGTGGGAGAACCTTGGTGATCGGTTGCAAGCTTACACCAACGCTTGGAATGCTGTGAAATCACAGTAAAACAGGCGTCTTTAAACAAAAGGGTTCGCGGAGCATCCGCGGACCTTTCCAGCGTGCCGGAGCGCCGAAATTGACAAGAATAATCGAGATTGAGAATCTGACCAAGGTCTTTGGTGATGTGGTCGGAGTTGATGACATTTCTCTAGACGTTGAAGAGGGCGAATTCATCACTCTACTGGGTCCGTCTGGCTGCGGAAAGTCGACTCTGCTTCGCATGATTGGTGGCTTCGAAGATCCGACGCATGGACGGATTTTTCTTGATGGACAGGACGTCACGAACATACCTGCAAGCAAACGTGCAGTTAACATGGTCTTTCAGGACTATGCACTGTTCCCACACTTGAGTGTCGGCAGGAATGTGGGTTTTGGGTTAAGAGTTGCGGGAGTGGCCAAACGCGACGTAATAGAAAAATCGCGCGAAGCCTTGGCGCTCGTCGGGTTAGAGGACCGTTTTGATGCACGACCGCACATGCTTTCCGGCGGTCAAAGGCAAAGGGTTGCATTGGCCCGAGCGATCGTACGTCGACCGAGGGTCTTGCTATTGGATGAGCCACTTTCGGCTTTGGATGCGAATCTCCGAGAGCAAATGCAGGTAGAGCTGAAACATCTTCATACAAAAGTCGGCCTGACTTTTATACTTGTTACGCACGACCAGACCGAGGCTTTGACTATGTCTGACCGCGTCGTGGTTATGCGCAACGGCAGGATTGTCGAGTCGGGTAGTCCGCAAGAATTGTACGAGAGCCCGAAGACTGGATACGTCGCTGGCTTCATTGGCAGCACAAATCTGTTTCGATCTCGAGTGGAAATTGTTTGCGGTGCCCCAATGATCAATTGCTTTGGTCAGTCACTCATTGCTCCTGCCGCCGTTGCGTCCATATCTGGGCAAGAAGCGCTTTTCGGCTTTCGCCCGGAAAAGGCTTCCCTGGTTTCTGGAGGCAAAGGCAAACAAACAAATACCCTGCGCGGTAGTCTTGCTGAGGTCCTCTATCATGGACAAAGCGCAAGGCTTGTGGTGGACCTAGGTCCTGATCGCGTAGTAATCGATCTACAGATTACCGACGTTATAGGTGCTTCTGGTTTGCCCCAGGTCGGAGACGCTGTCGCCCTGTCGATTGAGTCACATAAAATCATGCTTCTGCAAGATGAGGTCGCTGCATGAGCGTGCCTCTGTCTCTCCGTTTGAAGCGCGCAGTGGTATTGTCGCCGCCGCTTCTTTGGACATTAGTTTTCATGTTCATCCCGTATACCATTCTGTTCGTGTATAGTTTTTGGATTCAAAAATACCCTACGTTCGAACCCGCGTTTCAGTTTGGAAATTATGTTCAGCTGGCAACGGATCCGCAGTATCTTCGGGTTATTCTTCGGACAATAAAGATTGCGTTCTTTGTGTCCCTAGGCGCAGCGTTGATTGCCTACCCTTATGCCTATTTTCTGGCGTTTAAGGTGAAACGCCCTGGCGTTCGCTTGGCGCTGTATATGGCCGTTGTCGCGCCCCTTTGGGTTTCATATTTGTTGCGCGCCTACACATGGAAAACGATCCTAGGAACCACCGGAATCCTGAACTCATTCCTGATGTCGATCGGTCTCCTGTCCGAGCCGTCTTCTGTGTTCCTTTACAACCAGACAGCAATGATCGTTACCCTTATTTATGTCTTCATTCCGTTTATGGTCATGCCCATCTATGCAGTGCTCGAAAAGATTCCGAAGTCTCTGAAGGAGGCCTCAAGTGATCTTGGAGTCGGGCGGCTTCAGACCTTCTTTTTGGTGACATTACCTTTATCTATACCAGGAATTGTGGCTGGTTTTACGATGACATTTTGCCTGACCTTTGGCGACTTCATCGCGCCCTTTTTGGTTGGTGGGCCAGATGGGCTGATGATCGCAAATGTAATTGCTTCACAATTTGGAGCGTCACTAAACTGGCCGTTGGGGTCGGCGCTAGCGCTGGTGATGTTGGTCATCGTTCTTACAATCATTTCCATTTCCGATCGGTTTGAACGATTTGGCCAAGGCAAGTTCGCATGACTATGGCGTCGTCAAATACCGACCGGCGTAGCCGCCAAGTTTCGCTTGCAGCAGCGGAGCGTTGGTCCTGGCTCTTTGGAATTACTTTGATACTTGGTTTCTTGTATTTGCCGATCGGAGTGTTGGTTGCCTATAGTTTCAATGCATCGCGATCCCTGACCTGGCCGATGTCCGGACTGACTTTTGAATGGTATCTAAAACTGGCTTCGAACGACCAGTTGATCCAAGCGTTCTACAACAGTGTCTATGTTGCGGTGTGCGCGACGGCGCTTACTCTAATGATCGGCGTCCCAGCTGCCATCACGCTCGACAGGATTGATTTTCCGGGTAAGGGCTTGTTTCGTAAATTGATTCTGCTGCCAATCGCCCTACCCGGGATAATTACCGGTATCTCGATGTTGATCCTGTTTCGAGCAATAGGGTTCAACCTGAGCCTAGAAGCGGTGATCGTTGGTCACGCGACTGCACTATTGGCCGTTGTGGTTACACAGGTCTTTGCGCGGTTGCAGCGCCTACCACAGAGTTTGCAGGAAGCGTCTGCTGACCTTGGAGCTTCTGGGTTTCAGACCTTCTTTTTGGTGACACTGCCCAATATTCGGACGGCAGTGATCGGAGCGGGAATGCTGGCATTTACGCTTTCCTTTGATGAGATACCTGTCACCTTTTTTCTAACCGGCCGCGACAACACTCTGCCAATGTATATATGGTCGACAATGCGCAGGGGCATCACGCCAGAGATCAACGCGATTGGAACACTAATTGTCGTGGTGTCAATTGTTCTAATCTTCATGTCTGTTCTTTTGCTTCGCGAAAAGTCCGGCCCAAAAGAATAGCCACTCAATAAGGGGAGACTACTATGAATGCATATCCCAAGATTAAACTAGAAGTGACAAAAGGCGCGTTGATTAACGGGCAATGGGTCGATGGGTCAGCGGGTTCGTTTGAAGTTCGAAACCCGCATAATGGCAAGGTGCTTCACAATGTCGGCCGATGCGATCGCGCAGATGTCGAAAAAGCGGTGGCCAGTGCGCGCGCTGCACAGCCGGCTTGGGCCGCACTCTCTGTAATTGAACGTGCGCAGATTATGCGACGGATACACCAGTTGTTTCTCGAACGCGCCGAACCGATTGCTCAGATGATAACGGCGGAGATCGGCAAGCCAATAATGGATGCCCGCGAAGAGGTATTTGAGTATTCAGTACCCTCTTGGGGAAAATCGGCCGAGGAAATCCTGAGGCATCGGGGTTTGTCATTTCCCTCGACGCAAGAGAGAACAACAAACAAACGGTTGGTCATGAACTACCGCCCACTGGGTGTTGTGGCAGCAATTACGCCATATAATTTCCCAACCGACATCTCATCGATTGCATTGGCTCATATTGCGGCTGCGGGCAACACGATCATCTGGAAACCGTCGGAGTATTCTGCAGTCAGTTGCGCGATGTTGGCTGATGTTTTCAAGGATGCCGGTTTGCCAGATGGCGTCATAAACGTGATCCAGGGATTAGGGGATGCCGGGTCCGCGCTAGTCGAAAGCAAAGGAGTGGACGGCGTGTTCTTCACCGGATCTACCAAGACCGGGCGCGGTATTGCAGAAAAATGTGCACTTCGGCCTCATTTGCTGGAGCTCGGCGGAGACGGGCCTTTTATCATTTTGCCGGACGCCAATATTGACGCTGCAGTCGATGGCGCGATGAATGGCTGTTTCTATTATTCAGGGCAGGTTTGTACGTCGGCTGAGCGCCTTTTAGTGCATGAAGCCGTCTATGATGAGTTTCTGAGTAAGTTTCGAGAAAAGGCCAAGGCACTAAAGATCGGCAACCCGGCATCTGAAGAGACGGAGATGGGCCCACTCTGCAACCCGGCGACTTTCGCGCGCGTAAAGGCCCACGTAGACGACGCGATCGCAAAGGGTGCCAAGATTGAACAATTCGGCCCAGAAGAAGGGTTGTATTTTCCGGCAACCATTTTGACCGGCGTTAGTACAGACATGCTGATCGCTCAGGAAGAGACCTTTGGCCCTGTCGCCCCCATCATCAAGATCAAGTCGGCTGAAGAAGCGATCAAGATCGCGCACCAATCTGGCCTGGGCCTTATCGCCTCGCTCTGGACCCAAGATCTTGCAACTGCGTGGCGGGTTGGTGAAGCTCTGCCACATGGAACAGTGAACATCAATGAAACTTCAAACTATTGGGACCAGTTGGCTCCATTCGGCGGAACTGGACAATCGGGTGTGGGGCGCGAGTTGTCTCAATGGTTCCTTGAGACGTTCACCGAGCGCAAGCTTCTAGTCTTTGATTTAAGTGGCGAACGGTATGATCGCAGAGCGGAGGGTGGTTGGTAGGTAAATTGAAAAAGGGCACTCCCATAGCAAATTGGCTTATGCTGGTGAGGGCGTCCGCCTAGCTTTGAAACTCTACAAGCTGGTTCCCATTTCGTTTCTTAGGAACGTTGTTTGATAGGCGCTGCTCAGACCGAGGTCAGCTGTATGAAGAAGCGGTCGTTTAGGCATTAAAGCGGAGGTTGCCACTACGTTCTATTGTCTTGAATAGCCACTTAACTCGACTTTGCGGACATCTGACCGATGCGCTCAGATGTCGTCGTTGAGCCCTTATGCCTACCTGCCTACAACAAGGGAATGCTCAGTGACCGAGAAGGGCGGCTCCGTCGGGGCTGTCGATCACGTATTTCCAAGTGCCGTCCGATTGTTTTCTGGCAACTTCGACACTCACCCCAGTAACGATGTCGCCACCAGTGGTCGTCAATGTCCAACCATTTTGAACAAGGGCGATACTGCCTGTCTCGAAGGCGACCTGGCGATTGAATTCAATCTTGGCGCCGGAGTCGATGTAGCCTTGCAGGACAGGGCGGACCTGTTCGAACCCTTTGTGTGTTCCATGATGGTTCGGAAACACCGCGTCTTCCTCATAAAGTGCCATGAGTCCGTCTATGTCTCCCGCCGAAAAGCGTTCCGAGAACAACTTGATGAGGTCGGTCGCGCTGAGTGCCATCATGTCTCTTCTCCTTGTGCCGTGAACGGTAAGCTCGGAGCCCCCATTTGCATAGCGCTATCTCAAGGTGACGCTAGACGCAAAATTCGAAAGACTGCTTCGTCCGCGACTTGATCCTTGACCATTTTTTCCTCGCTGCGTCTTGTATGAATGGCCGGTCTTCACGCCGCGTTGCGACACCGAATTCTTAGCAGTTGCGGCATAAACTTTGCTGCGAGCGCACGCAGCAAAAAATCTGTTGGTCTCCTGTGGGCTCGGTGCCGTCATTCCGTCGCTGTTCGTCTGACGACCGCTTCGCAAAGCCGAATGTCCAAGGATTGGGTCAGGCCGCTGAAATGGTGGAAGCATCGCGTTTTGAGGAATGGCTGCTTGCGGAATGTG
>JAHEAO010000033.1 GCA_024642725.1 Paracoccaceae bacterium | reverse complement strand
CTGCTGGCGACCGAAATGACATTGGGATCGCAAAAGACGACCCAGCGGGAGCTGCTTCAGGCGGCTGCCAACAAACCGGTCGATGATCGTATCGAAGCTGCTGTGAGGTCAATGCTGGGGCTTTGACTCTCTGTGCTGCCGGCATTCGCCAAATTGAAAGACGGGGAAAAGAACCATGACAGAACTCTTTAGCGGGCTCGGCCACTGGATTGGGCTTATGTTTGCTGTGTTCTTCGTGTTTCTGACTTTCGGTGTGAATTTTATGCCGGACTGGACAAAATCGCCGCGGTTTCTGGTGGCCGCGGCGGCCCTGATCGTCATCGGAAGTACAAGCTTTCAGTGATGATCGGGGTACCAGCCCAGACGATCACGGCGCAGCAGACCGCAAACAGACAAGATTTTCCCCAGCCGCAGTGTTTTGAATTGACGGCCTGATACCCGTGCCGTCTTATTCGGTGCCGAGTGCAGGCCGCTGCGCGCCAGCGAGAGTTCCGGGTGTCGATCTCTGGACGTTCTGCTAGAAGTACTCGCAAGATCTGGCTGGGCGATGGACACAACAAACGCGAATACCCACACCAAGCGCGCATTGCTTGAACTGCGCCAGAGGATCATCAGCGGTCAGATCGCGGGTGGTCAGCGGCTGTATGAGGTCGCATTGGCCGAGGAGTTGCAGGTTTCGCGCACACCGGTCCGCGAAGCGATGTCGCGGCTGGCCGAAGAGGGGCTTTTGGAGCGCGCATCGGGAGGCGGGTTCCTTGTGCGGTCTTTTTCATTGCGCGATGTCGTCGATGCGATTGAAATACGCGGCGTTCTGGAAGGCACTGCGGCGCGGCTGGCGGCGGAACGGGGCGTGGATGCGGATTCGCTGGTGCCCATCAAGGCCACATTGACCGAGCTTGATACATGCTTCGGGCCACATCTTGAGGATGTCGATTTCGATCGCTACAGCGAATTGAACGGGCGGTTTCATGCCCAGCTTGCCGACCTGCCGGGGAGCGCGATCCTGAAGCGTGAGCTTGATCGCGCGAAATCGCTTCCATTCGCCTCGCCATCGGCCTTTGTCCCGGACAAATCCGATGTTGCGACCTTCAACGTGTCATTGAACATCGCGCAGAGCCAGCACCGATCCTTGGTGCGGTCCATCGAGGCGCGCGAAGGGGCGCGGGCAGAGGCGATTGCGCGCGAACATGCCCGAATTGCCCTTGGGAATCTGGAATATGCGCTGGCGCGGGACGCTGAACTGATGGCGAGCCTGCCGTCTTTGGCCCTGGTGGTCGAGTAACGCCTTGGAATGTATACATTGGCGTGTCAGTTTGCGCGAACATGCGCGGAATATTTGATTTTGATTGCCTAGACTCGAGATTTCCGGGATAAGATGTATACATAGGTATTTTGGGAGGAAGACCAGTGACCGCATCCAGCCTCGAAGAGGTCATCAAGGCCAACGGCAATCCCGTTTCGGTTCTTCGCAATTCCAAGATCGGGATGTATGTCTATCCCGTGGTTGCGCCGGAGTTCACCAACTGGAGAGATGAACAAAGGGCCTGGCGCGAAAGTGCAGTCCTGTTCGACCAGACCCATCATATGGATGAGCTGATCGTGGAAGGGCCGGATGCCGAAGCCTTCCTGTCGCAACACGGCATCAACTCATTCGCCAATTTCGACCTGAACCGGGCGAAGCATTTCGTTCCGGTCACCCCGGCGGGCCATGTCATCGGCGATCACATCATTTTCCGCGAGCGGATGGACAAGTTCATCCTCGTGGGCCGTGCCCCGACAGCGAACTGGCTGAAATTCTGTGCGGCCATCGGCAAATGGTCGGTACGGATCACCCACGACCCGCGGTCCAATTCGCGGCCAAATGGTGAAAGGGTCTTGCGCACGCATTACCGGTTCCAGATTCAAGGTCCGGATGCAGCCAAGATTTTCGAAAAGATGAACGGCGGCCCGGTTCAGGACATCAAGTTCTTCCATGTCGACTGGATCAACGTCGGATCCAAGAAGGTTCAGGCGCTGCGCCACGGGATGGCAGGGGCGCCGGGGCTGGAAATCTGGGGCCCGTATTCCGACAAGGAATATATCCATTCGGTCATCATGGAATCGGCCAAGGCTGCGGGTGTCGACATGCATCAGGTCGGCAGTCGCGCCTATTCGACCAACACGCTTGAATCCGGCTGGATTCCGTCGCCCCTGCCCGGGATCTATACCGGCGGCGGGATGCTGAAAGAGTACCGGCAGTGGCTGGGTGCCGACAGCTATGAAGCCATGGGCGCGATTGGCGGATCTTACGTTTCGGACAATATCGAAGACTATTACGTGAACCCGTTCGAGCTGGGCTACGATTTCTACATCGGCTGGAAGAAGGACGATTTCGTCGGCAAGGAAGCTCTTGCCAAGATGAAGGGCGGCAAGAACCGCAAGAAGGTCACCTTTGAGTGGAATGCCGAAGATGTCGTCAATGTCATCGCATCGGCCTTCAAGCCGGGTGAGGACCATTTCAAATGGATCGATTTCCCGCAGCCCAACTATGCCTCGACCAGCGCGGACATGGTGATGCGCGACGGCAAGATGGTCGGCATGTCGATGTTCAACGGCTACAGCTATAACGAACGTTGCATGCTGTCCTTGGGCGTTGTCGATGCCGATGTGCAGGAAGGCGATGTTCTTACGATGAAATGGGGCGAGCCCGAGCCGACCGGCAAGACATCGACCGAAAAGCACAAGCAGGCCGAGATCCGTGTGAGGGTGTCCCCGACGCCCTATGCCCGCGAAGCGCGGGAGAACTACGCCGACAGTTGGCGCACCAAGGGCGGATGACGGGCGGGGCAAGCGCTGGGCGCGCTTGCTCTCGATTGGTCAATCTGCGTTAATACTCAAGCTTTGCGGCCTCGGATTTCGGTCGCTTCTCAGCAGGATATATCAGGGAGGATAGACATGCTGCATAGCAAAATCTCGACCATAATGAAGGGCACCGTTCTGGCAGCGGTCCTTGCGGCCCCGGTTGCCGCAGATGAACTCAGCTTTGCCAACTTCACGCCGCCGTTCCACACGATCAACGCTTCGGTGATCGAGATGCTGAACGCCGAACTGACAGGCGCAACGGGGGGCGCGCTGACGGTCAGGGGCTACCACGGCGGGGAACTTGGTGCCGGACCGGTTGAACAGTATGTGCGTGTTCTGCAGGGCGTTGCCGATATGGGCTGGGGCCTGCCGGGCTATACATCTTCCCAGTTCCAGAAGACCATGATCGTCGAGCTGCCGAACGCCATTCCGCTGGATATGCCCGGCTACGAGGCGCTGTGGCGCGCCTATGACGAGCACCTCTCTTCCGAGTTCCCGGGAACCGTGCCGGTTGCACTTTGGACGTCGGAGCCGAACGTCTTCATCATGAAGGAAAAGGTCATCCGCACCCCTGCCGACCTTGCCGGGCTGAAAATTCGTGTTGCGGGTGCGACGGCCGCGGAAGTGGCCAGCGCGCTTGGTGCGACTCCGGTTCAGATGCCGATCAACGAGGTTTACAACGCGCTGCAGACGGGCCTTATCGACGGTGTCATCACCGGTTCGTCGACGCTGAACGATTTCAAACTGGACGAGGTCGCAAACAGCTACACATTCGGTGCGAACCTTGGACGCCTGTCTTTCTACACGGTCATGAATCAGGCTCGTTACGAGGCGCTGCCTGATGATCAGAAGGCGGCGCTGGATGCTGTTTCCCGCATCCCGGTATCGCAAAGCGCCGAAACGGCGTGGAACGGGACCGCCGACGCTGGCGTCGCTGAAGCCCGGACGAAATCGGAAAACACCTTTGTCGATCTGACACCGGAAGAAGCACAGGTCTTTGCCGATGCGGTCGCCGGTGTGGTGGATGCCTATGTCGCTGCCGTTGGCGGCGAGGCGGCGCTGGCCGCGATGCGCGGAGAGTAAGACCCGGTGCAATTCCTGCGAACCTGGGCGGACAGGCTGATGCGCCTGTCCGCTGCCATTGGCTCTGTCGCGCTTGTCCTTGAGGTGATCACGATCCTCGTCGATGTGATCGGTCGCGCCTTTGGACACCCCCTTTTCGGTTCGCGGGATATCATCACGATGGCGATGGTCATTGTCGTCTTTGGCGGCATGGCGCTTTGCGATCGTGTCGGCGGGCATATTTCCGTCGACCTGCTGGAACGCCACTATCCCGGTTGGCTGAACCGGTGGGTGAACATCCTGTCCGCCGTTCTGGGTGCGGTCGTTTTCGTCTTCATTGCCTACGCCGTGCTGGACAGTGCGAAAATCAGCCGGATGCTGAACCTGAACACCAACCTTATCCACTTGCCCAAGGCATGGTTCCAATACGCGCTTGCGGGGTTTTCGTTGCTGACTGCTGCGGCGATGGCCCTGCGCGCCGCCGAGATGGCCCTGCATGGCCGCGACGTAACTCGGCCGATGGAGCCCCTGTCATGACAATCGAGGCCATCGGGACTCTTGGTCTGGGCGTCCTCATCGTTCTTCTTCTGCTGCGGGTTCCGGTCGCGCTGTCGATGTTTCTGGTCGGCTTCGTGGGCACCATCATCCTGTCGGGCTGGAATGCCGCCTTTGGTCTTTTGGCATCTGAAAGTTTCACTCTGGCCTCGTCGCCCGAACTGGTCGTCGTGCCGCTGTTCGTCTTCATGGGCAATATCGCCAGCACCTCGGGTATGAGCCGAAAGCTGTATGATGCCGCCTATGCGCTGATCGGCCATATTCGCGGCGGGCTGGCGCTGGCGACGGTGATCGGCTGCGGCGGATTTGCGGCGCTGTCCGGGTCTTCCGTCGCATCGGCGCTGACCATGGGCCGCGTGTCGCTCGCCGAGATGGATCGCTTCAACTACGACAAGCGGCTTTCAACCGGCGTGGTTGCCGCGGGCGGCACGCTTGGGATCCTTATCCCGCCTTCGACGGGTTTCGTGATTTACGCCATTCTTGCAGAGCAATCTATTGGCAGGCTTTTTTTGGCCGGGGTTCTGCCCGGGCTGCTGTTGTTGCTTCTGTTTCTGGTTGCCGTGATGATGATCGTTTACCTGCGCCCGGATAGCGGGCCGCGCGGACCGAAAACCAGCGGCAGTCAGAAGCTGCGCGCCCTGTCAGGCGCGTTGCCCATCGGCGGTATCATCCTTTTGACGATCGGCGGGATATACGGGGGCTACTTTTCACCTGTTGAAGCCGCGGGCGTGGGGGCAGGGGCCGTGCTGGTCTGGAGCCTGCTGACGGGCACGATCAACTGGAAACTTCTGTCCATTGCCGCCAGCGAGAGCGTGGTCACGACCGCGACCGTCATGCTGATCCTGATCGCCGCGCATATCCTTAATCCGTTTCTTGCGCTCAGCCAGGTCCCGACTGCGGTGGGCGACGCGCTGGTCGGTTTGAATTTCGGCCCCATCGGAACGCTTCTGGTGATCTTGATGATCTACATCGTTCTGGGCTGCTTTCTGGAAGGCTTTGCGATGCTGGTTCTCAGCCTTCCGATCTTTCTGCCGGTCATTCTGGATATGGGGATCGATCCGATCTGGTTCGGGGTTCTGGTCGTTTTGACGCTGGAAATGGGTCTGATCTCCCCCCCCGTGGGGCTCAACGTCTTCATCGTGAAATCGGTCGCGCCCAAGGTTGAGCTTTCCGATATTTTCCGAGGCGTGATCCCGTTCTGGATCGCGATGATGGTGACGCTGGCCATCCTTGTCGCCTTCCCGCAAATCTCATTGTACCTGCCGAACACCATGATCAACTGACGGAGGCACCGATGTCCGAACCTTGTTTTGATGTTGCACATCTGGGCCATGTCGAGATGTTTACGGATAGGTTTGATGAGAGCCTCGATTTCTTCACCCGCGTCTATGGCTTGAAGCTTTCGGGAACCGATGGCGATAGTGCCTATTTGCGCGCCTGGGACGATTACGAATTTCATTCGTTGAAACTGACCAGAAGCAAGACCACGGGCGTTGGCCATATCGGGTATCGCGTGTCGTCGCCCGGGGCGCTGGCCCGCCGTGTAAAGGCGATCGAGGCGTCGGATTACAAGGTGATCGGCTGGACCGACGGCGATCTGGGCCATGGCAAGTCCTTTCGTTTCGAGGACCCGTTCGGCCATGTGTTCGAACTTTACTGGGACACCAACAGATACGTCCCCGATGACGCTGACCGCCCGGCGTTGAAGAACATGGCGAGCCGTTTCCATGCGCAGGGGGCCTGCCCGCGCCGTCTGGATCACCTTAACTTGCTCAGCGAAGATGTGACGGCGTTCCGCGACTTCATGGTCACTTGCCTTGGCAGCCGGGTGACCGAACAGATCCGACTGGACAACGGTCGTCTGGGCGGCTGCTGGTTCACGGTCAATAACAAGACCTATGACCTCGCCTGTACCGAAGAACACGGCGGCGGCAACGGGCGGTTGCACCATGTCACCTATGCCACGGACCAGCGCGAGGACATCCTGCGGGCGGCGGATATCTTTCTTGAGAACGGCGTGCATATTGAAACCGGGCCGCACAAGCACGCAATTCAAGGGACATTCTTTCTGTATGTCTGGGAACCTGCGGGCAACCGGGTTGAACTTGCCAATGCCGGTGCGCGGCTGATCCTGCAACCTGACTGGGAAACCGTGACCTGGACGGAAGCGGACCGCAAGAAGGGGCAGGCCTGGGGGCTTAAGACAATCGAGACTTTCCATACCCACGGGACGCCTCCGGTAAAGAAGGATTGACGGGATGTCCAAGACCGCATTGGTAATTTCGGCGCATTCGGCTGATTTCGTCTGGCGCTGCGGCGGCGCAATCGCCTTGCATCAGGGCCTGGGCTACGAGGTGACCGTGGTCTGCCTGTCCTACGGTGAGCGCGGCGAAAGCGCGAAGCTTTGGAAAAAGGACGGCATGACGCTGGCAGGGGTCAAGTCGGCCCGGCGCAAGGAGGCAGAAAATGCCGCGAAAGCGCTGGAGGTCCACGATATCCAGTTCTTCGATCTGGGCGACTACCCGCTGGAGATGGATCGGGACGCCAAGTACCGGCTGGTTGATGTTATCCGCAAGGTTCAGCCGGCTTTCATGATGTCTCATTCGAAATGGGACCCCTACAATACCGACCACATGTATGCGACGTCGGTGGCGCTGGAAGCCCGGATGATCGCGCAGGCCTGGGGCCACAATCCGGGTGAAAAGGTGCTGGGCGCACCGCAGCTTTATCTTTTCGAGCCTCACCAGACCGAGCAGATGGAATGGAAACCGGATACGTTTCTCGATATCACACCGGTATGGGAGAAGAAGCGCGCGGCGATCGCGTGCATGGAAGGCCAGGAGCATCTCTGGGAATATTACACGCGGGTCGCGCAGCAGCGCGCCAACCATTTCAAACGAAATTCCGGGGGGCAGTCTGGCGGGCGCGATTGCAAATTTGCCGAGGGCTTCCAGTCGGTCTTTCCGCGCACGGTGGATGAGCTATGAGCGGTATCGTCATCCAGAACATTGAACGCGCGGCGTCGGACGTGGTTTCGGGGCTGGCGGACTGCGGGGTCGCAGCGGTGCACGAGGCGCAGGGGCGTTCCGGTCTTATGGCAAGCTACATGCGACCGATCTATGCCGGTGCATGTATCGGCGGGTCTGCGGTGACCGTTTTGGTGCCGCCGGGTGACAACTGGATGCTGCATGTTGCGATGGAACAGGTGCAACCCGGGGATATTCTGGTGGTTTCTCCGACAAGCCCCTGTGAAGACGGCTATTTCGGCGATTTGCTTGCCACGTCCGCGAAGGCCCGCGGATGTGTCGGGCTGGTTATCGACGGCGGGACGCGTGACGTGCGCGATCTGACGGAGATGCAGTTTCCAGTCTGGTCCAAGGCCATTTTCGCTCAGGGAACGGTGAAGGAAACGATCGGTTCGGTGAACGTTCCGATCGTCTGCGCTGGCGCACTTGTCAATGCGGGCGACATTGTTGTCGCGGATGACGATGGTATCTGCGTCGTGCCGCGCGCCGCGGGCGGGGCGGTCTTGGCCAAGGCCCGAGAAAGGATCGCGGCCGAGCAAGACAAGCGCAGGCGCCTTGCGTCGGGCGAACTGGGGCTGGATATGTACGACATGCGTGGCAGGCTGGCTGCGAAGGGTCTCAAGTATGTATGAGGCGCCTGGTCGGCTCTGATGGGGCTGGCCTGCCTGAAGGGAAAAGTGCGGTAGGGCGATGAGATCAGTACCGGTGATGTGGATGCGTGGCGGAACGTCCAAGGGCGGGTTCTTTCTTGCATCAGACCTGCCGACTGACCCGCGGCTGCGCGACGAGATTCTGTTAAGGGTGATGGGCAGCCCCGATCCCCGGCAGATCGACGGAATGGGCGGGGCCGATCCGTTGACGTCGAAAGTCGCCATCATTCGCAAGTCGGAACGGCTGGGGGTGGATGTCGACTATCTGTTCCTGCAGGTGTTCGTGGAAGAGGCCATCGTTTCAGATGCGCAGAATTGCGGAAACATGCTTGCCGCCGTGGGCCCATTCGCCCTTGAGCGCGGCCTTGTGTCGGCGCGCGAGGGGCAGACGGATGTTGCCATCTACATGGAGAATACCGGTCAGGTGGCCGTGGCTTCGGTCGCAACGCCGGCGGGCGTTGTCAGCTACGAGGGTAACGCGAGAATTGACGGGGTTCCGGGCAGCGCGGCGCCGGTACCGATTGTCTTTCGGGATACTGCGGGATCGAGTTGCGGCGCACTGCTGCCGACCGGCAATGCCACGGATTTGGTGGAGGGTGTCGAGGTCACATTGATCGACAATGGCATGCCATGCGTCATCCTGGATGCCGCCGACCTTGGTCTTGCCGGAACCGAGACACCTGCAGAGTTGGACGCGAACGACGGGCTCAAGCGACGTCTTGAGACGATCCGACTGGCGGCTGGTCCGATGATGAATCTTGGGGACGTCAGCCAGAAATCAGTTCCGAAGATGACATTGGTTTCACCGCCACGGGCCGGCACGATTTCGACACGCAGTTTCATACCGCACCGCTGCCACAAGGCGATTGGCGTTCTTGGCGCGGTCAGCGTCGGAACGGCCTGTCTGTTGCCGGAGGGACCGGCAAGCCGAATGGCCGTGCGCCCGGCCGGCAATCCGGTGAACCTGTCAATCGAGCACCCGACGGGGGAATTTACCGTTGTGGCAACGCTTGATGGCGAGGGTGCCGTGGCGAAAGCCGCAGTCCTGCGCACCGCGCGCAAGTTGATGGACGGGATCGTTTTCTTCTGATCTTTCGACAGCCTTGTGCTGACAAAGACCCGGCCAGGCAGGCCGGAAGCATGGCGAAGCGCTTGGTTCGTTCGCCGTGACGCATTTCGCCTGCGAAGTGAAAGGCCAATTTCCCAGACTGTGCCGATTTTCAAAGACTGGTGCTTTGAATTCGGTGCTTATCCCTCAAACAGCTTTTCCAATGCGCATTGAAATGTTTGAATTTGCAAAATGATGAGGGAGGACCAATTTCACCTATTCCTTGGCCGTTCCCTCCACCACGCGTCGCTGGTCTCGCGCTTGGCCTGGCACTTCTTCTGACATTCCTGATTACCGGCAACGGTCTGGGTGCGTCGGAGTTTGTCATGCGCCTTGCCGCCTAGGTCAGTTACCGGCCGGCACCGCCTGCCACAGCGTCTAATCCCTATTTCGGCCCCTAGTTCACCGCAGGCGCACCACTGGCATTCTGGATCACATGGGCTGCGATCAGGGTTCTGATCGGTGCTTCGGGCATCTGGATGATCCTCAGGATCGGTTCATCCATCTTGGCGCCATCAGCATGGATGCACGCGGCGTTCCCGGGCGCCTGCGCGACGCCACGATCGAGGAGGTTCTGGGATTCCAACCCCAAATGCCCTGACGGGCGCTGACCCGGTTCAGGCGGATCAGCGCATGCTTTCCTGCACTAGGAAGTTATCCGTGCATTCCTGCCATAGACGAGAAGCATGCCGATGATGACGGCCCCGTAGATGATCTGCCGGTAGGCTTCGGGCATCTGCATGATCGAAAGCACCGAATTCAGCAGAACGATCAGGATGACTCCGACCAGCGTCCCGACATAACGGCCCCTGCCACCCAGAATATGCGTGCCCCCCAGAACAACCGCCGCAATCGAAGGCAAAAGGAAGGCGTTCCCCATGCCTTGGTAGGCCTTGGCGGAGTAGCCCGCCAGCAGAACCCCGGCAATCGCGGCGCAGAGAGAAGAGGTGACGAAGGCGCCGATGATCACGCGCCTTGTGCGTATGCCGGACAGGTAGGCGGCCCCTTCGCGTGTGCCTGTCGCATATACGGACCGTCCGAAACCTGTCTTGGCGAGTATGCCCGCGATCACGACGCTGACCGCCGCCCAGACGAAGATGGCGACGGGGATGCCCAAAAGTGTGCCCTTGGCGAGGTAAAGCATCAGCGGCGTCGCCTCGTCTTTCGGAGAAAACCCGCCGGTATGGGCGACCATCAGGCCGCGAAGGACGGTATCGACGCCTAAGGTGAATATCATCGAAGGGATGCGAAGATAGGCGACCCCAAGGCCGTTGAACAGGCCCACCAAGAGCCCGACTGCAAGGGCTGTCGGTATGGCCCATGGACCGCCAATGGTGCTTGCCATCATTGCGGCAGCTGTAAGGGTCCAGGGTATCGACAGGTCAATGTGGCCAAGCAGTATGACCATCATCATGCCCGCCGCGCAGATTCCCAGGAATGCCCCCGTTTGCAACTGCTGCAGCAGGTACTTGGGCTGGAACAAAGGCATCGTGCCCTGGGTCGCTAGCGTATAGCCGGTGCCGAGCAGCAAGATCACAAGGACAAAGACCGAGGCGATGACGATGGGCTTGTTGGCGTCTGAAATACGGTTCATCGGAAAAGCTCCAGTCGGTTCTTGACCCTCAATGTCCGGAAGGCGCCGAAGCTGACCGCGATGAGAAGGACGACGCCTTCGATCAAGGGTTGCAGCAACGGATCAATATCAAGGATGCGGAAGTAGAAAGAAATGACCCGCAGGATCAGCGCACCGACAAGACTGCCGATGGCACCGCCAATTCCCCCCATCAGCGCGGTTCCCCCAAGCACGACCGCGGCGATAGAGTTCAGCGTGTAGGTCCCGGCCTGAACGGTATCGGCATTCCCCGAGCTTGTCTGGATTGCAAGGTAGAGCCCGCCGCAAGCAGCAAAGAAACCGGCCAGCGTGAAAGCCGCGATCTTTGCGCGGTTGATCGGCAGCCCGGACATGTAGGCCGCACCTTCGGCAGAGCCGATTGCATAGATCGTGCGACCGGTAACGGAGCGGCGAAAGGGGAGCCAGACCAAAAGCGGGACGCCAAAGAGAATGATGAGAGGCACGGGGATGTTCGCAAATGGTGCCAGCCAGCCTGCATCGGGATTGCCGCCATAGGTATCCACGAAGTCCCAGACAGTGTTGGTCAGCGCCCAATTCAAATCGCCATCGACATCGCCGCCGGGCTTGGGGCGGACGAGCAGCGCCAAACCGATGGCGATGGCTCCGGTGGCCAGAGTTGCGATGATCGGCTGGATGCGGCCATAGACCACGATCACGCCGTTCATTGCCCCGAAAGCCGCGCCGGAAAGAAGCGTCAGAAACATTCCCAGAAGCATCTGTGCCGGCGACCCGTTGACCAATTCGGACGCGATGCAGGAGGTCAGGGTCATGACCGCGCCAACGGAAAGATCAAGACCGCCCATCAGGACAGGGATCGTCTGTGCCATCGCGACAAAAGCGATCGCGACGCTTTCGTTTGAATTCTGGACAAGGACCGCAGTGGAAAATCCTCTGGGATGCATGAAATTGTAGGTGATGTAGAGGGCGAGAAACAAAAGGATTGCTCCGGCAAAACCTCTGTTCTGAGTGAGCCAGCGGGCAGACCAGGTTTTCATCAGGCGGCCCTTTCGCCGATGTTGAGTGAAGCGGAGACGATCGATTCCTCGTTGATGTCGTCGCCTTCGAGTTCTCGCACGACGCGCCCGTCGTAAAGCACGCTGACCCGATCCGAACAGCCGATCAGTTCGGCATAGTCGGACGAATAGAACAGGATCGCTTTGCCGTCATCCGCCAGTTGGCGCATCAGACGGTAGATCTCTTGCTTGGTCCCGACGTCGATACCTCGTGTCGGATCGTTCATCAGGATGACCGATGGCGAAACCAGCAGCCATTTCGCGATGACCACTTTTTGCTGATTGCCACCAGACAGGGTGCTGACCGCATCACTGGTCGACCCGGATTTGATTTGGAGCGTTTCGATGCCCCGCTTTATCGCGGTGCGCGCTTTTTGGGGGTCGATAAACGGGCCAGTGGATATGTCAGCAAAGGACGCGGCAAGCAGATTGTCGGCGATCGGCATGGATAGCATCAGGCCTTCGGTCTTTCGGTCCTCTGGGATGAGGGCCACGCGAGTCTCGGCTTTCTTGGCCGCCGCCGGCGAGCCAGGCAGTCCGGGCTTTCCGCCGAATTTCACTTCGCCCGTTACACCCCGCAAGACGCCAAACAGAGCGAGAAGCAGTTCTTTCTGACCCTGACCATCCAGCCCTCCAAGGCCAAGGATTTCGCCCTCGCCGATGTTCAGGTCAATGCCTTTCAGCCTGTTCTCCCACTCCAGATTCTTCACCTCCAGCAAGGGCTTGGTCTCTTTTCGTGGCGGTTTGGGGGGGAACTGCGCTTCGACGTCACGACCTATCATCAGGCGCACGATTTCTTTTTCAGTCCGTTCGCCCTTGGCGAATGTTTCGATATGCATCCCGTTGCGGAAGACGCTGAGCGTATCGCAGAGCGCGTCGACTTCATGCATCCGGTGGCTGATGAAGAGGCTCGCGACATTTTCTTTTTTCAGATCGCCCAGAAGATCATAGACCGTCTGAACGTCGCGGCTGGTCAAGGCGGACGTCGCTTCGTCCAAAATCAGGACGCTTGGCTTCTTGCCGATCGCCTTCGCAATCTCGACCATCTGGCGGCGTGACAGTGACAGGTCGCGGACGAGACCGTCTGGATCGACATCTTCGCATCGGATGCGCGCCAGCAATTCTTCGGCCCGAGCCCGTTGCGCGCGCCTGTCGATCAGGCCGAATCTGCGGGGTGGCCTTTCGATCATGATGTTGTCGGCGACAGTCAGATCGGGGATCAGGGACAATTCCTGAAAGATGCAGACGATACCTGCGGCCGTCGCCTGGGAGGGGGACAGGAATTCAACCTTTGTCCCGTCAAGCCGCATTTCGCCGCTGCTCGGTTCGAGCACGCCCGCCATGATCTTGATGAGAGTGGACTTTCCGGCGCCGTTTTCACCAAGAATGGCGTGGACGGTTCCGCGGTTGCAGGCAAAATCCACGTTTTCTAGCGCGCGAATTCCGGCGAAGTATTTCGACACGCCGTTCAGCGCGACATGCGGAGTCATTTTGGTCATTGCGTGCAGATATCCCTGTGGTCCACGGCGGCCCTGGATGAGCCGCCGTGGGCTTTGCCTTAGTTCACGTCGCTTTCGTCCTGCGCCATGATAGCGGGACCGGTGATGTTCACACCGCACGGCGGGAATTCGTTGACCGTGAAGAAGTTATCCGGAAGGTCGGTCCAGTAGTTCACGCCGTCCTCCAGCTGGTCGTAGGTCGCGACCGGCAAGGGAACTGCAATCAACTGCGGCATGACATTGCCTTCGAGGGCCGAAATCGCAGCTTTCATCGCGATGGCGACAAGGCCCGGAGACTGTCCGATGGATATCCCCTTGAGGCCATCGCCGGAATGGGCTGCAAGCAGTTTGCGGTAGCCGTTTTCGGCTTCACCCGCGATCGGAACCATGGGATGACCGCTGTCCAGCATTGCCTGAACAACGCCCGTCGTTCCGCCCTGTGCTGCGATGGCATCAAAATGACCATGAACCGCAATGGCGTCAGCCACGACCTTCTGGGCCGTCCCGTCATCCCAGTTGCCGACGACGCTCACGCGTTCCCACGGACCATCGCGCGCGTCGAGCACTTCATTGATGCCGATCGAGCGGTCGCGGTCGACGGAGTTTCCGGCAAGTCCGCGGACTTCTAGTATCTTCCCGCTGGTCTTGCCTTGCGCTGCGAGCTGATCGACCACCCAGTTGCCGTACATCCGGCCCATTTCAAGCTGGTTTTCGTTGATCTGCATCACCTTGTCGGTGTCGAGAACGTTGTCGAACGGAACCAGCACCACGTTGCTGCGGTCGGCAAGCCGGATCACCCTGTCAAAACCATCGGGCGAAACGGCAATCGTCACGATCGCATCGTAACCCTGGTTGATGAAGTCTTCGATCGCGCCCAACTGGGCAGGAGCGTCGGTGCCGGTGGATACGACCTTGAACTCTTTGATCTTGTCCTTGATCGCGGGGTCCTCGGAAAACGCCTTGGCCGTCTTGATCATCTGAATGCGCCACGTGTTGCCGACGAAACCGTTGACGACTGCTACACGGTAGGGGCCTTCCTTGGCGGGCCATTGAAAATACGTTGTGCTTTCGTCCCAAGGGGCGAAGCAACCCGGATCGGCGCCCGGTCCCGAGACAACCTCTGGTCCGGCCCATGCTGCCGTGCTAGCCAGCATCATCGCGGCAGCTGCTACTGTCAGTTTCAATTTCGTTGTCATGCAATCCTCCCTGGATTCTAGTCACATGTTCAGTAAGGCCTTCCGCCGTCGCGGCGTCGGCCACCGCTCATTCCTTCGCCTGTTCGGCCTCTCGTTTCTTTTGATTGAAATAGGCAAACCCTGCTTCCAGATGCGTCTTCATCCGGTATTGGTAAGCAACCCGGTCGCGGCCTTCCAAAGCCTCGACGATTGCCAGATGTTCGGAATAGGTCGCTGTCTCGAACGTATGACGCGACTTACCCGTTTTCATGATCCGCAGGATTACGGGTTTCATGATGCTATACACATCCAGCATCGCCTTGTTGTCGAGCACGGAAATCAGCCGGGTGTGGAATTTGAAGTCAAGTTCCGCCGCTTCATCGACTGAGCATTTCTTCAGGAACCCGTCGTTGATTTCCCGAAGCGCATCCGTGTCGGTGCGGTGTATCAGGTCGAAGATCTGTTCGACCGAGGAAACTTCAAGCAAGCACCTGAAGCCCTGGATATCGGCGAAAGTGTCGCGTGAAATGTCCATCAGGTTGAACGAGAACATTTCGAAGGCGCTGGACATCCTGTTGTCGATCAGTGTCGCGCCCACTTTCGTGCGAACCTCGACGATTCCGTAGGCTTTCAGAATCCGCATCGCCTCTCGCACGGTGTTGCGCGAGGTTCCAAAGGCTTCGCACAATTCGCGCTCTGTAGGGAGGCTGTCACCCACACCATACCCGCGTTCGGAGATCAAAGCGCGAATGCGGCTGACGATATCATCAACGGCCGATCCCGTAGCGGGAAAAATCTCTACCGACTTTTTTGTCAACTTGCGCTCGGTCAACTCACTCCCCCTCGTTGAACCGATTGGAATCAGATGCTTACGTTAAGTAAGCCTACTTAATTCATTTGTCCAACAAATCGGCGCATCGGGAATATTTTTTTTGTGCCAGGCTCGGTTTTACGCCTTTTTGGACCAACGAAACGGCCCCGTTCGAGGCGGCTCGACGAGAATGTTCACGGTCCAGATCGCAGGTTGACGCAAAAGTTCAGCTACGCCCGTGCGATAAACCGGCGGCGATCCCACGTAGTTCTGCCAGCCCGACATGCCGCCCCACGAGTGGATAGCCCGGCTGACCACCGCGGCTGCGATCATCCATCATGTGCAATCCGTGATCCGGCCGAAAGGGTATCGAGCAGTCTGCCCGTCCGATCGCGCGCCGCCTGTCTTCCTCGGCGAGGATCTCTGCGATGACGGATACCATGTCGCCGTCCCCTTCGAGATGACCGCTTTCATAAAAGGAACAAGGCACCGCATCCTGATCGCGCCGAACATTCCTGAGATGGATGAAGTGAACGCGGTCCCCCAGCCGTTTCATCATGCCGGGCAAGTCATTGTCGTGTCGCGCGCCGAGCGATCCGGTGCAAAATGTTATCCCATTTGCCGGGATGTCCACGGCTTCCATGATTGCGGAATAATCCGCTTCGGTTGACATGATCCTTGGCAGGCCCATCAAGGGGAATGGAGGGTCGTCGGGATGGCAGCACAAGCGCAGTCCCAGATCCTGGGCGACTGGGGCGACTTCGGTCAGAAAATCAATGAGGTTCTGGCGCAACCGCTCTGACGCAATGTTGGCATACAGGGCCAGATGTTCGCGGACCTGTTCCAGAGACATGGTGTCGGCGGCACCCGGCAGGCCAAAGACGACGTTGCGAACAAGTTCCTGTTTTCGGGTTTCGGTCATCCCGGCAAAGCGCCTTTGTGCGAGTTCGTCGATGCCTTCGGGATATTCCGCACCCGCGCGCCGAAGCACATGGATGTCAAAGGCGGCGAAATCGACCAGATCGAAGCGCATGCATGTTGCGCCGCTGGGGATGGCCCAATCAAGGTCTGTCCGGGTCCAATCCAGAACGGGCATGAAATTGTAGCAGATGACTTCGAGTCCTGCGGAAGCCAGCTGTCCGAGGCTTTCTTTCCAGTTCGCGATATGTTCGCGCCACGGCCCGCTTTGCCGCTTGATGTCCTCTGACACCGGAAGACTCTCGACGACGTTCCATCGCAAACCGGTGGGGGTGGCGGCGGGGCCTGCTATGAGGTTCTGGCGGGCAAGTATTTCATCCGAGGACCAAATGGCGCCCGGCGGCAGGTGGTGCAGCGCCGAAACGACGCCGGTCGCGCCGGTCTGCCGGACCGCGTCGAGTGAAATCGGATCCTGTGGTCCAAACCAGCGCCAGCTCTCGTCCAAGGCCTACCTCCTGAAACCAGTGTCACGATTCACGATGTGGTTTGCAACCAGAATGTTGACTAGAATGGTAGTATGCGTAATACTTACTGGGGGGAGAGAAATTGGCCGTGCAATCGATACAGACGAGGCTTGATCAGGCGCAGCCCATTGGCCTGCAGCTCTTTCAGGTTCTGCGCACCAGAATCATTCGATGCGAGATCTTGCCCAATACCCGGTTGTCTGAAGTCGGGATCGCGGCGGAATTTGATGTCAGCCGCCAGCCGGTTCGTGAGGCCATTATCAAATTGTCCGAAGAGGGGCTGCTGGAGGTGCGCCCGCAGCGGGGGACGGTTGTGCCCAGAATCTCGGTTCGGGTGGTCGAGGACGCGCGCTTCGTCCGCGAGGCCATCGAAGCGGATATCGTCAAGCGGGCGGTCAAGGTTTTCGACAAGCGGATGATCGACGAGCTCGATGCCCAAATCCTGCGCCAGCGCGAGGCACAGAGCGTTACGGAATTCGTCCAGATGGACGATCTCTTTCACCGGACATTTGCCGAAGGGATTGGGCGCGGGAATGCGTGGAATGTGATTGAGGGGCTGAAGGCGCAACTGGACCGCGTGCGCTACCTCAGTCTGCAACACTTTCCGCAGGCCGCGCTGATCGAACAGCATCGGGCGGTCGTCGATGCCATTCGAGAATCCAACACCGAAAGGGCTGAGGCCGCCATGCGCAAGCATCTGAACAACATAGTTGACGACCTGCCTGTGATCGCGGCGGGCCACCCCGAATACTTCACTGAATAACAAACGATGACAGGGCGGCCGTTCGGCGACCCAAAACGACAGGAGAGAGACATGAAACCAGGAATATTCAGGAACATAGCGTTGGGAATCTTCGCGGTCGTCGCAGCGACGTCGGCATTCGCGCAGGACTATACGCTGAACGTTAACACCGCGCTTGCGACGAGCGACCCGCTTTACAAGGGATTGGAGGCTTTTCAGGCCAATGTAGCAGAGGCGTCCGGGGGCCGGATGGCTGTCGTCCTGTTCCCGAACTCGCAGCTTGGTCCGGACGAGGATGTTCTGGAGCAGGCCCGGGCCGGTGCACCGGTTGCGGTCGTCGTTGATGGCGGTCGCCTTGCGGTGTTCCAGAACGAGTTTGGGGTTCTGGGCGCGCCGTTCCTTGCATCCGGCTATGACGGCATCCGCAAGGTGGTCACCTCTGATATGTTTGAAGGTTGGGTCAAGAGCCTGAACGAAGGGTCCGGTCTGCAGGTGCTGTCATTCAACTGGTGGCAGGGCGAACGCCATCTTCTGACCAACAAGCCGGTTGCCACACCGGCAGATCTGAGCGGAATCCGGATGAGGACACCGGGCGCACCCGTCTGGATGGAGACCATCGCAGCTATGGGCGCAACCCCGACGCCGATGCCATGGGGCGAGGTCTATTCGGCGCTGAGTTCAAATGTGATTGACGGGGCCGAGGCACAGTTTCCTGCCATTGTCGGGGCGAAACTGAACGAGGTTATCAGCAATGTCACCAAGACGGGCCACATCAATCTGATCACCGGCGTCGTAACCTCGGGCCCATGGTTCAGCAGCCTGCCTGCCGATCTTCAGACGATCCTTCGCGATGAAGCGCTTAAGGCAGGCGATATCGCATCCTACGGGACGCGCGATTCTCTTGAGGCGATCGAAAAGCAACTGACGGACGAAGGCGTGACAATCAGTGAAGTCGACGTGACCCCGTTCCGCGATGCAACTGCGGGCGTCTACGACAAGCTTGGGTATGGCGAACTTCGTGATACGCTTCGGGCGATGGCAGCGAACTGACCAAGTCTGAACTGACAACAGGCGAGGGGGGCTGTGTCCCCCTCTTCTTTGTGACGGGGAGCGAGGCATGCTGAGACTGTACGCGCGGATTGAATTTGCACTGGGTGTGGCCATCCTTGCGGCGATCACCGGACTGGTCTTTGTCGCGGCGGTCATGCGTTTCTTCGGGGATCCGCTGGTCTGGTCGGTCGATCTGGCGCAGTTGCTTTTCATCTGGCTTTGTTTCCTGGGCGCAACAAAAGCCTTGCGGGAAAGGGCCCATCTTGGCGTTGACCTGTTGGTCCGGATGTTGGGATCCAGGACGCGGCTCTGGGTGGAAACCGTCCTGTCGGTGGTCATCCTGATCTTTCTTGGAATTCTCGCTTGGGAAGGCTACGGGCTTACGGTTTTGAACATCGAGCGGCTCTATGGTGACAGCGGTCTCAGCTATGCCTGGGTGACCATCGCCGTTCCCGCCGGGGCGGTCATGCTGTCAATCGTCATCATCGCGAACCTGATGGATGCGTGGCGTCGTGCTGATGGCACGCTGATCTTCACCCGCAGCGTGCAGGGCGAAAACCAAAGGTCGGAGTTGTGACATGGCGCTGATTGCGATTGTCTTTCTTGTCCTATTGGTGATCGGTGCGCCGGTCGCTTTCGCCATCGGTCTGTCCGGGTTTACCTTCTTTCTGACCTCTCCGGTCATGCCGCTGTCGATTGGGGTTCAGAAGATTGCCACGGTCAGCCAGAGCTTTCCGTTGCTTGCGGTCCCATTCTTCGTGCTGGCGGGGCATCTGATGAATGAAAGCGACATCACGGACCGCTTGTTCAAGTTCTCGCGCGTGGCCGTCAGCTGGATGACCGGTGGTTTGGCGCAGGTTTCCATCATCCTGTCTACGCTCATGGGGGGCGTAAGCGGTTCTGCCGTGGCGGACGCCGCGATGCAAAGCCGCGTGGTAGGCCCGCAGATGATCGCTCAGGGCTATGGCAAGGGCTATACTTCGGCGGTGATTGCACTGTCATCGCTTATTACCGCGACGATTCCGCCTTCGATCGGTCTTATCCTTTACGGTTATGTGGGTCAGGTCTCTATCGGCCGGCTGTTCATGGCCGGCATCGTTCCGGGTCTTTTGATGATGATTTTTCTGATGGTCGCGGCCTGGCTGGTGGCGAAGCGTCGAAACTACGGCGTCGCAGACGCGCCAAAACCGACTGCAGGCAGCCTTGGCCGCGCTGCATGGCAGGCAAAATGGGCACTGCTTTTTCCGGTCTTGCTGATCGTGTCAATTCGCGGCGGCTTGTTTACCCCATCCGAGGTCGGGGCCTTTGCAGTCGTCTATGCGCTGGCCGTTGGGCTTCTGGCCCATCGGGTGATGACATGGGGCAGGATCATGAAGGCCTTTGGCAATGCGTTGTCCGACATCGGAATGATCATGTTGATCATCCTGATGTCAGGCATGCTCGGCTTTGCGATCATCTTCCTGCAGGTGCCGCAAGGCGTGGCGTCGTTCCTGCTGGGGGGGCTATCCAACCCGGTCACGATCGTCGCCGTGATCCTGATTGGTCTCTTCATCGCCGGGCTCTTTGTGGAAAGCACGATTCTGGTCCTGCTTCTCACCCCGATCCTCGTGCCCGTGGTGGTCAAAGCAGGCGTGGACCCCGTTCATTTCGGTATTCTGATGATGACGATCGTGACGCTTGGATCGATGACCCCGCCTGTCGGCGTTGCAATGTATACTGTCTGCAGCCTTCTGGACACGCCGGTGGAAGACTACGTGAAGGACAGCCTGCCGTTCCTTTTGGCGATCATTCTGCTCGTCGTTGTCCTGCTTTTCGTGCCGGAGCTTGTATTGTTCCTGCCCAATCTGGTCTTCGGGTAGGGGCGCGGCATCGCCACCGCTGCGAACAGGGAAATCTCAGGATGCAAGCATCTGCACGGCCGTTCGAGCGCCTGAGGTGACCAGCCGCTGGTAGGCTTGGGCGACGTCATTTTGAATTTGCTGTGCCAGTTTCGGTTCGAAGATTTCCGATACGGATAGCAACGCTGCGACCTTGGCCTGTGGTGTCGCCGCTGCATCCGAAAGCCTGCGCAGCCGCTCTGCCAGCGGGTCCTTGACCTCGATCGGGCGGCCCGTCTCGTCCGTTCCACCGACATAGCGCATCCAGGCTGCAACGGCGAGCAGAAGGCCGGGGCTGGGTCGTCCCGCAGAGTAGTTCTCTGTCAATGTCGACAGGATGCGCTGAGGCAATTTCTGGCTGCCGTCCATGGCGATCTGCCAAGTGCGGTGGCGGATCGCGGGATTGGCGTAGCGAGCAAACAGCGACTCCGAATAGGCGGTCAGGCTTTCACCCGGCGGAGGTGTGAGTGCTGGAATGATCTCGGCGCTCCAGAGGTCTTTCACAAATTGGGAAAAGACCGGATCGGCCACGGCATCTGCAATAGTTTCGTGCCCGGCCAGATAACCCAGATAGGCCAACGCAGAATGGGTGCCGTTCAGCATCCGCAACTTCATATGTTCGAAGGCCGTGACATCATCGACCATCTGCGCCCCGACCGCGCCAAGATCAGGGCGGGTTCCGTCGACGAAATCGTCTTCGATCACCCATTGGCGGAACGGTTCATGCATCACCGGCGCCAGATCCAGATAGCCCGTCAGGGCGGAAACGGCCGCGATATCTTCGGGTTTGGTCGCGGGGACGATCCGGTCAACCATTGTCGCTGGAAAGCGCCCGTTCGCGGCAATCCAGTCGGCGAGATCAGGGTCGATCTCGCGGGCCAGATCCAGGACGACCTGCCGCACAACGCGGCCATTGTGAGGAAGGTTGTCGCATGTGAGGATGGTGAAAGGTTGCAACCCGGCTTCCCTGCGGCGCTGCAGCGCCCGGACCAGATAGCCGGGTGCACTGCGTGGCCATTCATGCCTGAGGTCGTGGCCGATGTCCGGATGTTTCAGGTCCAGCTTGCCTGTGCTGGGTTCATGGCAATATCCCTTTTCTGTCACCGTCAGCGTCACGATCTTGATAGAGGGATTCGCCATCAGGGATATGATCGCGGCCGGATCTTCAGGGGCCACGCGGACATCGACGACCGACGTCACGACATTGGGGATCTGGCCGTTCCGACCCAGTTCAAGGGCCGTGTAAACGCATCCCTGCGGAACGAGCATGTCGCGTGTCTTCGGACTTTTCAGGCTCACCCCGATGGCGCCCCAATCGCCTCCGGATTGCTTCATCAACTCGGCGAAATAGATGGCGCCATGAGCGCGAAAAAACGCGCCCAGGCCCAGATGAACGATCCCGACGCCGGGCGCCGGACCGGTTCGCGACAATCTGGGGAGTTCAGCGGGCAAGCCAGCCTCCATCGACGTTCAAGATCGTGCCGTGAATGTAGTCCGCGGCGTGAGAAGACAGAAAGACCGCCGTTCCCGCGATATCGTCTGCCGTACCCCATCGGCCGGCAGGGATACGATCAAGTATCGCATGGTTGCGGTCTTTATCGGCGCGGAGCGCTTGGGTGTTGTTGGTCTCGATATATCCGGGGGCAATTGCATTTACGTTGATGCCTTTCGCCGCCCATTCGTTGGCCAGTACTTTCGTGAGGCCCGCGACTCCGTGCTTGGAAGCAGTATAGGACGGAACCCGGATGCCGCCCTGAAATGAGAGCAATGAGGCGATGTTGACGATCTTGCCGTACCTGCGGGGCAGGGCTGCGCGCGCAAAGGCCTGACAGGTGAAAAACACAGCCTTCAGGTTCACATCGATGACCTCGTCCCAGTCGGTTTCAGTGAAGTCCACACTGTCGGCCCGGCGGATGATGCCGGCGTTGTTGATCAGGATGTCGACGCGCTCTGTCGCAAAGACATCCCGGGCCGCCAGCGGATCGCTGAAATCAAGTGGTATTTCCCTACCGTTCTCAAGCTGCGACAAGGTTTCAGCGCAGGAAGACCGGCCGCCGCAGACCACCGATGCCCCGGCTTGGTCAAGTGCTATGGCAATGGCCTGGCCGATGCCTGTATTCGCCCCGGTGACGAGCGCGGTCTGCCCTTCAAGCGAAAACCGGTTCACCGAAGATCCTCCATCGCGACCATATCCATGTCGCGGTAGTCTATATTGTCCCCTGCCATCGCCCAGCAGAAGGTATAGCTGCCCGTTCCCGCGCCACAGTGGATGGACCAGGGTGGGGAAATTGCGGCTTCCTCGTTGGCCATAACCATGTGGCGGGTTTCGTCCGGGCGGCCCATGAAGTGAAACACGCGGTGCGCGGGATCCATGTCGAAATAGAGGTAAGCCTCCATCCTTCGGTCATGCACATGTGCCGGCATGGTGTTCCAGACGGAGCCGCTGTGGAACTTGGTATAGCCAGCGACCAGCTGGCACGACTGCATCACTTCGGGATGCACAAATTGATAGATGGTCCGATCGTTTGCTGTCGCAGGGTCGCCGATGCGGAAACTGGCGGCGTCCTTGATGGTGATCAGTCTGGAAGGCAAGGTCTTGTGTGCTGGTGCGGACAGGATGTAAAAGCGGCCGCCGCCCCCGAACGTGACGGGGCCGGACCCCATCCCCAGATAGACCATGTCGCCCTTTGCCACGGCATAATCGGCAGTGGCAGTGGACACCGATCCGGCGTCCCCGATGTTCAGCACCGCCATTTCCCGCCGGTCCAGAATGCTGCTGGTTCCGCATTCCTTGACAAGGTCCAGAACCAAAGGTTTGCCCGCAGGCACGGCACCGCCGACGATCATGCGGTCATAATGGGTGTAGACCAAACGGATTTCATTCTCTTGAAACAGCCCGCCGGCATGGAAGTGGCTTCGAAGGCCCGCTGTATCCAGCGACTTCGCGGATAACGGGTCGATTGCGTGAAGGGTCTCAACGGTCAGCATGTGTTGTCCTCCAGAATGGGTCCATGTTGTCGCGGGAAAAGGAACGAACGGCCTGCCAGCTTCTTTGCGGCCATGCAGCCGATCCTATTCCGATCTATTGGCCCGGCGAAACATGTCATCTCACAGCCGATAGGCCTGCTTTACCAGCCGGTAGGTCAGATCTGCCGCGACCTCAAAAGCGTCTGCTTCGGCCAGTCGGCCGGTTCCGACCAAAGCGGCAAGATAGGCGCAATCGACACGCCTGGCCACATCATGCCGTGCCGGGATCGAGCAAAAGGCACGAGTGTCGTCGTTGAACCCGACGGTGTTGTAGAAACCGGCGGTTTCGGTCGTGAGTTGCCGGAATCTCATCATTCCCTCCGGACTGTCGAAGAACCACCAGGGCGGCCCGAGCTTCAGTGCGGGGTATACCCCGGCAAGTGGTGCCAGTTCTCGTGACAACGTCGACTCATCAAGCATGAAAGCTATGATCGAAAGGCGCGGGTCCGTTCCGAAGGCATTTAACAGAGGTCTCAGGGCCCTGACAAAATCCGTCCGGGTCGGAATGTCGAAACCCTTGTCGCGCCCGAAGCGGTTCAGCATCGGGGTGGAGTGGTTGCGGAACGAGCCGGCGTGAATTTGCAGCACCAGCCCGTCATCAAGGCTCATGCGTGCCATTTCGGTGAGCATCTGGCCCCGGAACGCATCTGCTTCTTCTGCCGAACATTTCCCCGAAAGGGCCTTGGTAAACAAGGCCGTAGCCTCCGATTGCGGCATGTCCTCGGTCCGCGCGGTAGGGTGACCGTGGTCCGAAGAGGTCGCCCCATAGGATTTGAAGAACTCGCGCCTCTTGCGATGAGCCGCAAGATACCCGGCCCATGTGGTTGTGTCTTCGCCGGTCAGTTCGCCAAGCTGTTCAACGTTTGCGGCGAAACCTTCGAACTCCGGGTCGACAACAGCGTCAGGCCTATAAGCCGTGATGACCCGGCCATTCCAACCTGAGGTTTGTATTTTCCGGTGCCAATCCAAAGGGTCGAGCGCGCTTTCAGTGGTCGCTATCACCTCGATGCTGAACCGTTCGAACAACGAACGAGGCAGAAATTCAGGCTTTGTGAGACATTCGGCGACATGGTCGTAGGTTGAGTCCGCCGTTTCCGCTGTCAGCGGAGTCTCGAGCCCGAAGACATCCTGCAGGGCGTGTTCGATCCACATTTGCGAAGGCGTCGCCCGCAGGAAATGAAAGTTGCTCGCGAATTGTCGCCAGATCTTTCTGCCGTCGGTTTCAGTCGGCCCGCCATCCGCGCGCGGAACTCCGAGGCTCTCGAGCGGCACGCCCTGAGAGAACAGCATTCGAAACACGTAGTGGTCGGGGGTTACGAACAGCTGTGCCGGGTCGGGAAACGGCGTGTTCTCCGCAAACCAACGGGGATCAGTATGACCGTGCGGGCTGACGATCGGCAGGTCATGGACAGTGGCATAGAGTTCTCGGGCCAGATCGCGAATTCGACTCTCAAGCGGAAATAGGCGGTCGGGGTCCAATCGTGACATGCAGGCTGTCCCTGTTGAAGGTGTGAACGCACAAATCAGTGCACCCGGGTGTGGGGCTGGAAATCTAATATGTTAGTATGTTAATGTTGTCAAACTGAGGCGAGGGGACCAAATGCCGAATGTCGTACGCCTGAATCCTTTGCAACCGATCCTGCGGCGTTCGGCCGTAGAGGAAGTCTTTGACGAACTCTATGCCCGGGTCTTGTCTGTTGAGTTGCCGCCGGGTGCGAAACTGTCGGAAGCTGAGGTCGCAAAACAGTTCGATGTGTCGCGACAGACAGTCAGAGATGCATTCTTTCGACTTTCGCAGCTCGGTTTCCTTGTCATTCGTCCACAGCGTGCGACGACTGTCAGTCGCATTTCAACCCATGACATCTACAAGGCCCGCTTCATTCGCACTGCCATCGAACTGGAGACAGTGAGCAGGGCTTGCCGCGACCTAACGGACGAAGATTTCGATGCGCTGGACAGTCTCTTGACTGAGCAACAGGCCGCAGTTGACGTTGACAACAAGCCTCTTTTCCATGCGCTTGACGACGATTTTCACAAGTCAATCTGCGATCGTCTCGGTCTAGGGCTGGTTTGGGACAGCATTCGGGAAAACAAGGCGCATACGGACAGAGTCAGGTTCCTGTCCCTGGCGACCGGTTCGCAGACAGCGCTTGATGATCACCGCGAAATACTCGCCGCTCTCAGGCAGCGGGATGCGGAACGGGCGCAATTGGCCCTGAGGACCCATTTGGGCCGCATAGACGCTGTCGTGGCCCAATTGCAAGCTGAGAACCACGAATGGTTTGTCCAGGAAGGCCACTGAGCGATACCATCCCGGGGTCGGCGGACGCTGGATCGGCCCTGCAGTTTGGGCCGGTCCTTGGTGGCCTTGCGCCTAGCGGCATCGGACCATCCGCAAATTGGTAAATTTAATTGGACAATCAGATGGATTCACTTGCCAGCAGGCGAATATGAGTTAAGCTGCTCAAACGAAATGTTTGGGATGGGCAATTTGGCCGCCAGGAGGGTCGGTCATTCGCAGTTGAGGCTGCATCACGCTTGCTTCCCGACAATTCAGGAAACGAGAAGATCGTTGGGTCGAAAGAAGGATTTGGCCCCAATGCTAATATCAGTTCCAAGGGAGGAACCATGTCCGAGAAACTAAACCGCAGAAAATTCCTGCGCGGATCTGCCGTAGCCGGCGCGGCCGCGCTCGCAACTCCGGCGCTTGCAGAAAGCCATGGGACGACGCTGAAAATGCAGGCCGCCTGGGGCGGCGGGATATTTCTGGAGAATGCACAGTCCTTTGCCAGCCGCGTGAATGAAATGAGCGGTGGGTCGCTGACCATCGAGGTGCTGTCAGTCGACTCGGTCGTCAAGACCAGCCAGATGCAGGACGCCGTACACCGTGGCGTGCTGGATGCCGCACATTACGTGCCGGCCTATTGGTACGGCAAGTCAAAGGCCGCATCGCTGTTCGGCACCGGCCCCTGCTTTGGCTGGTCGAGCCAAGAAGTGCTGGGCTGGGTCTATGCCGGCGGCGGCATGGATCTGTTCAACGAATTGATGGACACGCTGCAATTGAACGTTGTGTCCTTCTTCAACTCCCCGATGCCCGCCCAGCCTCTGGGCTGGTTCAAGGATCCGGTCACCGACGCGGCGCAAATGAAGGGACTGAAGTACCGCACCGTTGGTCTGGCGGCGGACGTCATGCTTGAAATGGGCATGTCCGTGGTTCAGTTGCCGGGCGGCGAAATTCAGCCGGCGATGAAGTCCGGCCTGATCGACGCAGCGGAGTTCAACAACCCGACCTCTGACCGCGACTTCGGCATGCAGGACGTTTCCAAGACCTATATGCTGGCATCCTACCACCAGAGCCAAGAGTTCTTCGAAGTGACCATCAACAAGGACAAGTTCAACGCCCTTTCCGATGAGCACAAGGCGATCATCAAGAACGCTTCTGAGGCCGAGAACTCTGGCTTCTACTGGGGCAACACCAAGCGTTATTCCGATGACCTGATCAAGCTTCAGGAGCAGGATGGCGTGAGCGTTTACCGGACGCCGGACAGCGTGATGGCCGATCAGCTCAAGGCCTGGGATGTGGTGGCGGATCGTATCGCTGCCGAAGACCCGTTCTTTGCCAAGGTTATGGAATCGCAGAAGAAGTATGCGAAAGAGGTGATGGGTTACCTGAACCTGAACCAGCCTGACTACCAGATGGCTTACAATCACTATTTTGGCTAGGCTGCTGAAGAACTGAACACTCATCCGGGGGCCTGCAGAAGGCCCCCGGATTTTGACTAGAATTGGGGAGGGGCTTTCGTGGTTAAAGTCGTTCATGCAATCGAGGGATTGAGTCTCTGGGTCGGGCGCGCCTTTGGATGGTGCATCATGATCCTGACGCTCTCGGTTTCCTACGAAGTCTTTGTGCGCTACGTCCTGAACTCGCCGACCGTCTGGGCATTCGACATGATGATCCAGATGTATGGCGCGCTTTTCCTGATGTGCGGGGCCTATGCCCTCGCTCAGGACACGCATGTCAGGGCCGACGTGCTTTACCGGCTCTTTCCCGTGAGACTGCAGGCTGGACTCGATTTTGTCCTGTATTTTCTTTTCTTCTTCCCCGGAGTGCTCGCGCTGTTCTGGTACGGCTGGGAGATCGCCTCCGATAGCTGGCGATACAAGGAAGTCAGCTTCAACAGCCCGGCGAGCATCCAGATCTACTTCTTCAAGACACTTATCCCTGTTTCGGGCGCTCTCTTGCTTATTCAAGGGTTCGCCGAACTGATCCGCTGCGTGATGGCGATGCGATCAGGCCAGTGGCTTGAGCGACTTGATGACGTGCGTGAGACCGAGGACATGCTGATGCACATGTCGGAAATGAAGAAACCATGACCCGGCTTTCGCTGGCTGACCTTTCAGGAACTGGAAAATGACGAATCCCGAAGTCGCCCTGTTTATGCTGGGCCTGTTTATATTCTTGGTCCTGCTGGGCTTTCCCATCGCTTTCACTCTGCTCGCCATGGGGGTGGGTTTTGGCTGGTACGCCTACCATCAAGGCGGGATCGAAAGCTTCTCTGATATCTTCAACAACAATATCTTCTATCTGCTGAACCAGAATACCTATTCAGTGATGGAAAACCCGACGTTGGTCGCGATCCCGCTATTTCTCTTCATGGGTTACATCGTTGAACGGGCCAACATCGTCGACAAGCTGTTCTTCTCGCTTTACATGGCCGCACGAAACCTGCCGGGCTCTTTGGCGATTGCAGCGCTTTTGACTTGCGCAGTCTTTTCCACGGCATCGGGTATCGTGGGCGCGGTGGTGACGCTTATGGGGCTGCTTGCATTCCCAGCAATGGCCAACGCCAACTATAACAAGAGCTTCGCTTCCGGCGTCATCTGCGCGGGCGGGACGTTGGGGATTCTCATTCCACCCTCGATCATGCTGATCGTCTATTCGGCTATAGCTGACCTTTCCCCCCTGCGGTTGTACGCGGCCGCGGTCTTTCCGGGATTGTTGCTGGCCGGGCTCTACATCGTCTACGTGATCATGCGCGTCTGGATCACACCGTCTCTGGCGCCGAAACCAAGCATGGATGATGTTCCTCCGCCGCGAGAGATCTACTGGAATCTCATGGTCTCTTTCGTCCCGCTGACTGTCCTTATTGCGCTTGTTCTGGGTTCCATACTTGGAGGCCTTGCGACACCGCCAGAAGCGGCAGCCATGGGCGCGCTCGGAGGTCTGGTGCTGGCCGCGCTTTACCGGTCGCTGACTTGGGAGAAAGTAAAAGAGAGTGTCTTCCTGACAGCCAAGGCGACCGCGATGGTGTGCTGGCTTTTTGTTGGATCATGGACCTTCGCATCGGTCTTTTCATATCTGGGTGGGCACGATCTGATTTCCGACTGGGTGACAGGTATGGACCTGAAGCCCTGGCAGTTCCTTGTACTGGCGCAGATCATCATCTTCCTTCTTGGCTGGCCGCTGGAATGGTCGGAAATCCTGATCATCTTTGTGCCGATCTTCCTGCCGATGCTCGAAGTTTTCGGGGTTAACCCGTACTTCTTCGCCATGCTTGTGGCGCTGAACCTGCAGACCTCCTTCCTGACGCCTCCTATGGCGATGTCGGCCTATTACTTGAAGGGTGTCCTGAAGAAACAGATCGAGCTGATGGAGATATTCAAGGGGATCATGCCCTATCTGGGTATCGTCATTCTGACCATGGTCCTGATGTATCAGTTCCCGGCGATTGCGCTCTGGCTGCCTGACTACCTGTTCGGCACCTACATACCGTGAAGACTGCGCCTCATACTCTGACGGCGACCCAGGCACTTGGCGCGATGGCATCCGGGCGATTGAGTTCTGTCCAGCTTGTCCGGTCTTGTCTGGATCGGATCGCCGAAACGGATGGCGCCGTAAAAGCCTGGTCCTACCTCGATGAAAGCTCTGCACTGAAGCAAGCGGCGGAATGTGATCGCATCAGAAAGGCAGGGATGGCCGTTGGCCCCTTGCATGGCATTCCGGTCGGTTTGAAGGATATCATCGACACTGCCGACATGCCGACGGAACGGGGCACTCCGATTTTCGCGGGGCGGCGTCCAAGTAGGGATGCGCGTCTGGTCGAAATGCTGCGCGAAGCTGGCGCGGTCATCATGGGGAAGACGGTAACCACGGAACTGGCTTTCGTTCACGCAAACGAAACACGCAATCCGCACAACATCGACTATAGCCCCGGCGGATCGTCCAGCGGGTCAGCTGCGGCCGTCGCCGCGCAGCAGATACCACTTGCGATAGGCACCCAGACGAATGGTTCGGTGATCCGGCCTGCATCATTTTGCGGGACATTCGGATTCAAACCAACGAACGGAATGATTTCCAGAAGCGGGCTCCTGCAGACATCGGTGACGCTGGATCAGGTTGGCTGTTTCGGGCGTTCATTGGCCGACGTTGCCCTGCTTGGCGATGCGATTGCGGGATATGATCAATCGGACCCGAACAGCTTTGCTCGTCCTCGTCCGAATATGAGTGACGGGGCGGCGCAAGATGTACCGGTTACGCCCGATCTTGCCTGGTTCGATTTTCCATTCAATGACCGCCTTTCAGACGCCGCGCGCAGCGGGCTGGACGAGGTCATGGACGTATTGGGCGCGCAGGTTACAAGATTTCCTGCGGTGGATGTGCTGAGCAATCTGATCGCGGTTCAGGCGCGGATTCACGAATATGAAATCTGTCAGCATCTGGCGGAAACCTTCGAAGACCATTGGGAGCAATTGAGCGGCACGCTGAAGCCAATTGTCACCAGGGGGCGCAAGATCACGAGTGCGGAATATGAAGACGCGCTGGCTGTGAAAGCGTCGGCACAGGCCTTTTTCGCGGATTTCTTCACGGAGTTCGATGCAATCCTAGCCCCCGCGGCACCGGGCGAAGCACCACGTTTTGGCAGCGGCACCGGGGACCCGATTTTTTCGACGATATGGACACTGGCGGGTCTGCCATGTGTTACCTTGCCCGTGTTGGTAGGTGAAAACGACTTGCCCATCGGCGTGCAGCTGATTGGGGCACCTGAAAAAGACGACCGGCTGCTGCGCACGGCGCGTTGGCTGCAAACTCAGTTGGCGGAAGCCGAGTAGAGAAAGGACGGGCTACCATGTCTTATACGGTAAGACTCATCGCGGGGCTTATTGGCACTGCATTGTTTGTGATATTCGTCGGCGAGTTGTCCCGCAGCATCTCCTCGGGCTTTGCCGGGTTTTGGGGCGGATTCCCTTTCATGATCATTACCATAGTCGTGTGCTTGGCCGCGATCTACGATTACTGGGATGAGTGCGTCCGCAAGAAGTGAGCATGGACCGGAAGCCTCGACTATGGATCACGCGCCGCCTATCTGACGCGACACTGGAACGTGCAAGGCGCGACTACGAGACCGTGGTGAACGACGAAGATCATCCGGGCACCGCAGAAGAAATCATCGCCGCCAGCGCCGAATTCGACGCGATCATTCCCTGTCATTCAGAAATTTTCAATGCGGATGTGGTGCGCCGGCTGGCACCAAGGCTCAAGATCGTCGCCAATCATTCTGTCGGTGTGGATCATTGCGACCTGCCGGCGTTGAAGGAACGCGGGATCGTTGTCACCAACACACCCGATGTTCTGTCAGATGCGACCGCAGAGATCGCCATGTTGTTGATGCTGGGTGCCGCGCGGCACGCGATTGCGGGCGACCGCATCGTCAGATCGGGGGCTTGGAGCAACTGGTCCCCTTCCTTCATGGTCGGCAAGCAGGTTACGGGAGCGCGGCTCGGGATTGTCGGTATGGGGCGCGTGGGCCGCGCCTTTGCAACGAAAGCCCGGGGTTTCGACATGGAAATCCACTATTACAACCGCAGGCCGTTGACGTCCGAACAGGCTTTTGGCGCCATATATCACGAGAGTGTCGAGAGCCTGCTTGGAGTATCGGACTTTCTTTCCCTGCATTGCCCGGCGGGTCCTGAAACGACCAATCTCATGAATGAAGACAGATTTGGGCTTTTGCCAATGGGGGCGGTGGTCGTGAACACGGCCCGTGGTGCCCTGATTGATGAGGATGGGCTGCTGCGGGCGATTGGGACTGGCAGAGTGGCGGCTGCGGGACTTGATTGCTTCAAGGTCGAACCGGGGGGCAATCCGGCGTTTTCTGCACATGAGAACATTTTCATGTTGCCGCATATTGGAAGTGCGACGACCCGGACCCGAGACGCGATGGGGTTCAGGGCCTTGGATAATCTCGACTCATTTTTTGCCGGCCGAACCCCAAAGGACATGTTGTAGCGGCAAATCTTATCGGTTCGCGTTCAAGACAAATTGCCATCAGGCGGATCTTTCTCAGACCCCGTATGAACGTGCGGCCCTGAGCTAAGCGAATTGACCCCACCCGGAACAGCCGGGTGGGGCCTAGATCTTCTTATCGTCAGCCGATGATCCCGTTGAGGGTCTTCGACGGGCGCATCACCGATGCCGTCTTTTCTTCGTCGGTGTGGTAGTAGCCGCCAAGGTCAGCCGGTTTGCCTTGGACTGCTGCAATCTCTGCGACGATCGCTTTCTCGTTGTCGGCAAGGGCCTTGGCAATGGGCGCGAAATGCCGAGCGAGTTCGGCATCGTCCGATTGCTTGGCAAGCGCCTCGGCCCAGTACATCGCGAAGTAGAAGTGGCTGTCGCGGTTGTCGGCCTGGCCAACTTTCCGGCTCGGAGATTTGTTGTTGTCCAGTATTCCTTGTGTCGCGACATCAACCGCGTCGCCGAGAACCTTTGCCTTGGCGTTGCCCTTGGACTCGGCCAGGAATTTCAGGCTTTCGCCAAGCGCACAGAACTCTCCAAGGGAATCCCAGCGGAGGTGATTTTCTTCCACCAATTGCTGGACGTGCTTGGGGGCTGAGCCGCCTGCGCCGGTTTCGAAAAGACCGCCACCGTTCATCAGTTTCACGATCGAAAGCATCTTGGCGGATGTCCCAAGCTCAAGGATCGGGAACAAATCTGTCAGATAGTCGCGCAAGACGTTGCCAGTCACTGCAATGGATGTGCCGCCCTTTCGGATCGTTTCAAGCGTCTTGCGCGTCGCTTCGCGCGGGGCAAGGATTTGAAATTTGCCCGATGCGCCGGCTGCTTCCAGAAGTGGCTTGACCATGCGGATCAATTCCGCGTCGTGGGCGCGGTTCTTGTCCAGCCAGAAGATTGCTTCGCAGCCCTCTGATCTTTGTCTTGCAATCGCCAGTTTGACCCAATCTTCGATCGGCGCCTTCCGGGTTGTTGCCGACCGCCAGATGTCACCAGCTTCGACCGTATGTTCGTGGACAACGTCGCCGTTCGCGAGCACCATGCGGACTGTCCCGTCCGCAGGAATTTCGAATGTCGTTGGATGTGAGCCGTACTCTTCCGCCTTCTGCGCCATGAGGCCCACGTTTTGAACGGTTCCGGCTGTGGACGGGTCCAGTGCGCCCGTTTTCTTGAAATAGTCGATCGCCTCATCATAGACCGGGGCGTAGGAACTGTCCGGGATCACACAGTTGGTATCGGCTTCTTTCCCATCGGGGCCCCAACCTTTGCCGCCAGCGCGTATGAGCGCGGGGATCGACGCGTCGATGATGACGTCGGAAGGAACATGCAGGTTCGTGATGCCCTTGTCAGAATTCACCATGTACATCGGCGGCCGGGCATCCAGCACGGCCTTGATTTCGGCCTCGAGGACCTGCCGGTCGGGCATCTCCGCCACACGAGCCATCAGCTCGCCGATGCCGGAATTTGCGTTCACGCCAGCGGCTCTGAGTTTGTCCCCGTGCTTTTCGAAGACGGGCTTGAGGTATTCCGTGACCGCATGACCAAAGATGATAGGGTCCGAGACCTTCATCATCGTTGCCTTCAGGTGGATCGAGAACAGGACACCATCCTTCTTCGTGGCCTCGATCTGTTCTGCGAGGAAGCGATCAAGCGCCTTTGCGGACATGAATGTCGCATCGACGACGCAACCCGCCGGCAGATTCAGACCGTCCTTCAGCAGGGTGACAGAGCCGTCTTTGCCGACCAGTTCGATTCTGGCGGCACCTGCCTGCGCCGAAGTGAGCGTGGCCGATTTCTCGTTTGAAAAGAAATCGCTGTCGCTCATCGTCGAAACGCGGGTCCGGCTATCCGACGACCATTTGCCCATCGAATGCGGGTTTGCTTTGGCATAGTTCTTGACGGCGACAGCCGCGCGACGGTCAGAGTTTCCTTCCCGCAAGACGGGGTTGACCGCCGAGCCCTTTATCGCATCGTATCGGCTGCGCACCTCTTTTTCTTCGGCGGTTGCCGGATCTTCGACGTAATCCGGGAGATCGTATCCCTGAGACTGCAATTCCTTGATCGCGGAAACCAGTTGCGGGACCGATGCGGAGATGTTGGGAAGCTTGATGACATTGGCGTCGGGGCTTTTGACCAACTCACCTAATTCAGCCAGGTCGTTCGGTTGGCGTTGCTTCTCTGTCAGCCTTTCGGGGAAGGCGGCGATGACCCGACCAGCCAGCGAGATGTCCTTCGAGCCCATCGAAATCCCGGCGGGGGCAGCGAAGGCGCGGATGATGGGCAAGAGCGATGCTGAGGCCAATTCGGGGGCCTCGTCGACCTTTGTGTAGATGATATCGGGGGTGTGTTGTTCAGCCATGATTTCCAAGCCTATCTTGCGTATGCGGAGGCTATATTTGAATGATCGTGGAAGGTCCACTGATTGACAAGCCAATCTGCGGAGTTAGTTCTGTTGGCAGTTGAAATTGCGGCAAGAGCGGCCATCGGTTGGGGCGGTTTCGGGCATACCCACCTTGACTGCGACTTTTGAGGAAAGCTGCATCCTTGCAAGCAAAAGGCGCGCCCGATTGATCGAGCGCGCCCTTTGTCGTGGTTCTATTGGCAGAGGCGCTAGACCACCTCGACGACGAATTGTCCCAGCCCTTCGATGGACGCAGTCATTGTGTTGCCCTTCTTGACTGGCCCTACTCCGGACGGGGTTCCCGACATGATGACATCGCCGGCTGCCAATTCGAAATACTCTGAGAGGTAGGAAATCATTTCTGGCACTTTCCAGATCATCTGGTTCATGTCGCCTTCCTGTTTGACCTCTTCATCGATCTTCAATTCGATCCGACCGTGGTCGAGATGGCCAATTTTTGAGGCCGCATGCAGTGGTCCGACCGGACCGGACCGTTCAAACGCCTTGCCGATTTCCCATGGCCGGCCAAGCTTCTTGGCCTCTCCCTGCAGGTCGCGGCGGGTCATATCGAGCGAAATGCCGTAGCCCCATACGTGATCCAAGGCGCTGGAAACCGGGATATTTGTACCACCTGACTTGAGCGCCACCAGAAGCTCGACTTCATAATGAACATCAGAACTATGGGCGGGGTAGGGGAACACGCCCGAAGGATCCAGATTGTCCGGGTTCTTCTGGAAAAAGAATGGCGACTCACGGTTGGGGTCGTGCCCCATCTCGATCGTGTGCGCGGCATAATTGCGACCGATGCAATAAACCCGACGCACGGGAAACTCACCGCCTCCAGCCACTGGGATGGCCACAACAGGTGGCTTCGCAATCACGTAGTCGGGCATCTTGGGGGACCTTTCAA
>JAHEAO010000097.1 GCA_024642725.1 Paracoccaceae bacterium | reverse complement strand
GGAACACCCACGACCGGGGCGAGCCCCATCACCATCGACATGTTGACCGCGAAATAGAGAAAGAAGGTCGCCGCGATCCCGATTGTCACAAGCGATCCGTAGCGATCCTTGTTGCGGATGGCCGAAACGATGCAGAAAAAGATGATCAGCGCGTAAAGCGTCAGCAGGGATATTCCGCCGATGAAGCCGAATTCCTCGGCCAGGGTCGTAAAGATGAAATCCGTGTGCTTCTCGGGCAGGAAGTTCAGCCGACTCTGTGTGCCCTGCATGAAACCACGCCCGGTCCAGCCCCCTGATCCAAGCGCGATTTTCGATTGGGTAATGTGATAGCCGGCCCCCAACGGGTCATTGGCCGGGTCGAGGAAGGTATCGATCCGGCGGTACTGGTAATCCTTCAAGAGCTGCCACTCGGTTCCGCGCGAAACGATAACTGCATAGATGGCTCCAACGCCGGCGGAAGCCACCGCTGCGAAGTAGAGCCAGTGGACCCCGGCCACGAACATCATGATGCCACCACCCATGATCAGCAACAGCGCAGTGCCGAGGTCTGGCTGTTTCAGCACAAGGGCCGTGGGCAGTAGGATCAGCAAGAGCGGGGCGAGAATCCAGAGCGGGTGTGAAACCTTCTTGACGTCGAGCCAATCGTAATAGGCGGCCAGAACCATCACCAGCGACACCTTGGCGAGTTCCGAGGGTTGCAGAACGAAGAAGCCGAGGTCGATCCAGCGCTGCGCGCCCATTCCGACCGTGCCAATGAATTCCACCAGTATCAGTAAGGACAGCGACACGAGATAGGCCAAAGGCGAGACGTTGCGCCAGAACCAGATCGGCACCATCGCGACGATCATCATGGCGACCATACCAACCACAAAGCGTTTCATCTGCGGCTCTGCCCATGGCGTCAGCGACCCGCCCGCCACCGAGTAAAGCATCAGGAACCCGATACTTGCGACGGCCATCAGCAAGATGACGAGCGGCCAGTTCAGGTACAGAATCTTCCGAAGCCCGGTCGGGACGGTCGTGACGTTGTATTCAAGATAGCTCATGCGCGACTCTTGCCGTTGCTGGCAGGGCTGAGGTCCCGCAGGACCAGGCCTTGCAGGACTTCCTCAACCCGCGCGCGTTGGCTGGCGGGATAGGCGGTCAGGGGCGGAACCTCTCCGTAAAGAGCACGCAGAACGATGTCGCGCACGATCGGCGCTGCGGCGGCGGATCCGCCGCCGCCATGTTCGACCACGACCGCACAGGAAATGCGCGGTGCTTCAATCGGGGCATAGGACACGAAAAGCGCGTGGTCGCGTCGCTCCCACGGCAGGTCCCTGTTGTTGACGACTCCCCGGGCGCGTTCGGCGGCAGTGATGTTGCGTACCTGACTGGTGCCTGACTTTCCTGCCATGCGCATTTCGTCGTCTTCGATCCGAGATCCGTAGCCAGTTCCTCGGCTGCTGTTGGAAACGGCGATCATCCCTTCGCGCACGACCCGCAAATTGGTCTGGCTGACATCAAGCGCCGTCGGCACCGGGCGTTCGATCTCGAAGCCGTTCACGGTCTTGACCAGCCTTGGCTCCAGCGCAAGTCCGGAGGCAAGCCGAGCCACCATCACGGCCAGCTGGAACGGCGAGGCCAGAACGAAACCCTGCCCGATGCCCGAGTTCAGGGTGTCGCCCACTTTCCAACTATCGCCGTAGCGGGCCATCTTCCAGTCCATCGTGGGCATATTGCCCTCAGCCACGGCAGACATCGGTAGGCTGTGCTGGACGCCAAGGCCCAGCTTACGGCCCATCTCGCTGATTTTCTCTATGCCAACCCGTTCGGCTATCTCGTAATAGTAGACGTCGCAGGATTGCTGAAGGCTGGCGTTCAGGTCGACATGGCCATGTCCGCCCCGTTTCCAGCAATGGAAACGACGATTTCCGAGTGTCTTGTAGCCCGGGCAATAGACCGTCTCGTTCGGACCTATGACGCCGGCTTCAAGCGCGGCCATCGCAACCACCATCTTGAAAGTCGATCCGGGCGGGTAGACGCCCTGCACCGTTTTATTGGCCAGTGGCCGGTATTCGTTCTGTGTCAGTTCGGCATAGTCCGCAACCGAGATGCCGCGCACGAACTTGTTAGGGTCAAAGGATGGGGCCGACGCCATCGCCAGAAGGTCGCCATTCGTCGCATCCATCACGACGGCAGCGGCGCTTTCACCAACCAGCCGTGCCTGGGCGAAGTTCTGCAGCCCGGCGTCCAGCGTCAGCTGGATGTTCTCGCCGCTGATACCCTCGATCCGGTCAAGCTCGCGCATCACCCGCCCGACAGAGTTCACTTCGATACGCCGGGTGCCGGCCCGCCCGCGCAGGGCGTCCTCCATCTTGCCTTCGACGCCGATCTTTCCGATCTGGAACTTCGGGATTTGCAGGATCGGGTCCGGGTCGGTGAGCTTGCCAAGGTCGTAATCGCTGACTGGGCCGACATATCCCACGATATGCGCGAAGTCCTCGTTCAGCGGGTAGAAGCGCGACAGGCCGACTTCGGGCGAAACGCCGGGCAGGGCGGGGGCATTGACGGCAACTTCCGCGACATCCTGCCAGCTCAGCCGGTCGGCAATTGTCACCGGCACGAAGGGTGACAGCTTTTTCAGCTCTTTGCGTGCACGTTCCAGATCGTCGGGATCAAGCTGCACGAGCCGGGTAATGCGCTCCAGCACCTCGTCGACATCGCCAGCGTCCTCGCGCACGATGACGATCCTGTAATTCTGCTCGTTCCCCGCGATCAGGATGCCAGTGCGGTCATAGATCAATCCCCGCGCCGGCGGCAGCAGCCGCATATTGATGCGGTTTTCATCCGCCAGCATACGGAATTCGTCGGCTTGATCGACCTGCATATAGCGCATGCGCGCTGCCAGAACCCCCATGAACGCCAACTGCGAGGCACCCAGAAACAACGCCCGGCGCGTTATCTTGCGGGCACTCTCGTCGGTATCCTTGGGTGAACGCCTCATAGCGGATGCCCCAACTGATCAACTTCCCCGGGTGCAATCTTGCGGATACCGAATATCATGCGGGAAGCGCTTACGACAATCGGATAGCTCAGGATCGATGCCGCCAGTTGCAACGTGACCAGCCCAAAACTGGGCTGCCCGACAACAAAGATCATCTGCACCAGCCGCGCGGCGAGTGTCAGGGCGACGAGCACGCCCGATACCATCGCCCATTCCACCAGAAACGGAAGATCGCGCGATTGGGGTTCGCGCGAGCGCAGGAACTCTAGCCCCAGCACGATCAGACCCGCCCAAAGCCCGGGTGGCCGCATGAAGAGGAAATCCATCGCCAGAAAGACGACCGCGGCCAGCGCGACGGGAATGAAGTCGGGTCGGCGCAGAACCCAGGCAAAGGCAAAGACGACGGTCAGATCGGGACCGGGCCAGCGCCCGGCGGTCAGATCCAGCGGCAAAAGCTGGAAGAAGACGATGACGCCGCTGATTGCCAGGAACAGAAGGCGGTATAGCCAGCGACGCGAGGTGATCGGGTCAACCATCAGTCGACTCCTCAACGCTTCCGGTTTCCTCCGGCAGAATAGGCGATGGGGGCAATGGGCGTGGTGCCAGAAGCGCGCCCGGATCGGTGATCTTTTCGGACAAATGACTACGGATCACGCGCAGGAACTCCAACCGACCATAGTCCGCTGCCAGGCGGATTCGCAATCGTCGATCCGTGCCCATCGCGACTTGACCGACCAGCATACCGGATGGAAAGACACCGCCGTCGCCAGAAGACACGACCCGGTCGCCCGGACGCACCTGTTCCGGGTTTTCCAGAAATTCGATCGGTGGAGCCGCAGTGTTGTCGCCGACCAGCAATGCTTTCTGTCCCGATGGCTGGATCGACACTGGTATCCGGCTGTTGCTATCGGTCAGCAGGATGACCCGAGACGTGTTGCGCCCGACACCGGAGATACGACCGACAAGTCCAATTCCGTCCATCGTCGCCCAGCCATCGACGATACCGTCGCGCTCGCCGACGTTGAGCAGGACGGACTGACGAAACGGCGACCCGCTGTCAGCCAGCACCACACCAGTTACAAAAGTGTATTTGGGGTCTAGCCGAACATTGTTCAGATCCAGAAGCTTCGCATTCTTCTGTTCCAGTTGCAGCGCCGCTTCCTTCCAGGCCTTCATTTGTTGCAACTCGCGCCGCAGCTCTTGGTTCTGCTCGTAAATGCGCGTGTAGGACTGGAAGCCCTCTACCATGTCGGCGACCTTGGTCACCGGCACCAGCGCCCAGTTCAAAGACGGCACGATCTGATCCACCAGCGCCGTGCGGAAACGTTCTACGCGCGGGCTGTCAATCCGCCAGATCAGGAAAACCGCGAACAGGAACAGCACGATGCCGCCGACCAGAATGCGCCTGATCGGACGTACATATTCGTCGTTGTTCCCTCTGTCTTTCGCCACGACTGCCCCCAAGAACCGGCGGTGGCCGGCCCATTAGCTATCGTAGTCTATCACATGCCTCAGTTGCTTTTCATACTCCAGCGCCTTGCCGGTCCCCAAAGCAACACAATTGAGTGACTCGTCAGCAACCGAGATGGCCAGACCCGTTTGCTCGCGCAGCGCCAGGTCCAATTCTCCCAGAAGTGCGCCGCCACCCGTCAGCATCACGCCGCGGTCGACGATATCAGCCGCAAGATCAGGAGGCGTGGCTTCCAATGCGGTCATCACCGCCTCGCAGATCTGTTGCACGGGTTCCGCCAAAGCCTCGGCAACCTGAGCCTGATTGATTTCGGTTTCTTTCGGAACACCGTTCAGAAGGTCGCGACCCCGGATCTGCATGCTTGCGCCACGCCCGTCATCGGGCATTCGCGCCGTGCCAATGCTTGTCTTGATGCGTTCGGCGGTGCTTTCACCGATCAGAAGGTTCTGCTGGCGGCGAAGATAGCTGATGATCGCCTCGTCCATACGGTCGCCGCCGACCCGAACCGAGCGCGCGTAAACGATGTCACCCAGTGACAGGACCGCAACTTCGGTGGTGCCGCCGCCAATATCGACGACCATGTTGCCCGTGGGATCGGTGATGGGCATCCCTGCGCCGATGGCCGCCGCAATCGGTTCGGCGATCAGGCCGGCGCGGCGTGCGCCTGCCGAAAGAACCGACTGACGGATTGCGCGTTTCTCGACGGGAGTTGCGCCATGCGGCACGCAGACGATGATCTTCGGTTTGCTGAAGGTCGTGCGCTTGTGCACCTTTCGGATGAAATGCTTGATCATTTCCTCGGCGGTGTCGAAATCGGCAATAACGCCTTCGCGCATTGGCCGGATCGCCTGAATGGATCCCGGAGTGCGCCCAAGCATAAGCTTGGCGTCCTCGCCGACGGCGAGCACCTGCTTGCGCCCGTCCTTGATATGATACGCGACGACCGAAGGCTCGTTCAGCACGATCCCTTTGCCGCGCACATAAACCAGCGTATTCGCTGTCCCTAGGTCGATCGCCATGTCAGACGAAAACAAACCACCCCAACTTGCCATTCCACCGGTCCCGTTTCCCAAATTCCAATTGGCCCGCGACTCTCGCGGTCACGGGCCATTTGTCTTTATAGGCGCGAGCTTCGGCGGACGAAAGGCCCCGAAACCGCCAAATCAGCGTGATGCCGCCGTGGCCGGTTTCAGGAGACAGACTTGTACGAAACCGACTTATAGTCCGAATCCGGTCCTGATCTTTCACGCCGCACAAGAAGCCGGTTCAAGGCGTTGACATAGGCCTTTGCACTGGCAACGACTGTGTCGGTATCGGCGGCCTGACCCGTTGCTATCATGCCATCTTCTTCCATCCGGACGCTGACTGTCGCTTGTGCGTCGGTTCCCTCGGTTACCGCGTGAACTTGATAAAGCTGCAGACGGGCGTGATGCGGAAATAGCATTTTTACAGCATTGAAGGTCGCGTCCACCGGACCGTCGCCGGTCGCGGTCACCTGCTTGTCTACCCCGTCGATGGAGAGAATCAGGTCGGCCGACTGTGGCGCCTCTGTGCCGCAGATGACGCGCAGGAACCTGACCTGAAGCCGATCTGTCTCTGCATCAAGGCTGGCGTCGCGCATCAGCGCAACCAGATCGTCTTCGAATATCTCTTTCTTTCGGTCCGCCAGCGCCTTGAACCGGACAAAGACGTCGTTCAGCTGATTGTCAGCCAGTTCATAGCCCAGATCCTTGAGTTTTGACCGCAGCGCGGCCCGACCCGAATGCTTACCCATGACAAGGTTCGTATCTGCCAGCCCGATATCTGAGGGACGCATGATCTCGAAGGTCTCGGCATTCTTCAACATGCCATCCTGATGAATGCCGGATTCGTGCGCAAAGGCGTTCTTCCCGACGATGGCCTTGTTGAACTGGACCGGAAAACCGCTGACGGTCGCCACACGGCGCGAGATGTTCATGATCTTGGTCGTGTCGATGCCGGTTCTGTAGGGCATGATATCGTTGCGCACCTTCAGCGCCATCACGACCTCTTCCAGCGCGGTGTTGCCGGCGCGCTCGCCCAGCCCGTTGATCGTGCATTCGACCTGACGTGCCCCGGCTTCGACCGCGGCAAGCGAATTCGCCGTCGCCATGCCAAGATCGTTGTGGCAATGGGTGGCAAATATGATCTCGTCGGCGCCGGGCACCTTTTCGATCAGCATCCGGATCAGATCAGCGCTTTCGCGCGGCGCAGTGTAGCCTACCGTATCGGGAATGTTGATCGTCGTGGCGCCGGCCTTGATCGCGATCTCGACCACGCGGCACAGATAGTCATGTTCGGTCCGCGTTGCGTCCATCGGAGACCACTGCACGTTGTCGCAGAGATTGCGGGCATGAGTCACGGTTTCATGAATTCGGTCCGCCATTTCGTCCATGTTGAGGTTCGGAATGGCACGGTGCAGGGGCGAGGTGCCGATGAAGGTATGAATTCGTGGCTGGCGTGCGTGCTTGACCGCTTCCCAGCAGCGGTCGATATCCTTGAAGTTCGCCCGCGCCAGCCCGCAGATCACGGCCGTCCTGGCCTGTTTTGCGATCTCGGAAACGGCTGCGAAGTCGCCTTCGCTGGCAATCGGAAAACCGGCTTCGATGATATCGACGCCCATCTCGTCCAGAAGGCCGGCGATCTCCAGCTTTTCGTTATGAGTCATCGTGGCGCCGGGGCTTTGTTCACCGTCGCGCAGCGTCGTGTCGAAAATCAGGACGCGATCCTGGTCTGTTCTATCGGTCATCGGATTGTCTCTTTCGTTCTTAGCTTTGGAATGTGCTGGCGCTTGTCACCTCTTGAGCGGTCGCGCCAAAGGCACGCTCAGAGGCGGCTAAGAAGCAGTAGGCCACAAAGCGGCAGCGCGCGGAACGCGTCGCAGGCTGGAATATGATCGGCCACTTTGTTCATGGGACGAAACTATACATAGGCAAATGGAAATGAAAACCGGAAAATCAGCTTCTGCCAGCCCGGCGTGGCCGGCCTGACGAATTCCGCCAAGGGGAGGAGAGCGAGTCCGGTGGTATTGGCCGCGAGTTGACCGGGCCGGGGCAGGGCAGGAAATGATCCCGGATCCTGAGTCATTTTTTGATTTATGTCAGAATGCTTCGTTGATATACATGCTAATTACTGAATGTTTAAGCCCGCGTCGCAGGCCGGAGACTCCGGTCTCTTGATCAGACGCCGACCCGGGCAGCGTCACGGGGCGCGAACCGGCAAGCTTCCGAAGGCGAAGGTCGATACGGAAATCCGGTGCCAAAGTCTGGTCATGGAGGAGAAAGACCAATGGTGCATGTCGTCGTGTTGGGGGCCGGTCTCGGGGGTTCCATTCAGGCCTATGAATTGCGCGAGACGCTGGGAAAGGACGACAAGATCACCGTCATTTCCAACAAGCCGTACTTTCAGTTCACCCCGTCCAATCCTTGGGCCGGTGTCGGCTGGCGCAGCAAGAAGGACATCATCGTAGACCTCGCGCCGGTCATGAAGCGCCGGAATATCGAGTTCATATGCGATGGGGCGGCAAAACTTGTGCCACAGGAAAACCGGGTCGAGCTGCAAAGTGGTAAATCGGTTGATTACGATTACATCGTCATTGCCACCGGACCTGACCTCGCCTTCGACGAAATCGAAGGATTTGGGCCGGAACGGTATACGCATTCGGTCTGCCACATCGAACATGCAGAAGTTTCGGGCCAGAAATGGGAGGATTTCTGCAAGAATCCCGGGCCGATCGTTGTTGGTGCCGTGCAGGGCGCGTCCTGTTTCGGACCGGCCTATGAATATGCGATGACAATCGACACCGATTTGCGCCGTCGCAAGATCCGCAACAAGGTGCCGATGACTTTTGTGACCTCCGAGCCTTATGTAGGCCATCTCGGTCTTGGCGGCGTCGGCGACACCAAGGGCATGCTGGAATCCATCATGCGTGACCGCGACATCAAGTGGATCACCAATGCCAAGGTGAACAAGTTCCAAGAGGGCAAGGTCTTTGTCACGGAAGTGAACGAGGATGGGTCCGAGAAGAAAGCGCATGAACTGCCGTTTTCCTATTCGATGATGCTGCCCGCCTTCCGCGGAATACCGGCCCTGATGGGGATCGAGGGTCTCGTGAACCCGCGCGGTTTCGTGATCGTCGACCAGCACCAGCGCAATCCCAAATACCACAATGTCTTCGCCATCGGCGTCTGTATTGCAATCGCGCCGCCGGTTGCCACACCGGTGCCGACAGGGGTGCCGAAGACAGGTTTCATGATCGAAAGTATGGTCACCGCGACGGCCAAGAACCTGCCGAAGGTCATTGCCGGTCAGGAACCGACGGTTCTGCCGACGTGGAACGCCCTTTGTCTGGCGGATTTCGGTGACCGGGGCGCGGCTTTCCTTGCCATGCCGCAGAACCCGCCGCGCAACGTCAACTGGACGTCGCAGGGCCGATGGGTGCATTGGGCAAAGCTGGCCTTTGAATGGTATTTCATGAAGAAGGTGCGCAAGGGCGTCAGCGAGCCTTGGTACGAAAAGGCCGCGATGAACATGATGAAGAT
>JAHEAO010000096.1 GCA_024642725.1 Paracoccaceae bacterium | reverse complement strand
CCGCTTTGGTCGAATACATGTAGGCCGCAAAGACATTCAGGATAACGGCCATCGCCGTGGTGGTCAGGACGACGCTTGCAAGCAGGACCCACGATCCGTCATGTGGAACGAAAGCGGTTAGAAGCGTGCCGAAAAAGATCGCAGCCTTCGGATTTGTGGCATTTACCACAAACCCGGTCCGATAGGCGCGCCAACCCGTCTTGCTGGACGGTTTGACCTTTTTGGCGGCACCGGATGGCGACAGGCTGCTGCGCAGCGCCTGATACCCAAGCCAGAACAGGAAGAACGCTCCGGCGATACGGAAGACCAGAAGGAACCGGGGGAACAGATCGAACAGGGCGGTCACACCGCCCATCGCAAGGCTGAGCCAGAGCAGGGTCGCGGTGCAGATACCCAATGCGGTTGCGATGCCCGCCGCACGACCTGCGCCAACCGAAGCGCTGAGAATGGCAAGGTGATTGGGCCCCGGACTTGCCCAGCCAAAAAACATCAGCAGGGCGACAGGCCCGAAAACGCCGAAGAATTCCCCCATGACCATTCCCCCCGGATTTACACGATGGGTCAGCTTAGTGCGGCGAGACGACTGTGTCGACGTAAACTGACTTCATGCGTCACGCTCCACTAGTCTTCCCACCACCAGACATCGGGCTGGAAACCGATCCAGTCGCCATACATCGGCAGGCGTTCGGGGTAGTGCAACTGGCGCGCATGGGCGATGCGGCTTTCGGGCGAGAACCAGATCGGGATGACATAGCGCCCGGTGGTCAGCACCCGGTCCAGCGCCTGCACCGCGGCGCGGAATTCGTCCTGCGTCTGCGAGTTCAGGATGCGGTCGATCATCGCCTCGGCTGCCGGGCTGTTCATGCCCATCCAGTTGCGGGTGCCGGGCTTGTCGACACCGTCGGCGCCCCAGTAAAGCCGCTGTTCGGTGCCCGGAGACAGCGACAGGCCCCGCAGGTAATAGGCCATGTCGAAATCATAAGTATCTGTGCGCTCGGTATATTGCGCGCTGTCGACGGCGGTAATTTGCGGTGTGACCCCGATGCGGTTCAGCGCAGCGGCAAACATATCCATCGTCTGGATGGTCTCTCCGGCCCCCTGATTGAGCAGGATCTCGAAGGTGAATGGCTCGCCTGCCGCATTCTTCATCACGCCGTCCTGCACGGTCCAGCCGGCCTCTGCCATCAGGTCGACGGCCTTGCCGATATTGGCGCGGTTGCGTTCGGAACCGTCCCCGACGGGCAGGGCGTATCCATCGAGCGCACCGGGAAGAAGCTGGTCCTTGAACGGGTCCAGATAGTCGCGCACGAGACCTTCGGCGGGGCCATCGCCCATTCCAAGGACAGAGTTCGAGAAATAGCTGGTGATCCGGGGCTGGTCGCCGCCAGTCAGGGTTTCATTGATATATTCAAAGTTGAAGGCGTGGATCATCGCCTCGCGCACGCGCCAGTCCGCGAAAGCCGGGCGGCGGGTGTTCATCACATAGCCGATGATGCCAGAGGGCCGCTTGTGCGGGATCGTCGATTTGACGACATCACCGGACTGCACGGCGGGAAAATCATACTGCTGGTCCCATTTCGCGGCATTGCCTTCTCGGTAGGTATTGGCGTTGCCGGACTTGAAGGCCTCGAAGACGACATCGCCGTCGCCATAGAAGTCTGTGCGCAACTCGTCGAGATTGGCCTGACCGCGCATGAAGGGCAGGTCGCGCCCCCAGTAGTCGGGATTGCGCTTGAGGGTCAGGAACCGGCCGGGTTCAAAGCTGTCGACGACATAGGGCGCCGAACCGATCGGCACCACGTCGATGCCGCTGGCGGTGAAATCGCGGCCCTCCCATTGCGCCTTCTTCAGGATCGGTCGCAGCCCCATCAGAAGGGCCAGTTCACGGTTCTCGGCATTGAAGGTGAAGCGGACGGAGCGTTCGCCGGTCTGCTCCATTTTCTCGACCTGCGCCCAGGCGGAAGCATAGCGCGGATGGCCCTGGGTGCCGAGGGTCTCGTAGCTCCACATCACATCCTCGATGGTGACCGGGCTGCCGTCAGAGAATCGGGCGGCCGGATTGAGGGTGAATTCGACCCAGTCCCGATTCGGACCAACCTCTATTGATTCGGCCAGAAGGCCGTACAGGGTGAAGGGTTCGTCCCAGGACCGGCCCATGAGGCTTTCGAAAACCTGTGCGCCGAGGATGTAGGGGGCGTTGCCTTTGAGGATGTGCGGATTGAGGCTGTCGAAGCCGCCGGGTTCAGCAAAGACCATGCGCCCGCCCTTGGGGGCGTCGGGGTTGACATAGGGAAGAGACACAAAATCGGGTGGCAGGGCCGGGTCCCCATACATAGCGATTGCGTGTTGGGGCCCTGCCAGCGCCGGAAGCGCAAGCGCGGCGAACAGGACTCCGGCCATCATCCGGCGCAAATATGCGAAAAAAATATGTGTCATTCTGGCGACAATCCCTCTGCTCCCTTGTTTTCTTGATCCAGAGACTAAGACGGACTTCTAACCTTTTCAAACTTTTAGCTTGGCCCACGGAAAGCTTGGTCTTATAAAGGGTGCACTGCTCGATAGGTTTCTTGCCTGTATGAAACCTGCCTCAATAACTTAACGCCCGCTTCGTGCGGGCGTTTTTTTTGGCCGGGCGATACAGACGATCAATTCACCCCAAACAAGGTTCTTGCCGGGCCGGCTGGCCGCGCGCATGCTGGCCGCGGGCAAACGGGGTAAGACATGGAACATCGCCAGAGAGTGCTGTCGCTGACGCCGGCACATGTTGCACGGGTTCACCGACAGATCGAAGACAAGGGGCAGCCCCCCGGACTGATGCCGCAGACCGATCAGGATTATGCGGATTGGGTTGACCGAATCATCGCCTCGCATCCGGCCCCGGACAGGCCGACGCAGTTGTTTGCCTATGGCTCGTTGATCTGGCGGCCAGAGATCGAGCATGGCGGCGAGCAGGGCGGCGTTCTGCCCGGATGGCGTCGTTCATTCTGCCTGCGCCAGTGGCGTTTTCGGGGATCGCCGGAATATCCCGGGCTGATGATGTCGCTTGATCTTGGCGGCGCATGTCAGGGCGTTTTGTTCGAATTGCCGGACAAGGATCTGGAGACGCAGTTCCATCAGCTTTTCCGGCGCGAATTCACGATCAAGCCGAACACGAACATTCCGCGCTGGCTGACGGTCGAAACCGACGCAGGTCCGGTCGCAGCGCTGGTTTTCGTGATGAACCGCGAGTCGCCGCAATATGCGGGCAATCTGAGCCCCGAGGACGTCGCCGATGTCCTGGCCCAAAGCTGCGGCCATCTGGGGACCGGCGCCGAATATCTTCTGAACACCGTCACGCAGCTGGAAGCGCGCGGAATGCATGACGAAGGGCTGTGGCGGCTGCAGGAACTGGTGGCCGAGCGGATCGGTCCGGTCTGACCGGGCGGACGCATTGTCGCGGGACCCTTGTTCGACACGCGATTTTTACCAATCTTAGGCAGAAGACCAACTGACAGGACCTGATCTTAATGAGCACCGATCCTTATGCAGCCCTTGGCGTGGCCAAGGATGCGACCGCCGATGAGATCAAGAAGGCGTACCGCAAGATTGCCCGGACAAGCCATCCTGACCTGAACCCGGATGACAAGGCTGCAGAGGCGCGGTTCAAGGCGGCGTCCGCGGCATTCGATCTGCTGAAGGATCCCGAAACCCGGGCGCGGTTCGACCGGGGCGAGATCGACGCAAGCGGGGCGGAGCGCCAGCAGCAACGGCAGTATTACCGGGACTATGCCGGGGCTGCGGACAACCCCTATCGCGGCGGGCGCGGTTTCGAGGATCACGGCGATGCTTCAGACATCTTTGCCGAGTTCCTGCGCCAGCGCGGACAGAGTTCGGGGGGCAATTGGTCTTCGGAAGGATTCAGTGCGCGCGGATCGGATCTGCGCTATGCGCTGGAAGTGCCGTTCATGGACGCCGCGAAGGGTGGGACGACACGGATCACGCTGCCGACGGGCGGCACGCTGGATGTAAAGATCCCCGAAGGAACCGCGCAGGGCCAGACCATCCGGCTTCGCGGCAAGGGCAGCCCCGGACTTGGCGACGGCCCCGCGGGTGACGCGCTGGTGACGCTATCGGTACGCGAGCATCCCGTTTTCCAGCGCGAGGGCGACGATATCGTGGTGGTCCTGCCGATCACCATCGACGAGGCCGTGCTGGGTGGCAAGGTCGAGACACCCACGATCGACGGGCCTGTCAGCCTGACGGTGCCCAAAGGCGCCAGCAGCGGGCAGGTTCTGCGGCTGCGCGGACGCGGCGTCAAGTCACGCGGCGGGGCGCGGGGCGACCAGCGGGTCGAATTGCGCATCGTGGCTCCGGCCAAGGTGGACGATGATCTGGCGGCCTTCATGGAAGGTTGGCGCAAGACCCATGGCTACAATCCGCGGAAGGGGATGAAATCATGACCGAGCGCTATTCGGAAGACGAAGCCATCGCCGCCGTCGCCTTGCTGACCCGGCCCCTGCTGACCGCCTTCGTGCGCGCCGAGATCATCGTGCCGGTGCAGGCCGAAGGCGGCGTCTATTTCCGGCAGGTCGATATCGTGCGGATGGAGCTTTTGTGCGAATTGCATGAACAGTTCGACATGAACGAGGACGCGCTGGCGATGGTGATTTCGCTGATCGACCAGTTGCATGAGGTGCGGCTGGAGTTGCGTTCCGTGTTGCAGGCGGTCGAGGCGGAGACCGACGACGTCCAGCAAAGGATCGCGGCGGCGCTGATGGCGGCGCGCTAGGGCGGCGCTTTCCACTCGCCCTTGTTGCGGTCGCGGCATATAGTTGCTGCAAACGCAAAAACAGGGGGGCGCCATGACGCTTTCGGGAAAAACCGCAATTGTGACCGGATCGAATTCGGGCATCGGTCTGGGCGCTGTCGAGGAACTGGCGCGGGCCGGGGCCGATGTGGTGCTGAACTCTTTCACCGATGATGCGCAAGATCATGCGCTGGCCGAAAGGATCGCCAAGGAGCATGGCGTCAAGGCGCGGTATATTCAGGCGGATATGTCCAAACCGGAAGACTGTCGCGCGCTGATTGGAAAAGCCGGCGCCTGCGATATTCTGGTGAACAATGCAGGCATTCAGTTCGTTTCCCCGATCGAGGATTTTCCGACCGACAAGTGGAATGCGATCATCGCAATCAACCTGTCGTCGGCCTTTCACACCACGGCTGCGGCGCTGCCGATGATGCGCAAGGCGGGCTGGGGCAGGGTGGTCAATATCGCAAGCGCCCACGGGCTGACGGCCTCGCCCTTCAAATCCGCCTATATCGCGGCCAAGCACGGTGTAGTTGGCCTGTCCAAGACCGTCGCGCTGGAAACGGCGGGCCAGGGCATCACCTGCAACGCGATCTGCCCCGGCTATGTTCTCACGCCGCTGGTCGAGGCGCAGATCCCCGACCAGATGAAGGCGCATAACATGGACCGCGAGACCGTGATCCGCGAGGTCATGCTGGAACGCCAGCCATCGCGCCAGTTTGCCACGACGGCCGAGATCGGCGGGACGGTCGTGTTCCTGTGTTCGTCTGCAGCGGACCAGATTACCGGGACGACAATCAGCGTGGATGGGGGCTGGACGGCGATGTAGCGGCCGCGTTCAGTGTGACAGGATCAGCCCGGCCGCCAGCGTCCACATCGTAAGAGCGATGCCCAGATCGAGGACGCGCCATGCGCGGGCCGATTGCATCAGCGGTGCAAGCAGGCGCGCGCCGTAGCCGAGGCCGAAGAAAAAGACAAAGCTTGAGGTCGCCGCACCGAGGCCGAAAGCGATCTTGTGCGGGCCCGCGAACTGCGTCGAAACCGCGCCAATCAACCCCAGCGTATCCAGATAGACATGCGGATTGAGCCAGGTGAACGCCGCCGCGGTGGCCAGTGTCGGCCAGAGCGTGGCGGACTTTCCCGTGAGCGTCAGCGCATCCTCGCCCCGGAGCGCCGCGCGAAAGCGCAAAGCGCCATAGGCCAGCAGAAAGGCCGCCCCGGCCAGCGCCATGATCCGGGGAAAGCCGGGGTAGAGCGTGACGAGTGCGCCGAAACCCAGCACCCCGGCCGCGATCAGGAGCGCGTCGGAAACCGCGCAGAACAGGCAAAGCCAGAACACATGCTGGCGCAACAGGCCCTGACGCAGGACGAAGGCGTTTTGCGCGCCGATGGCCAGGATCAGTGCGAAAGCGGTCGCAAATCCGGTTGCTGCAGGAGCCAGCACGCGAAAACTCAGGCCTGGCCGTTTGGCGTTGTTTGCACGGGGGCATCGGTGCCGGTGGGATAAACCAGACCGGCAGAGATGATGAGTTTCGCAGCATCCTCGACCGACATGTCAAGTTCCATCACGTCCTTGCGCGGCAAGTACAGCAGAAAGCCCGAGGTCGGGTTCGGCGTTGTCGGCAGGAACACCGTCACGATGTCGTCATGGCCGGGAATCTTGTCGCGGACCTCTCCCTTGGCCTTGGTCGAGATGAAGGCGATCGCCCAGATCCCTTTTCGCGGATATTCGATCAGGCAGGCCTTGTCGAAAGACGTGTCTGTCTGGGCAAAGACGGTTTCCGCGATCTGCTTGAGGCCCTTGTAGATCGACCGGACGACCGGCATTCGCGCCACGAGGTTTTCACCCCAGTGAATCAGGGAACGCCCGATCAGACCCTTCGCCACCCAGCCGACGATGATCGTGAAGACCAGGAAGATGATGACGCCCGCGCCGCGCAGGTTGATGCCGATATATTGATCGGGACGGTAATGATACGGCACGAAGGGCAGCACCCAACTGTCGATCCAGCCGATCACCGTCCAGATGAGGTAGATCGTCAGCGCCACAGGTGCGACCACGACCAACCCGGTCAGGAAGTTGGCGCGCAAGCTGCCAAACAGGCCCCGCTTGTGCCGTGGCGTCTTTTCGTCGAATGGGTTTGTCATGGCCCTGTTCTTCTGAGTGCTCAGCGAATCTAAGGGCTTCGGGGCTGCGTCACAATGACCTAACTGCTGTGCACCGCACTTTTATTTTGCGCGCGCAAATTCGGTGGAAATTGCCGCCGCGAGGCGCGCATTATTGAGCACGAGCGCGATATTGGCGGTCAGCGAGCGTCCATCGGTCAATTCAAAGATCCGTTGCAGCAGGAACGGTGTCACGTCCTTGGCGGCAATGCCTTTCGCCTCCGCCTCGGCAAGGGCGCTATCGATAGACGGGGCGAGTATTTCCCGGGCGATTTCATCAGCCGCCGGGATTGGATTGACCACGAGCTGGCCGCCGGGCAGTCCCAGCGCCGTGCGCATCCGGCCTGCAGTGGCAATCGCCTTGGGGTCGTCCATCCGAAGCGGGGCCAAATGACCGGATGACCGCGACCAGAAGGCCGGCACTTCGTCCTGACCGCAGGCGATCACGGGCACACCCAGAGTTTCGAGGACTTCCAGCGTCTTGGGAATGTCGAGTATGGCTTTCGGGCCTGCAGCCACGACCGTCACCGGCGTCTGGGCAAGTTCCTGCAGGTCGGCGGAAATGTCGAAACTTGCCTCTGCGCCGCGATGCACGCCGCCGATGCCGCCGGTGGCAAAGCAGTCGATGCCGGCCAGATGCGCGACGATCATCGTCGCCGCCACTGTCGTTGCCCCGGTTCCGCCTTGCGCGACGCAGGCCGCAAGATCGGCACGAGACAGCTTGGCGACGCCCGATGCCTGCCCGAGGCTTTCAAGCTGCGCGCTGGTCAGCCCGACGCAGATCTCACCCTTGAGAACCGCTATCGTGGCCGGCACGGCACCGGCGCGGCGCACCTCTGCTTCGACCTTGCGGGCTGTTTCCACATTCTGAGGGAATGGCATGCCATGGGTAATGATTGTCGATTCAAGCGCAACAATCGGCCGCCCCTCTGCGCGTGCGGTAATGATGTCGGGCGAAAAGGTCAGGGGAATCACAGGCTGGTATCTCCGGAAACGTAATCGGCGGCGGCTTGCAGGGCCGACCGCAGCGCGGTGGCCGGGTCAGCGCCGCCCGCTTCGGCGGCGATATGGGCTGCCATGAAGGTGTCGCCTGCACCCGTTACCCGGGTGACGAGCACTTCGGGGGGCTGGGCCGTGGTGATCCCGTCGGTGCAGGCCTCGGCCGCCGGACGTCCGCCATCGGTGACAAGGGCGCGGTGCGCACCGCGGTCGCGCAGCGCGGCGGCGGCCTCGGCGGAGCTTTCGAAACGGTGATGGCACACGAGGCCGGCCTCTTCGAGATTGACGTAGAAGGTCGCGCCGGGGTGACGCAAAAGCGGTAGCAGTCGTTCGGCCTTGCCGGGGCTGGCCGGGGCGATGCGCAGATCGGCGCGGGCAAAAAGCGGGCTCTTGGCGATCTCGGACAAAAGCGCCTCTGTCAGGTTGCCATCGAGCGCGATCCGACCCGCGTAGGGCGCGGCCTCGCTGCCAAGCGCGCCATCGGCAAGGGCTGTCAGGATCTTGTCGCCGGCCGCTTCGAGCGAGTGAGCATCAGCGATGGCGGCGACGAGGCCGTTGCCGCCTTCCACCGCCATGTAACGGTCGGTCGGCAGGTCGCGCGAGACATAGGCGTGATCTGTGACGATCCCCATGCGCCGACAGGCCGCCAGCAGTTCCTGACCTTCGGCATCGCTGCCGATGGCGGTCAGGATCGCGGGGGTCAGGCCGAACCTGCGCAGTGTCATCGCGATGTTCATCGCCACGCCGCCGGGCAGCCGCGTGATGCGACCGGGCACGTCGGCGCCGAGCTTCATGTGGCTCGACGAGCGGCCGATGATGTCCCACAGGACCGAGCCAATGCAGAGAATGTCAGGTTGTGTCATGTGCTATCTTCTGGCCAAGCGCGGAATGGATGGCAAGAGCCGCCTGTCGTGTTAAGGACGACAAAACGGGGGTGCGAAAATGGCCAAGGCAGTGTTCAACGGGTTCAGCGACGGAACTTTTGCGTTTCTGAAAGATCTGAAGGCCCATAACGACAAGGCGTGGTTCGACGCCAACCGGGATCGCTACGAGGCGATCTGGAAGGGCGAGGCGCAGGACCTGATCGC
>JAHEAO010000095.1 GCA_024642725.1 Paracoccaceae bacterium | reverse complement strand
ACGATCCGCTCACCCGTCTGTCAATCGGCCAGCGGCCCCTCGGCCCGTCAAGGCTCATTGCCAACGGTATGGGCGAAAGCATTGAACTCGGTGATCAGTTCGGGCCTCGGCACCTGCCCGGTGAAGCCCTTCAGGAAACCGGCAAGGCGGCCCATTCGCAGTTCCATCGGCTCGCGCACTTCCAAGGCATGATAGCCAAGCTGCATGAAATAGAGGATGCGCGCCCGCACATCTGCCTCATCCGCCGGGTATCCATAGCGCTCGAACATATCGGTGACCGAGCGAAGCCGTTCGCTGTCGGCCGCATCCATGCGGCTGCGCAGCGAAACGTCCCGGCGCGCCCATTCCCTGACAGCGAAATCAAGACCCCGGTCGAACAAGGCGGGGTCGATGAAACATCGGAAGAAATTGCAGACGGCCGCATTGATGTCTTCGGCAGGCAGCGCGCAATAGTTTACGATCGTCCGGGTATTGCGTGCCTCCCACTCCGTCAGCAGCGCGGCAAGAAGATCGACGCGATTGCGGAAATACCAATAGAAACTGGATCGCGACACGCCCAGCCGGTCGCTTAGCGACATGATCTTGAGCTCTGCCACGCCCTCATGCACCAAGATGTCCCGTGCAAGGTTCAACCAGTCTTCCCGCGTGACTTTGACATTCCCGACAAGAGGTTCCTTTTCGGGATCGTTGCGGTTGAGTATGGGCGTTGTTCGTTTGGTCATGGATCAGCTTTCCGGCGGAGCCCCACCTTCGGACGTCCGCCGCTCGACGAAATGGCGCAGCTCTTCAACCTTGGCATCGTCCATTTCCGGACGCGCGTCAGATGCAAGGATGGCTTTCCAGACATCGGTGGCACGCATCGACGCATCGCGCGCGCCGCGTTCCGTCCAGGTTCCGAAATTGGCATAATCGTGGACGATTGGCTCATAGAACTCGGTGCTGTAACGCGCCATGGTCTGTGATGCCGCGAAGAAATGGCCACTTGGCTCCACTTCCCGAAGGGCAGTGTCAAATCCGATCTCGTCCGGCCCGGCACGATTGCCGGCGCAAAGCTCGGCGATCATGTTGAGCACCTCTGCATCGGTGACAAGCTTTTCATATGACACGGTCAACCCGCCCTCGAGCCAGCCCGCCGAATGTATGATCACCGTGGCTCCGGCCATCAGGCAACCCCAGAGCCCAAGCTGGTTTTCGTTTGCCGCCTGCACGTCGTTCGTGTTGGAGGCTGATCCCGCGGCCGAGCGCCACGGCAGACCGATGAAGCGCGCCAGTTGACCTGCGGCAAGGGAGGCCTGGAAATGCGATGGCGTACCCAAGGCGGGCGCACCGGATTTCATGTCGACATTCGAGGTGAAGGTGCCATAGCAGACCGGTGCGCCGGGGCTGGCAAGCTGGTTGAGCGCGATAGCCGACAACGCTTCGGCATGGCTAAGGGTGATGGCGCCTGCGACGGTGATGGGGGCCATTGCTCCCATCAGGGTGAAGGGCGTGACGATGGCCAATTGCCGGGCCCGGGCGAAATCGATCAGCCCCTGCGCCATCGGAATATCCAGCGTTCGCGGGCTATTGGTGTTGATGATCGTATAGCAATGCGGATGAGCCCGCCATTCGTCATCCGTCAGGCCACGGAAACCGCGCATCATCGCGAAACCGTCCTCGACCTGCGGCGTTCCGCGCGAATAGATAAACGGGAACTTGTCGGTCAGCGTCAGCTGCGCTTCGGCCGTAAAATAGTGTCGCAAATTCGTCGGGACATCCTGCGGCTCGATCAGCGGTGGCACCATCTGGAACACGTCAAAATGCTGCGTCAACTGTGTCAGTTCGCGGAAATCCCGCGCAGACCCCGGGCGGCGGCCCCGATCCCGATCCGTGGCATGGGGGGCACCCGCGCCGGGCTGAAATGTAAGGCTTCCCAATTCCAACACGAAGTCGCGATGCCGCGCCCCGGCCCGGCATTCGATCGATTTGGGCGCGCTTGCAAGCGCCGCTGAAATGATATCGCGGCCAATATAGACCATGTCGGTCATCTCATCGACGCGCGCGCCGGCCTCCGCGAATATCTTGCGGGCCTCGGGCAAGAGCACCTTGACCCCAAGCTCTTCAAGCGTGCGCATCGCGGTGTCGTGCATGTTTTCGATCTCATCGGCCGAAAACACGTCCATTGTCGGGAAGGGATTGCGCAATTGCCGGTAGTTGGTTTGGCGCTGAATCGGGGTCTGCCCCCGCATGGCACGGCCTTTGCGTGTTGCGCGCTCGGGGGCTGGCCTTTCCATCAGCCCCTCATCGCCTTTCCGGAGGGATCGTAAGGTGAACTGGCGATGACCTCGGCATCCCGTTCGACACCCACGATATGCACTGAAAGCTTGGAACCCACGCCAGCTGCGTTGCGGTCGATCATCGCCATGGCCAGCGACGCCCCGACGGTGTGGCCATAGCCGCCCGAGGTCACGAAACCGACCCGCGCGCCATCTTTCCAGACGGGTTCGTAGCCGCTTGCATCGGCATCCGTGGCGTCGACCTTGAGGGTCACGAGCACCTGTGCGGGGGCTGTGGCGCCGCGCTCCTTCATCGCGGCATCGCGCCCGATGAACTCCCCCTTGTCCCAGGCGATCCAGCGATCCATGCCCGTTTGTCCGGGCGTGTAGGCCTGGGTGAACTCCGCACTCCAGATCCCGAAGCTTTTTTCCAGACGCAGGCTCAGTAGCGCGTTGAACCCGTATTCACGGATGCCCAGATCAGCCCCCGCTTCCAGCAGCGCGCGGCGAAGGCCGATATGTTCCGCCGCCGAACAGTGGATCTCGTAGCCCAGTTCGCCAGCCACAGAGAGCCGGCCAATCCTCGTTCGGTTCAACCCGATGTCGAAAGCGCCACATCCCATGAACGGCAAATCGCCAATCGGGCCGTCTGTCAGTTTTTCGACCACTTTCAGGCTGTTAGGTCCGGCCAGACTGAATCCGACAACCTCGTCCGAGATATCGCGCACAGTGACTTTTCCGGCCATGTGGTCATGGAACCAGCGCATGTGCCATTCGCGGAGATAGTAGGATCCCATGATCCACCACGTTCCGTCACCCCAGTTGAAGATCGTCAGATCGCCCTTCAATTTTCCGTCTGGCGACAGCATTGGTGCCAGCCGCGCACGACCGGCAGCCGGCAGCCTGGAGGCGATGACGTGATCCAGCCAAGCCTCGGCCCCTTCGCCAGACACTTCAAATCGGGAAAATCCGGAGATGTCCAGCAACCCCACGGTCTCGCGCACGGCACGGCATTCCCCGGCGACAATCGGGAAAGCGTTTGATCGTTTAAGTGTCGGCTTTTCAGCGAAATTCGGCGTTTCTGCGAAATAGAGCGGCACCTCAAGCCCCCAACTCTGCCCCCACTGACACCCTGCTGCCGTCATCTCGGAATAGGCAGGGGCCATCTTGAGAGGCCGGCCCGCGGGCAGTTGCTCATTCGGGTAGGTCATCACGAAGCGGCGGGTGTAGAATTGTCCGGTCGTTTCCTTGATGAACCGCTTGTTCTGGGCAAAGTCCCCATAGCGCGCCACATCCATGCCGAAGACATCCGCCTCGGGTTCGCCATGGATCATCCATTCGGCAAGCGATTTTCCAACGCCGCCACCCTGAAGGAATCCGGCCATCACAGCGCAGGCGCACCAGTATCCGCGCTTGCCGCGAACCGGGCCGACAAGGGGATTGCCGTCGGGCGAAAAGGTGAAGGCACCGTTCACCCATGTCTTGACGCCTACATTCTGCAAGGCAGGGTAACGCTCGAACCCCAGGATCAGTTCCTTTTCGATCCTGTCTGGGTCTTCCTTCTGCAGTTCGAACCCGTATTCCCAAGGCGCACCATCCATCATCCAGTGCTGGTGATCGACCTCGTAGATGCCCAGAAGGATGCCTTTCTGGTCCTGCCGCATATAGGTGAAGCCTTCCAGATCCACGGTCAGAGGCAATTCCCTGTCCATCGCGGCCACTTCGGGGATCGTGTCGGAAATCAGGTAGTGATGGTTCAGCGGCGATACCGGCAGTTCGATCCCCGCCATGCGTCCGACCTGCTTGGCCCAGAGCCCTGCCGCGTTCACGACATGCTCGGCAGTGATCGTGCCTTTCTCGGTCACGACCTGCCAGCCATCCGCGGTCTGGTTCAATTCGAGCACCCGGTTGTGCTCTATGACCTCGGCCCCGTACTTTCGGGCCGCGGCCGCATAAGCATGCACGGTGCCGGTTGTGTCGACATATCCTTCGCGATCCGCCCACATGCCACCAAGAATGCCCTCGGTCGACATGATCGGGCAAAGCTCCCCCGCCTCTTTCGGTGTGATAAGCCGCACATCTTCAATACCGATCGACTGGAACGTGCGATAGGCCGACTGCAGCCACTCCCAGCGATCCGGCGTACCGGCCAGCGTCATGCCCCCGGTCATGTGCATTCCGATCGACTGTCCGGATTCACGTTCGATCTCGGACAGAAGGTCGATCGTATAGGCTTGCAGCGCCGCGATATTCGGATCCGCGTTCAGCGCATGGACCCCGCCCGCCGCATGCCAGCTCGACCCCGCTGTAAGCACATTTCGCTCGACCAGGCAGACATCCTTCCAGCCAAACTTGGCCAGATGATAGAGCACCGAAGCGCCAACAACACCGCCCCCGATCACGACCACACGGTAATTCGATTTCATGCTGATCCCCCCTTTTTCGGCCACTGCCGCCCGGCCAACTCACAGGCTCTGTACAAAGTTGTACATTACTATCAGCACCAATGGACACTATTGTCTAGTGCTTGTCGAAACTTCGAACAGAATTGGAATCAAGGTGACAGGCCCGAAGCCGCGGCGTGGCCCACAGAAAATTTCAGTGTGATCAAGGAATGCCCGACGGCATGGGCCTTGCAGGCGGAACGTTGGCGACAAACCTAGTCGGTCTCGTCTGCGCCCCTGAAGCCCGTCGCTACCACGAATTTCTCGGAAGAATCAGCGCGGCTCGCAGGCGGTTTGACGTTGGCGACCTTGGTGAACTTACGCTTCAGAAGTGCCTGCAACTCACCTTCGGCACCACCCGCCAACACCTTGGCGACAAAGGTTCCACCCTCTTCAAGAACATCAAAGGCGAAGTCGGCCGCCGCTTCGCAGAGCGCGATGATCCGATTGTGATCTGTCTGCTTATGGCCGGAACTGGCGGCGGCCATGTCTGACATCACGACATCCGCCTTGCCGCCCAGCCATTCCCTGACCTTGTCATCCGCCCCCTCGTCAAGAAAATCCAACTGGTGAATCTCGGCCCCGGCAATGGGTTCGACCTGTTGCAGATCGATGCCCAACACCCGGCCAACGGCCTTGCCCGACTTCTGCCCCAGCGCGTTCACCCGGTCGACGGCAATCTGGCACCAGCCACCAGGGGCACAACCAAGATCGACAACCCGTGCACCGGGAACCAGAAAGCGATACTTGTCGTCGAGATCGCGGATCTTGAACGCAGCGCGGCCGCGATACCCCTCGGCCTTGGCCATCTTGACATACGGATCGTTCAACTGCCGTTCCAACCACAGCGTCGAACTCAGCCTCCGGCCGCGAGCGGTCTTCACCTTGACCCGCAAATCCCGTGCGCCGCGCCCGCTTGTCTTCTTCGCCATGTTGCACTGCCCGGACCCTTCGATCCTGACCCTCGGTTTCATCTGTTCAAAAATACTCGGTACCGGCGCATGACGCAAACACGGACCAAGGGCAAGGGAGCGGCTCTAGAAAGGCCCGTCCTCCAGAACGCCGTCGGCGCTCATCTGCGCATAAAGCAAGCCCTCGCGCAGGCCCCGATCCGCAACAGAAAGTCGGTCTGTCGGCCAGACCCGCAAGAGCGCCTGCAGGATTGCAGCCCCGGACATGATCAGCGCATGGCGGTCGCGACCGATGCGTGGATCGTCTCGCCGGCCTTCCGGCCCAAGCGAAAGGTAGTCCCGGATCACTTTGTCGATCTGGTCCGAAGTCATGCGCAACCCATCAACCTTGTTGCGGTCATAGCGGCGCAGACCCAGATGGCTGGCAGCAACCGTCGTAACGGTGCCGGAGGTTCCGATGATCTGGAAACCCTCCTTGGCCTGTTGCGACGCGTAAGGCGCGAAGGAAGAAAGGTTCTCTTCAAAGAACCAGCTCATCAGCGCGAAGCGCCCGGCATCGTCCCCGACATCGCTGAACTGATCGCGCAGCGTTGCTACTCCAAGCGGGACCGATATCCAGTCCACGACCTTGGCATGGGGGAACGGGCTGGTTGCCTGTTTGAACCCGGTATGAAGCCGCATGATCGATTTCGGCCGCTCACCGCGCGGAACGTTGGAAAGATCGATCCAAACCAGTTCCGTCGATCCTCCGCCGATATCAACGACCAGCAATTGTTCAGTCCGGATCGACACCAGCGAGGCGCAGGAAATGACCGCCAGCCGCGCCTCTTCTTCCGGTTCGATGATATCCAGCTTCAACCCGGTTTCGGAATGGACATAGCGGATGAACTCGTTGGCATTGGACGCCCGCCTGCAAGCTTCGGTGGCCACCAGACGCATCCGTGTCACCTTGTGTTTTTCCAGCTTCTTGCGGCAAATCCGAAGTGCTTGAACGGTGCGGCCCATCGAGGCGCGCGACAGCCTGCCAGAGGCTTCCAGCCCGGTGCCCAGCTGTACCGATTTCGAGAAACTATCTATAACATGAAACTGGTTGCCCTTTGGCTGGGCAATCAGCATGCGACAACTGTTCGTACCCAGATCCAACGCGGCATATAGCTCCGCCGGATCTGGCGTGGACGGCGCGGGTGGCTCGACCGGGTTCAGGAACGCGCCCGCACCAATGGGACGCTTGGGCGCCATAGATCGCCCTCCGATTTCAAGTTGCCTTCACACTACCGGTGGTCTGGGATTCACGCAAGTGTCCTGCAGAATTCCGCCTCATATTCACAATGAATTTTTTTCACATGCTCTGCACTGGCTTTCCTGAGCCAGAAGGCCTAGCCCTGCATCCCACAAAGTCGCTCCGCACGCGCACGATGTCGAAAACCGGCAGCGAAGTCGGTAATCGTCCGAGTAGAAGCGGGGGAATAGAAGGAATCGGCAATGGCAGATGTGACGATCGTTTATTGGCGCGACATCCCGGCCCAGGTTATCGTGGGCAAGGGTCGGCGCGGCGCGAAAGTGCAATTGCCAGAGCGCTTCGAGCAGGCGATCGATCGCGCCGCGATGAAGGGCGGGATGGACGGAACCGACGACTATCTTGCCGAGTGGCGAAAGGCCGAACCCTATTCGGTCGAAAGCGACCTGTCGGATTTGGACGTCGCGCAGTCAGAAGCGGCGCGACTGGATGCTGAGTTTGATCAGGACCGGATCAAGGCCCTGATCGCAAATGATGGATGGGCATGACCGCTCGCTCGCTTATGGAGGCTGCAATGGCACTTCTGAACTTCCGCAAGAAAGACCTTGCGCCAAGCCCGACCGCTCGCGCGGATATTGAGAGCTTTCTAAAGGGGTATTCCATCGAAGTGATGCCGCGCACCGCTGAAAAGGTCGAGGATTTCCGCGAGATCCTGCCCGAAGGCACGCGCGTCTACATCGCCCATATCGATGGAACGCCGATCGAGGACATGGTCGCGACCGCCAAACGGCTCAATCAGGCCGGCATGAAGGTGATGCCGCATTTTCCGGCCCGCATCATCAAGGATGCCGCGATGCTGGGCGATTGGATCTCCCGCTACCAAGGGGAAGCGGACGTTCGACAGGGGCTGATTCTGGCCGGCAACCCGGCCCAGCAACTCGGCGCCTTCCATTCCTCGATGCAGCTTCTTGAAACCGGGCTTTTCGACAAAGCCGGTTTCGTGCGGCTGCATGTCGCCGGCCACCCCGAAGGCAACAGGGACATTGACCCGGACGGGTCCGACAGGAACGTGCTGGAGGCATTGCGCTGGAAACAGGCGTTCAGCGAGCGGACCGACGCGAAAATGGCCCTGGCGACCCAATTTGCCTTTGAAGCCAAGCCGATCATCAAATGGGTCGATCGCCTGCAGGCCGAAGGCATCGGCCTTCCGGTTCACATCGGGATTGCCGGGCCTGCAAAGCTGCAGACGCTGATCAAGTTCGCTGTGGCCTGCGGTGTCGGCCCCTCTCTCAAGGTGCTGCAAAAGCGCGCGATGGATGTCACCAAGCTGGTCATGCCCTACGAGCCGACCGAGGTCGTTTCCGAACTGGCGGCGCACAAGGCCGCCAATCCGGATTTCGGCATCGAACAGGTCCATTTCTTCCCGCTCGGCGGGATCAAGACCAACGCCACATGGGCTATCGAAAACGGGGGCGAAAGCACCCGGCCCGCCAACGCAGTCTGAACCTTAGGAAATCTGATGACCCGCACCGTTCTTGAATCCAAAACCAAAACCGTCGTCATCGGCTTCGATGAACCCTTCTGCGTGATCGGCGAACGCATCAACCCCACGGGCCGTAAGGCCCTGGCCGCGCAGCTTGAGGCCGGTGACTTTTCGACCGTCGAAAAGGACGCGCTGGAACAGGTCGCCTGCGGCGCGATGGTCCTCGATGTGAATGCGGGCGTGGTTTACAATTCCAATCCCAACCCGAACGAGACCGAGCCGCCGCTCATGACCAAGATGATCGAGCTCATTCAAGGGCTTGTCGACGTCCCGCTGTGCATCGACTCCTCCGTGCCGGGCGCATTGGAAGCCGGGCTAGCGATTGCCGAGGGCCGCCCGCTCTTGAACTCTGTCACCGGTGAGGAAGATCGGCTGGAACTCGTGTTGCCGCTCGTCAAGAAATACAATGTGCCCGTTGTGGCCATTTCGAACGACGACACCGGCATTTCGATGGACCCCGACGTCCGCTTCGCCGTCGCCAAGAAGATCGTTGAGCGTGCAGCCGATTTCGGCATTCCCGCCCATGACATCGTTGTCGACCCGCTGGTGATGCCGATCGGCGCGCTGGGGACAGCGGGGCAGCAGGTCTTCACCCTTGTCCGCCGCCTGCGCGAAGAACTGGGCGTGAACACCACCTGCGGCGCCTCCAACATCAGCTTCGGCCTGCCCAACCGCCACGGGATCAACGCGGCTTTCTTGCCGATGGCGATCTGCGCCGGGATGACCAGCGCCATCATGAACCCGGTCCGCCCGGTCGAGATGGAAGCAATTCGCGCCGCAAACTTCCTGATGAACAACGACGCCAACGGCAGTG
>JAHEAO010000155.1 GCA_024642725.1 Paracoccaceae bacterium | reverse complement strand
GGAGCGCCAGGGCTTGCTGGAGCAGGATTCCGAGAGCGCCTGGCTGGATCTCGACCCTGCCGAAGATACGGATGCCATGCCGCAGATCCTCGGCAGTTCCGTCTCCTACCGGATCGCCGTCGGCCCGCAGCAGGGGCGCAAGGCCTTCATGATTCGCACCATCCGCCCTCTGGACAGACCTGATCCCGGATTGGAGCGAGTGGCCAAGGCCAATGGCTTTTCCCTGCACGCGGGGGTGAGCTGCGAAGCTCATCAAAAAGACAAGCGTGAACGTCTCTGTCGGTATATTGCCCGCCCACCGGTAGCCGTTCCCCGTCTTTCACTGAGCTCCACCGGTAAGGTGGTTTACACCCTAAAAACACCGTACCGTGATGGAACGACCCAAGTAGCGTTCGAGCCAGTGGATTTCATGGCCCGATTGGCGGCCTTGGTACCAAAACCGAGAGTTAACCTCACTCGTTACCACGGTGTGCTGGCACCCAATCACCGCTGGCGTGGGCTGGTTACACCTGCCAAACGCGGCAGAGACGTGAAGCGAATCGCCAACACGGAAGACCGCACCTCAGCCGAGCGTCATGCCGCAATGAACTGGGCCCAACGGCTCAGGCGTGTTTTCAACATAGACATCGAGGTCTGCGGCCGATGCGGTGGATCTGTCAGAGTCATAGCATGTATTGAAGACCAGAACATCATCGACAGAATCCTGGATCATCTTCGCAATAAGGAATCTACCTCCCCTGCCCCTCCACCACTGACACCACCTTCTAGGGCACCGCCTCAGACATCGACTGTTTTCCCGGGAATGCAACCCCCTTTGCCACAATTCGACCAGCAAGGACGCCTCTAAAAACCTCTCGGCCGGGACCGCTGCGTACTGTCGTTCAGGAATGAACGAATATGAATTGCCTGTTCACCGACGCAAACATGATTTCAGGGAGATAAGCATTCTGGTTGTGAAATTTTCAGACTTGGCATATGGAATCCGCCAGGAAATCTACTCACAATAGCCCATTTATTTTTCCTCGTATAGACGCCCCCTTTGTCAACCTGAACGATCACTGCCTTAATCACTGAGCGGGGTTTGACCTTGGACTAACATCCTCGTATCCGCGTGCTGGTTAACGCATTAAGATCTGTCCGACCAGGGTTACCACTATCTATGCACAGGTGCTGAGTTGGCTAAGGAAAAAATCGTGGGCTTCCCAGTCTCCGGCTTAACCTCCGGATCAAGCAGTGTGATCAGCCTGACAAAACCTCTCTAAACTCTAAGCTTCAGCATCGCCAGTCAGGCAGCCGCCATCCGCAGCGACTCCCAGACAAAGCCCACCATTTCCCGGGCACAGGCCACTTTCACTTTGTTCGGATGCTTGCCCGCGAGTAACAGACGATTGCCCTTCTTGTTCAACCGGCGAAGGCAACGGGTGGCAACCGCGACGTATTCGGGCGGCGACTGCGCCTGCCGCAAACGGACTGCCTTGCTCACTACGTTCGATCGATAGCCGCGCTGATTAGCCTCAATGAAGGCTGTTCTCAAATAGCGGTTGCCATGCTTCGTGATGCCGAAACGATTGTGCTTCCCACCGGAGGAATACTCGCGGATATCCATCCCGATCCAGGACACCAGCTGCCGCGGATGCTGGAACCGCTGAATGTCGCCAATCTCCGTAATCATCGTGAGCGCCCAGACGGTCTTGATGCCCTTGTAGCAGGTCAGCGCCTTCACCGGCTGTTGGTAGCGCTCCTCCTGAGCCAGCGCCTCGATCTGCTGGTGGTACTCGGCCAGTGATCGATCGATATCCTGCAGTTGCTGATACAGCAAGCCAAGATTGACTTTGAGGCTCCCCGCCTGGCTTTCAATCGTTCGCTGCAGCCAGTCAAGGTGCTGCTTTGTCCAGTGACTCTTATGGCCGGTCTCGGCCTTGTAATGGAGCCCGTTGCGGCGCAGCGCAGCGTGCAGATGTCGGCGTACTTCCTCTCGATGATGCATCAGACGCTGCCTTGAACGCAGCAAGTCACGATCCCGTTCCATTTCCAACTCCGGCACCTGCACGATGGCAAGCAGGTCGTTGGCATAAAACTGGGCCAGCTGCGTGGCATCGATTCGGTCGGTCTTAACGGCCTTTCCCCCCTGCCGAGGGATACTGGAAGGCGCCACCACTTCACAGTGAATGCCCTTGTCGGTCAGGTCACGTTGCAGGGTAAAACCAATGTACGAGGCCTCGTACACCACCTGAAGAACGTGCCTGGGAAAGTGCTTGCCGACCTTGCTCAATTGCCCCAACAATCCCTTCAGAGTGGGCCTGCATTTGAAATGGATAAGCTCACCGGTTGCTTTACTCAGCGCAGCACCGTGGTACTGCGTATCGTCGACATCCAAGCCGACATGGACTATTTTCTTGTTCATAGACGCCTCCGCTTATTGCTGGATCATGTGGTATGGTCACCGAGTCTTGGTACCCACCTATGAGGATAGTTCTCGATGCGGGAGAAGGTGGGGGCGTCTATATCTTCTATACTT
>JAHEAO010000154.1 GCA_024642725.1 Paracoccaceae bacterium | reverse complement strand
AGTTGCGGACGAGGACGAAACCGCTCTCGCGGTATTGGCGCTTGCCGCACTGGTACGCATCATTTCGAAAGTGGATTTGGCGGATAGGCGAACCTGTCTGACGATTGAGACCTTCTCAATCTGATGACAGGAGGGTCTGATGACCGATCAATACATGCCAAAGCTGCGCCGCCGTTTCCTCGAAGATATGCGGATCAAGGGTTTGCAGCCCAAGACACAGACGATGTATCTGCGGGCGATGCGCGATTTCACCCGATTTCTGGGGCATTCGCCGGACACCGCGACGCCGGAGGAACTGCGCGCCTTTCAACTCGACATGAAGGAGCGTGGTGTTGGTGCGCCGACCTTCAACAATCGGCTGACGGTGCTGAGTTTTTTCTTTGCGACGACCTGTCCGCGCCCGGAGATGAAGCGGCATATGCGCTATCAACGGGCGGCGAAGAAGATCCCGGTCGTTCTGAGCGCCGAGGAAGTGATACGTATTCTCGAAGCCGCGCCAGGGCCCGGGCTCAGATACCGGGCTGCCTTCAGCGTGGCCTATGGCGGCGGGCTGCGGGCGAGCGAGGTCACGCATCTGAAGATCGGCGACATCGACAGCGACCGGATGCTGATCAGGGTCGATCAAGGAAAAGGCCGCAAAGACCGCCATGTGATGCTGTCGCCGAGCCTGCTTGAACTTCTGCGCGACTATTACCGTGAGGCCCGGCCTGCGGGCTGGCTCTTTCCCGGGCGCAATCGGATCGATCCGATCTCGACGCGGCAGTTCAACCGCGCGTTCGGGGTGGCCTGTGATTTTGCAGAAATCAAGAAGCAGGCGTCACCCCACACCCTGCGGCACAGCTTCGCCACCCATCTGCTCGAAGGCGGGACCGACATCCGGGTGATCCAGGTGCTGCTTGGGCACGCCAAATTGGAGACCACGACAATCTATACGAAGGTGGCGACCAAGACGATCCAGGACGTCACCAGCCCGCTTGATCTGTTGGCGAACCGGGCGGGCGAGACCGGGTAAGCCCCGGCTCCGATGCCCCGTCCAAAGTTTGAGGTCGCGGATATCTTCCGCGCCCATGGTCCTGCCTATCGCCGGGACCATGCCGGACACCTGAACCGGCCGCAATTGAGGGTGATGTCCGCGATCGAGAATTGCCGGACCGCCGCGCTCGGCGGGCACGTGTCGGCATGCACCAAATGCGGCCACCAGCACATTGCCTACAACTCGTGCCGCAACCGGCATTGCCCGAAGTGCCAAGGGACCGCGTCGCGAGACTGGATGGCAGCGCGTATCGAGGACCTGTTGCCGGTCGAGTATTTCCACGTGGTCTTCACCCTGCCGACCCGGGTCACGGACATCGCGTTCCAGAACAAGGCGGCGGTCTATGGCCTGCTGTTCAAGGCATCGGCCCAGACCCTTCTGACCATCGCGGCCGACCCGAAGCATCTCGGCGCCCGGATCGGCATGACCAGCGTGCTCCACACCTGGGGATCGGCGATGACGCACCATCCGCATGTCCATGTCATCGTCCCGGGTGGCGGGCTGTCGCCGGATGGCACAAAGTGGGTCGCTTGCCGCCCGGGGTTCTTGCTGCCGGTGCGCGTTCTATCCCGTCTGTTCCGACGCCTTTTCCTCGAAGGGCTGTGGGCGCTGCACCGGGCTGACAAGCTGGCGTTCTTCGGCGATCTGTCGAAGCTGGCCGATCCCGACACCTTCCAGACCCATCTCTCGCCGCTGCGCAAAGCCGACTGGGTCGTCTACGCCAAGCCCCCCTTCGGCGGCCCGGAGGCGGTGCTGGCCTATCTCAGCCGGTACACCCACCGCGTCGCCATCTCGAACCACCGCCTCGTCAGCGCGGACGCCGACACCGTGGCCTTCCGGTGGAAAGACTACCGTATCAAGCGCGGCGACCGGATGAAGGTCATGCGCCTGCCCACGTCCGAGTTCATCCGCCGGTTCCTGATCCATGTCCTGCCCTCCGGCTTCCATCGCATTCGCCACGCAGGCTTCCTGGCCAACGGCGTCCGCCGTGACAGGATCAGGAAAATCAGGTGTCTGATCGATACGGAGCCAGAACCGGATCAGGCCACCGGTGAGGACGGGCGCGCCGATACGCACGAGCGAGACATGCACCAGACATGCCCCAAATGCGGTGGCGCGATGCACGTCATCGAAACCTTCATTCGCGGCCAGACCCCGCAGTCCCGCGCACCGCCATGGGAGGATGCCGCATGATCCATCCGTCACACCGGGCGCCGCCATCCGGAGCCGCCGGACCCGTCAGCGCGGCCATCCCATCAAAACTTGCGCCACAACAGGCCCATAACGGCCAACACAGGCATCGTTTCCCGACATCGGAGCGTGAAAATCGACGGACCAGTGCTGCTCGACCTCATGGGGGCCGAAGCTCAGGGCATCAACTGCCCAAGACCTGAGCCAAAAACCCCATAGCACCAATATCCACCCGCGCTTTCCTCCTTGTCAGATTTGTCGCCGCTGGATGGCAAGCAACCAGCAGCCACAAACCTCAGAC
>JAHEAO010000153.1 GCA_024642725.1 Paracoccaceae bacterium | reverse complement strand
GACCGTCGCGGGATTGGCGGCGCAAGCCTGGCAGCGGGCGCGGCGGCACGGCGAACCCCGGGTCCTGTTCTCGGCGCATGGCCTGCCGAAGCGCGAGATCGAGCGCGGGGATCCGTATCAGGATCATGTCGAACGTTCGGCCCGGGCGGTTGCGGCGGCGCTGAAGGGATTGCTGGGCACCGAACCGGACTGGCTGGTGTCGTATCAGAGCCGGGTTGGCCCGCTGGAATGGCTGGGTCCGTATACCGACGCCGAGATCCGGCGCGCCGGCGCCGAGGGCAGGCCGCTGGTCGTGGTGCCGATCGCCTTCGTGTCCGAACATTCCGAAACCCTGGTCGAACTGGACATCGAATACCGCGAACTGGCGCATGAATTGGGTGTGCCGGGTTATGAGCGGGTTGGCACGGCCGATGTCTCGCGGCCGTTTATCGAAGGACTTGCGCGGTTGACCATGCGGGCGCTGGCCAACGACGCGGAAATCCGCGGCGGTACGGGTGGACGGCTTTGCCCGCCGGAATTCGGCCGCTGTCCCTGTGCGATCCTGAACTAGCCTGCAAGGGAGATTGAAATGTTCGAATGGTATGTGGCGTTGCACGTTCTCGCCGTGATTTCGTGGATGGCCGGGCTTTTGTACCTGCCCCGGCTGTTCGTCTATCACTGCGATGCCCCGGCCGGCTCGGCGACCTCGGAAACCTTCAAGGTGATGGAACGGCGTCTGCTGTGGGCGATCATGCACCCGGCGATGATCGCATCCTGGCTGTTCGGGCTGCTGGCCGCATGGGAGGGCAATCTGTGGTCGGACGGCTGGTTTCACTGGAAAATGACGCTGGTGCTGCTGCTGACGGTCGCCCACTATTTCCAGGCCCGCTGGCGCCGGGAATTCGCCGAGGACCGGAACACGCGGCCGGGGCCGTTCTATCGGGTGATGAACGAGGCGCCGACCCTGCTGATGATCGGCATCGTCATTCTGGTCGTGGTGAAACCGTTCTGAAGGCTCACGCGAGAAGGCGCGGTCCGGGTATGCGTGGGCGTTGACAGCATACCCGGATTTGTGTACGCAAGTTATCAGGTCCGCCGGATTGGTATCGGGTCCGGCGCGCATCCGCATTCCCCCCCAGATATTGCGAACATCGACGATTGAAACCGAGGGTGGCCTGAACGAGCCGGATAATCCGGCGCTTAGCCACCGATGTTCGCCACCCAGAGCAAAACATGCACCTCCAGGAATTGAAGAAAAAGACACCGCAGGACCTTCTGGCATTCGCCGAGGAACTGAAGATCGAGAACGCCAGCACCCTGCGCAAGCAGGACATGATGTTCGCGATCCTGAAACAGCTCGCGGCCAACGACACGCCGATCTACGGCGACGGCGTGCTGGAAGTGCTGCAGGACGGCTTCGGCTTCCTGCGGGCGCCGGAGGCGAATTATCTGGCCGGGCCGGACGACATCTATGTCAGTCCCAGCCAGGTTCGCCGCTTCAGCCTGCGGACCGGCGATACGGTGGAGGGCCAGATCCGCGCGCCCAAGGACGGCGAGCGGTATTTCGCCCTGCTGAAGATCAACACGATCAATTTCGACGAGCCGGATGCGGTGCGCCATCGCATCAATTTCGACAACCTGACGCCGCTCTATCCGGAAAAAAAGCTGAAACTCGAGCTCGATGAGCTGAAGACCAAGGATTATTCCGCCCGGGTGATCGACCTGATCGCGCCGCTGGGCAAGGGCCAGCGCGCTCTGGTCGTGGCGCCGCCGCGCACCGGCAAGACGATGATGATGCAGTCGATCGCCCATTCGATCACCGCCAACCATCCGGAAGTCTATCTGATCGTGCTGCTGATCGACGAGCGGCCGGAAGAGGTGACCGACATGGCGCGATCGGTGAAGGGCGAGGTGGTCAGTTCCACCTTCGACGAACCGGCCTCCCGCCACGTCCAGGTGGCGGAAATGGTGATCGAGAAGGCCAAGCGGCTGGTCGAGCACAAGCGCGACGTGGTGATCCTGCTGGATTCGATCACCCGCCTGGCGCGCGCCTACAACACCGTCGTGCCCAGCTCGGGCAAGGTGCTGACCGGCGGCGTCGACGCCAACGCCCTGCAGCGGCCGAAGCGCTTCTTCGGCGCGGCGCGCAATATCGAGGAAGGCGGCTCGCTGACCATCATCGCGACCGCCCTGATCGATACCGGCAGCCGCATGGACGAAGTGATCTTCGAAGAGTTCAAGGGCACCGGCAACTCGGAAATCATTCTCGACCGCAAGCTGTCGGACAAGCGGACCTTCCCGGCCATCGACATCACCAAGTCGGGCACCCGCAAGGAAGAGCTGCTGGTCGACAAGGGCACGCTGTCGAAGATGTGGGTGCTGCGCCGCATCCTGATGCCGATGGGCGTGGTCGACTCGATGGACTTCCTGCTCGACAAGCTCAAGCATGCCAAGAGCAACCAGGACTTCTTCGACTCGATGAACCAATAGGCGGCGCCGCCGCCCAAGAGACCGAACACAAGACCGCCCGGGACGTAAATTCCCGGGCGGTTCTAGT
>JAHEAO010000032.1 GCA_024642725.1 Paracoccaceae bacterium | reverse complement strand
GCGGTGATCGTATTTCCCGAAACCGTGTCACCGGCACCCGGAGTTATCGTCACCGCGACCGGGTTCCCGTTGGCATCCAGCGCAGTGACCGTCACGATATCGCGGTGGTTTCCGCTGCCCCAGTCAATGTCGTTCATACGGAAAATGACGTCTTGAACCTGATTCTGATAGTCGCCGCCACTGCCATCGCTGAAGGAGATCGTCGTCGTCGATGTCGGTCCGTCACCGTTGCCATAGAGATAGGCGCTGGACTGCGTGTTCATTGGCTCGCCAGCGAGCTTGTAGAGCGTGTCGGTGGTCTCGACCTGATATGTCGGGTTGTTGTTGCCGTTGCTGGCGAAGCTCACCTGCACGTTCATCTGGCCGGTGTCTTGCGTGAAGCCAGCGGCGATATTGGCGCCGTCAGTGCCTTGCAGGTTCCAGCGCAGCGCTTCCGAGGTCGGCGCGATCTTAGGGTCGGAATCTCCGTAGATCGTATCGTTGCCAGTGCCGCCGTTCAGCGTGTCGTTGCCGCGTCCGCCGTAGATCGTGTCATTGCCCGTCCCGCCATCGACGATGTCATTGCCCGATCCGGCATAGACCGTGTCGTTGCCGGCCCCGGAATTGATCGTGTCATTGCCGGCCTTTGCGTCGACGACATCGCCCAACCCGCCGGGACCGGTGCCGAATCCACTGTCGATCCTGTCGCCTTCGGGGTCGCCGGTATAGTTGCTGTCGATCGTGTCGTTGCCGGTGGTTCCGCTGACGATGTTGTCGGATGGAACGAAATCCGAATAGGTGAATGCCGCATCGCCGCCTGCGGCGTTCGGATTGTTGTCATAGGCCAGAACCTGATAGCTGCGCCCCTGCACAAGCGGAACTTCGGAAAGCGTGTATAGGCCGGCGGCCGCGCCATTCTCGACATCGAACTGCACGACCTGAAAGGTCTGGCCGGTGACCGTGTCGCGGATCGTCCATACCGCTTCGGCGTCGGCCGTGGTATTGGTCGATGTCAAATTGTTGAGATGGACCGTCGCGGTCGCGGTTTCACCGCCCGAACTGTCATCATCCAGAGTCAGGCCGTCGATGCCCGCCTCGTTGTCGGTAACCACAGCGGTCCCCGTCGGATTGGCTGGCCCTGTCCAGGTGAACGTGCTGTTTATGGAGTTGCTGAAAATGGCCGCAGGGTTCGCGGCATAGAATCTGAGGTTGTAGTTTGCCATAGCGCCGCGTTGCCCAGTTGCAGCCTGACGCGATTCGCGTGGCAGGCTCGGGCGCCAATAGGCGCTACCGGCATGGCAGATTTGAGAGCCGGTCGTGGCGGGATTGAGGCGGCAAGAATTGCCCCCCGCGCCGGGCAGACCGCCGAAGCGTTTTTCCTACAATTCGGTTCTGAGGTGCCAGAGTTCCGGAAATATTTCGATATCCAGCATGCGGCGAAGATAGGCGGTGCCGCTGGTGCCACCCGTGCCGCGCTTGAAACCTATGACCCGTTCCACGGTGGTGACATGATTGAAACGCCAGCGGCGGAAATAATCCTCGAAATCGACGAGCTTCTCGGCAAGTTCGTAGAGTTCCCAATGGGTTTTGGGGTTTTCATAAACCACCTTCCATGCCGCCATGACCCCCGCGTCGGCGCGGTAGGGCTGCGACAGGTCGCGGGTCAGAACTGCCTGCGGAACAGGCAGTCCGGCGGCATTCAGCGCCCTTATCGCAAGATCATAGAGACTGGGTTCGGCAAGCTCGGCCTGTAGCCGGGCCAGAAGATCGGGCCGGTGTTCATGCGGCTTCAGCATCGCGGCGTTGCGGTTGCCGACCATGAATTCGATCAGCCTGTACTGCCAGCTTTGGAAGCCCGAGGACTGACCGAGCGTTGGGCGAAATTCCGTGTATTCCGAGGGCGTCATCGTGCGCAGGACATCCCATGCCGCGTTAAGCTGCTCAAAGATTCGCGCCACCCGGGTCAGCGTCTTGAAGGCCTGCCGCATCCGCCCCTCGGTCAGGGCCACGCGGGTCGAGGTCAGCTCATGAATCGCCAGCCGCATCCAAAGCTCCGAGGTCTGGTGCTGAACGATGAACAGCATTTCGTCATGCGCCGAGGATTTCGGATGCTGGGCGGTCAGAATTGCGTCGAGCGACAGGTAGTCGGAATAGGACATCCTCCCGTCAAAGGACATTTGCGCGCCATCGTCTGCCGGATTGACGGGATTGGTCATCTTGGCCTCATGTCACCCGTGCCCGGGTCTTGTATTCGGGGCGGTCCCACAGATCGTTCCGGACTACATCTGCCAGAATGCGCACTGCGCCACGCACGTCTTCTTCATCGATGTAGAGCGGGGTGAACCCAAATCGCATGACATCGGGAGCGCGAAAATCGCCAATGACGCCGCGCGCGATAAGCGCCTGCATCGCCGCGTAGCCCTCTGCAAAATGGAACGAGACTTGCGAACCGCGATTTGCCGGATCGCGCGGCGAAGCAAGCGTCAGCCCGGGGCAATCGCGTTCGACCAATTCGATGAAAAGCTCTGTCAATTCAATGGACTTCAGGCGCACCGCCTGAATGTCGGCGCGGTCCCAGATGTCCATCGACGCGTCGAGCGCCGCCATTTGCAGGACCGGGGGCGTGCCGACACGCATCCGCTCGATCCCGTGGCCGGGTCGATAGTCCAGATCGAAGGCAAAGGGCGCTTCGTGCCCAAGCCAGCCGGAAAGGGCGGGGCGGACCGTGTCTGCATGTGCCGGGGCAACATAGATGAACGCCGGTCCGCCGGGGCCGGAGTTGAGGTATTTGTAGGTGCAGCCAACGGCGAAATCGGCCTTGGCCGCCGTCAGATCGACCGGCAAGGCCCCCGCCGAATGCGCCAGATCCCAGATTGCCAGCGCACCGGCTGCGTGGGCTTTCGCGGTCAACGACACCATGTCGTGCAGCCGGCCGGTGCGGTAATCCACTTCCGTCAGCATGGTTGCCGCGACCTTGTCGTTGATGTTGGCCGCGACCTCTTCCGGGGCAACAACGCGCAGTTCATGACCTTGCGCCAACGACCTGATCAGCCCTTCTGCCATGTAAAGATCGGTCGGGAAGTTGCCGGAATCGCTTAGGATTACCTTGCGGTCCGGTCGCATTTCCAGTGCCGAGGCCAAAGCCTGATAGACTTTGATCGACAGCGTGTCGCCCAACACGACGCTGCCATTGGGGGCACCGATCAGCCGCCCGATCCTGTCACCCAGCGCGGCGGGCTGAGCCATCCATCCGGCCTTGTTCCAGCCGGTGATCAGCATCTCGCCCCATTCCTCGGTGACCGCCTTCGTGACCCTTGCCGCAGCCGATCTGGGCAGCGGTCCCAGCGAATTGCCGTCAAGGTAGATCACCCCGTCGGGAAGGTGAAAAAGGGCCTTCGTCTTCGCGAAATCCATGCTGTCCCTGTCTGTCGTTGTAGCGGCGGACATCAGACCTGTCCGCCCGCAATTTCGATACATTGTCCGTTCACGCTTTCCGAGCCCGGATTGCACAGCCATAGCGCGGCGGCGGCGACTTCGGCAGGGGCAATCAGCCGCTTGTGCCGGTTCTCGCCGACCATCACCTGCAAGGCGGCCTCGGCGGTCATCCCGGCGCGGTTCGCAATCGCGGTGACATTCCGTTCGACAATTGGCGTGTCGACATAGCCGGGGCAGAGCGCGTTGAAGGTTATGGAGCTGCCCAGATAGTCCTCGGAAAGCCCGCGGATCAGGCCGGTCAGCCCGTGTTTGGATGCGGTATAGGCGGGAGCGCCTTTCAACCCGCGCACCCCGGCGATGGAAGAGACCGCGATGACACGGCCCCAGTCCAGCCCGCGCATCGTGGTAAGGGATTCGCGTATCGTCAGGTAAGCACCGTCAAGGTTTGTGGCCATGATCCGTCGCCAGAAGGCCATGTCGGTCTTGTGCAGGGCGCGGCCTTCGGCGATGCCGGCATTGGCAATGCAGATTGCCACGGGGCCGCGCGCTGCCGCGGCGCTTGCGATTGCCGAAACGACGCTGGACTCGTCCGTCACATCCATCGTGGCGGGGTGCAGGCGCGGCTGGCCCGTGGCGGCTTCTTTCAACACGTCAAAGCGGCGTCCGGTGATCGTCACCTCGGCACCTGCCGTCGCCAGCGCGTTTGCGACCGCCAGTCCGATCCCGGTTCCGCCACCGGTGACCAAGGCGTGTTGTCCTTTCAGATGCTCGCTCATGTCCCCTCCACTTGGCGGGCAGAGTGACCCGCAGGCGGTGCCGCTGCAAGGGGTTGCGCTTTTCTATAACATTCGATTTGATGAATATGAATGAGGAGGAGTCATCATGAGCATCGCGATCCGGTCGATTATGTTAGCCTGCGCACTTGCCGCGCCAGTCATGGCCAGCGAGGATATTGCAGACCAGTATCCGCAAAGCGCGCTTTACTCAAAGCCGGTCGAGGTGATTCCGAATGTCTGGTCGGCAATCGGTGCCACGGCCCCGCCAACTTACGAAAACAGCGGTCACAACAACAACCTGTCGTTCATCGTGACGGGCGACGGCGTGATCGTGATCAACGGCGGGGCTGCTGCGGTGTTGGCAGAGGCGTTGCATGAGCAGATCAAGGCGGTCACCGACCAGCCGGTCGTTCTGGTGATTAACGAGAATGCGCAAGGCCACGCTATGCTGGGCAATTCGTACTGGGCCGCGCAGGGCGTGGATATCCTTGCCCATGTCGATGCGGCGGAAGAGGTCGCTTTACATGGCGATGCCGCGCTTGTCGGTATGCGGGTCTACAACCGCGACAAGGCCGAGGGCACGACGCTTGTCGGGCCAACCATCACTTTCGAGGACGAATACATCATCGAACGGGGCGGCATGCGGATCGAGGTCCTGCATCTGGGCCCGGCCCATAGCCCCGGTGACATTCAGGTCTGGCTGCCAGAGCAGAAACTGGTGATCTCCGGCGACATTGCATTTCATGAACGCATGCTGCCGATCTTCGGCGATACCTGCACCTCTTGCTGGATCGAAACCTGGGAACAGAAATTCGAACCTCTCGGAGCGGTCTACGTGATCCCCGGTCATGGCCATCCGACCAATATGGATCAGGTGCGGCGCTACACGCATGACTATCTCGTCTACCTGCGTGAAAAGATTGCCGAACATATTGATGAGGGCGGGGACCTTGCCGGCTCATATTATGTTGACCAGTCGCCCTATGTGCATCTTGATACGTTCGAAGAACTGGCGACCAAGAATGCGGGGCGTGTCTTTGAAGAAATGGAATGGGAATGATCCGGCCGGGTCGTCGTGAGGGTACTGGATCTTCCACCGATTTGGCTGACCGGGTGCCTGATGCTGTGCTGGGGGCTTGCCTCCGGGCTGCCGGGGCTGACGCTCAGCGCTGTCTGGCTCCGTGGAGCCGGGGCGTTGCTGATCCTTGCGGGGTTGGTCCTGATGCTGCTCGCCGTCTACCAGATGGCGCGCCATCGCACCACGGTCATTCCGCATCGCCAGCCTTCGGCGCTGGTGGCCACCGGGGTTTTCAGGATCAGCCGGAATCCGATCTATCTCGGCGACGCGCTGGTCCTGACCGGGGCGATCCTGTGGTGGGGTGTGCCTATCGCTTTGCCGGTGATACCGGCTTTTGTCTGGCTGATCACGCGGCGCTTCATCGAACCCGAAGAAGCCCGGCTAAGGGCCGGATTCGGAGAGGATTTCGCCAAATGGGCAGAATCAACGCGCCGATGGCTTTAAGTTTGCGCAAACAGTGATGCTCATTGCCTTGTGAGAAGTTGACGCGGGGTGATATGACGCGGGGACCAAATCCGCTGAAACGTAGGAAAAGGGGACGGGATACGTGAAAATCGGGGCACCGAAAGAGGTTTTTGAGGGCGAAGCGCGGGTTGCGATGACCCCCGACAGCGCCCAGCAGCTGCAGAAACTGGGCTATGACTGCGTGATCGAGGCTGGCGCGGGGGCCGCTGCCGGGTTCTCGGACGCGGCGTATGTGGCCGCAGGTGTCGAGGTGGTGAAAACTGCCGCCGCCCTTTGGAAGGCCGCCGATATCGTCGCCAAGGTTCGCCCGCCGTCAGAGGCGGAAGCCAAGCGGCTGACAAAGGGCCAGACCCTGATTTCCTTCTTCTACCCCGGGCAGAACGAAAAACTGATGGAACTGGCCAAGGACAAGGGCGCGAACGTCATTGCGATGGACATGGTTCCTCGGATCAGCCGCGCCCAGAAGATGGACGCGCTGTCATCGATGGCCAATATCGCCGGCTACCGCGCGGTCATCGAGGCCGGCAACAACTTCGGCCGCTTTTTCACCGGGCAGGTGACCGCCGCCGGCAAGGTGCCGCCTGCCAAGGTTCTGGTCGTCGGTGCAGGTGTCGCGGGCCTCGCCGCGATCGGGACATCGACATCGCTTGGCGCGATCACTTATGCATTCGATGTGCGGCCTGAAGTGGCTGAACAGATTGAATCGATGGGCGCCGAGTTTGTCTATCTCGATTTCGCCGAGGCTGCGCAGGACGGGGCCGCCACTGGCGGCTACGCAGCACCCTCCAGCCCCGAATTCCGGGAAGCACAGCTGAAGAAATTCCGCGAACTCGCGCCCGATATGGACATCGTCATCACCACGGCGCTGATCCCCGGTCGCCCGGCGCCCAAACTCTGGACCAAGGACATGGTCGAGATGATGAAGCCGGGTTCCGTAATTGTCGATCTGGCCGCCGAACGCGGTGGAAACTGTGACCTGACGGTGCCTGACGAAAAAATCGTCACCCCTAACGGCGTCACCGTCGTCGGCTATACAGATTTCCCCAGCCGGATGGCGGCGCAGGCATCGACGCTCTATTCGAACAACATACGCCACATGATGACCGACCTGACGCCCGCCAAGGACGGCAAGGTCAACCACAACATGGAAGACGACGTGATCCGAGGCGCAACCGCGACCTATGACGGCGCGATTACCTTCCCGCCGCCGCCGCCGAAGATTCAGGCCATTGCCGCTGCGAAACCGAAAGAAAAACCGAAAGAACTGACAGTCCAAGAGAAGCGTGCGCAGGAAGTGGCGCTGTTCAAGAAACAGACCCGCAGCCAGGTCACGCTTCTGGTGATCGGCGCGGCGCTGCTTCTGGGCGTGGGCCTTGTGGCACCCGCAAGCTTCATGCAGCACTTCATCGTCTTCGTGCTTTCGGTCTTCGTTGGCTTTCAGGTGATCTGGAACGTCAGTCATTCGTTGCACACGCCGCTGATGGCGGTCACCAACGCGATTTCGTCGATCATCATTCTGGGGGCGCTGATGCAGATCGGATCGGGATCGTTCATCGTGATCGTTCTTGCCTCACTTTCGATCTTCATGGCCGGGATAAACATCTTCGGCGGTTTCCTTGTCACCCGGCGCATGCTCGCCATGTTCCAGAAATCTTAAGGGGGCCGCAGAGATGGAATTCGGTTTTACCACCGCCGCCTATGTCGTTGCGGCTGTCCTGTTCATCCTTTCGCTCGGCGGGCTGTCCGGTCAGGAAAGTGCGAAACGTGCTGTCTGGTACGGTATCGTCGGCATGGCGCTTGCGGTTCTCGCGACGCTGATGGGTCCCGGGTCTGGCCTGTGGCTTCTGTCTGTCCTGCTGGTCGCGGGCGGCGGTGTCATCGGCACCTACGTCGCGCAACGCGTCAAGATGACCGAGATGCCGCAGCTTGTCGCCGCGATGCACTCGCTCGTCGGCCTGGCCGCGGTCTTCGTCGGCTACAACGCGCATCTCGAACTGGGCAACGTCCTGTCGATGGGTGAGGACGCGCGCCATGCGCTTGAAGGCTTCGCTGCCGTCCTCGCGCACAAGACACCGGTTGAACTGTCGATCCTCAGGGTTGAACTTTTCCTCGGGGTCTTCATCGGGGCCGTGACGTTCACCGGCTCTGTCATCGCCTTCGGCAAGCTGGCCGGAAAGGTCACCTCCAAGGCCGAAAAGCTGCCGGGTGGGCATATGCTGAACGCGAGCGCCGCAGCGCTCTCGGTCATCTGTCTCATCTGGTACTTCAATACCGGGGGCTTTCTGCCGCTTTTCTTGATGACGCTGGCCGCCCTGTTCATCGGATACCACCTGATCATGGGCATCGGCGGCGCCGACATGCCTGTCGTCGTTTCGATGCTGAACTCTTATTCGGGCTGGGCAGCGGCAGCGATCGGCTTTTCGCTCGGCAATGACCTGCTGATCGTCACCGGTGCTCTGGTGGGGTCTTCGGGTGCCATCCTGAGCTACATCATGTGCAAGGCGATGAACCGGTCGTTCGTCAGCGTCATCCTGGGCGGCTTCGGCAATACGGCCGGCCCCGCGATGGAGATCGCGGGGGAACAGGTCGCCATCGACGCCGACGGTGTGGCGGCCGCTCTCAACGATGCCGACAGTGTCATCATCATCCCGGGCTACGGCATGGCAGTGGCGCAGGCGCAGCAATCGGTCGCGGAACTGACGCGCAAGCTGCGTGCCGCCGGCAAGCAGGTGCGCTTTGCCATCCACCCGGTTGCAGGCCGTCTTCCCGGTCACATGAACGTGCTTCTGGCCGAGGCCAAGGTGCCTTACGATATCGTATTGGAGATGGACGAAATCAACGAGGACTTCCCATCCACGGATGTGGCCATCGTGATCGGTTCGAACGATATTGTTAACCCGGCAGCGCAAGAAGATCCGAACAGCCCGATCGCGGGGATGCCGGTTCTGGAATGCTGGAAGGCCAAGCAGGTGTTCGTCAGTAAACGCGGACAGGGTACCGGCTATTCCGGCATCGAAAACCCGCTGTTCTACAAGGAAAATACGCGGATGTTCTATGGCGATGCCAAGGCCAGCCTGGACAGCCTCTTGCCGCTGATCAACTGAACCAGATGCCCCGGCCAAGTGCCGGGGCTTTCATTTGTAGAGGTCGGGCGTGGCCCAAAAACTTCCTCGCAGCATATGGGCGCTGGGCATCGTCAGCCTGCTGATGGACGTCTCATCGGAAATGATCCACGGGCTGATGCCTGTTTTCCTTGTCTCCGTTCTGGGGGCCAGCACCGTCACCGTCGGAGTGATCGAAGGCATTGGTGAGGCGACGGCCAACATCACGAAACTGGTCTCTGGCATGATTAGCGACCGTACGGGACGGCGGAAGCCGCTGACTGTTCTGGGCTATGGTCTTGGCACCTTGTCAAAGCCTATGTTCGCGCTCGCCCCGACCGCCGGATGGGTGCTTGGAGCGCGTTTCGCTGACCGGGTCGGGAAGGGCATCAGGGGCGCTCCGCGCGACGCCATGGTGGGTGACCTTGCGCCAAAGGGCATGGAAGGTGCGGCCTACGGGCTGCGCCAGTCGCTGGACAATGTCGGGGCTTTCGTCGGACCGGGGCTGGCAATGATCCTGATGTGGGCTTTCGCCGGAGATTTCAGAGCGGTCTTCTGGGTCGCGGTGGTTCCCGGAGTGCTGGCGGTTCTGGTCCTGATCCTCCTCGTTCGGGAACCCGAGCGCCACACCGAGCGGCCACCGAAGATGAAACTCGACCGCGCGGCGCTCGTCCGGATGGGTGCGCCTTTCTGGGGCGTCGTTGCAGTCGGCGCTGTGCTGACACTGGCCCGGTTCAGTGAAGCCTTCGTCATCCTCTTGGCCGAGGATCATGGTCTTGCGCTGGCGCTGGCGCCGCTGGTCCTCGTGATCATCTACGCGGTTGCCTCGTTCGCATCCTACCCGGCGGGCGTCCTGTCGGACAGCTTTGGGCGGTCAGGACTGCTGATCGCGGGATTCATGGTGCTGATCTTCAGCGACACGCTGCTGGCGCTGGCGTCTGGCACCGGTCAGGTCATGGCGGGCGCGGCTTTCTGGGGGCTGCATCTGGGCCTGACGCAGGGCGTTCTGGCCGCCTTGGTTGCCGAAACAGCGCCGCTCGAATACCGGGCCACGGCGTTCGGTGTCTTCAACCTCGTCAGTGGCGTGGCTCTGTTGATCGCCAGCGTTCTTGCCGGCTGGCTCTGGCAGGCGCTGGGGCCGGGAGCGACCTTCACTGCCGGGGCGGGGCTTTCCGTTCTGGGCCTGATCGGTTTTTCAGCGCTGAACGGAAAAGCCCGGCGCAAGGTGTAGCACGGCTGCAAGTCGACGGCAGTATACCACGCCAATCACCGGTTCTTGCCCCTTGGGTGTTTTCGGCGCGGGGCGTTTGGCTTAATCGTCGTGAAAGACTTCAAGGACGCGCCAATGCCTTCGATCCCCGATCATCCCTTGCGCTACGCGTTGGCGAATGAGCTTCATGCCCGCCCGTTCCCTTCGCTGGATGCGCCTTGCTTTGCGGCCTATATCGCGATCAAGCCAGAGCATAATGCCGCCAACCGCGACAGGGCCGCTGACCGGGCACATCTGCTCGCGCTCCTCGACCGCTTTGGCGCACCTCATCCGCAGCCCGATGCCACGCATTATTTCGGAGACATCGGCAAATACAGCTTGAAATGGGAAAGCCATACCGAGTTCGTGACCTACACGATCTTCGGCACTGGGAATGCACAGCGGCCTTTCGATCCTGTCTGCTTCGATGTCTTTCCCGGTGACTGGCTGAAAACCGCGCCGGGTGTCCGCGTCACATCGGCAATGATCCGTATCGAACTTACGAAGGATTTCGCCCGGATTGTGCCGAAACTCGACGATTGGTTCGTCCCCGAAAGCCTTGCCGTCAGCCAGGTTCTCGATGGATCGGCCGTGATCGCAAGCGATTTCCGCATCGACACGTCTGGCCATATGCGCATTGCCGTTTTCGCGTCCCCCTCAGCGGGTGCTCGTCGTACCGGACGGATCGCGCAGCGGCTCTGCGAAATCGAAACCTACAAGGCGATGTCGATGCTGGGCCTGACCCGCGCGCGGCGGCTGTCGGCAGATCTCGGACCGATTGACAGACAGCTGACCCATCTCGTCGGCGCGATGACCGGAGACGTTTCTTCGCCGGAGGCTACGCTGAAGGACCTGCTCTCAATCTCGGCTGAACTGGAAAACATGGCAGCGCAGTCAAGTTTCCGATTCGGCGCGACAGGGGCCTATGAAGCCATCGTGAATCAGCGAATTGCAGTGCTGCGCGAAGAACGCTTTGAAGGCCGCCAGACATTCGCAGAATTCATGATGCGCCGCTACGATCCGGCGATGCGGACCGTCAAATCGGCAGAGAGGCAGCTCTCGGGTATGGCCGCGCGCGCGATACGGGCCGGAGATCTCTTGCGCACACAGGTCGATGTAGAGCGTTCGGCGCAGAACCAGCAGCTGCTGGAAAGCATGGACAAGCGCGCCGACCTGCAGTTGCGGCTGCAAAAGACCGTTGAAGGCTTGTCGGTCGTCGCGATCAGCTATTACGCCGTCAATCTCGCGGCCTATATTGCCTATCCGTTCACCGAACCGCTCGGCATCTCCAAGGGGCTTGCGACGGCGGCTCTCACTCCGCTGGTAATACTTGCGGTGTGGTTGCTGGTGCGGCGGATCCGGCGTTCGATGGAGCATTGATAAGCCGGTTCAGCGCCACCGCACCGATGACGATGGAAGCGAAAGCCAGAAGCGCGGCGACCGAGAGGGTCGGAATCCCGGACAGGCCGGCTCCGATCGTGCAGCCACCGGCCAGAACGCCTCCGATTCCCATCAGAACGGCCCCGGCAAGATAACGCCCGGTTTCCCGCGGCGAGGTGAAGCTTTGCCATTCGAACCTGCCCGACAGCAGGGACAGCGCCAGCGCACCGGCCACGACACCGCCGACAAGCCCAACGCCAAAGCCTGCCGGGATCGAACTCGACGCGACGCCCCAGAACAGGGTCTCTGCAGCGGGCGAGGTAAAGGACAGGCCCTCGAAGGCGATGGGGTCGAATTCGTCGTAAAGAATAAAGCCTGTGCCGACCCAAGCGATGGGAACCAGCAAACCCAGCAGCAAGCCAAGCCCCAGATGCAGGGGCCTTGCGCCCGAGCGGAGCGAAAAGGCGACTGCGGCCAAGGCGATCACAGCGGTCCAGACCACCGCGCCGCCCGGCAGGGCGGCAAGAGACACGGCATCCCCAAGCGGCAGGGTGACGCTGCCCAATGCGGTGCGAACCGGCGCCAGAACGCCCTTGAGCGTTGCGTGGGCGACAAGAGCGAAGACCAGAAGAACCGTCAGCGCCCGCAAGTTGCCCGATCCCGTCAGCACGGTCAGGCGCGACACACAGCCGCGCGTCAGCACCATTCCCGCGCCAAATGACATCCCGCCCAGAACGATGGCGAGCCAAGGAAGATCGGCGGCCATGAAGCGGTGGTCATCAAATGAAATCAGCCCGGTCGCCACAACGGCCTGAGTGCCGATCAGGGCAGCAGCCAAGGCAATCAGCCAGACGCCAAGGGCCGGGCGGCGTTCTGCCGCCGTCCCGGCAAGCCCGCGCCGGATACAGAACCGCGTGACCTCGGCCAGCGCGCCGAAGCAAAGGCCGATCAACAGACCAAAGATGATCGCGGCCTGACGGGCCGTCGTTTCTTCAAAACCGAAGGACTCGAACATGGCGATTCTCCAGGACTTGGAACGTTTTCCCGGAAGTACCCGGTTAATAGTCAAATACAAGAATGTGTTCCCGTGTTTTTGGCAAGAATGGCGGGATAAATTCCCATGATAGCCACCAAGCAGGAATTTGGTCCTGTCTTTGATGGTTCGGCGCGTCATGGAATTCTCGCAGGACTGCCCGGGCCGGGCAGACCTTCCTTTTTTGATGTTCGAGGCCTTGGCGCAGTCCATCTGCCGCCGAGGTTTCGCGCCGGCCTTGCAGGCTCTGGTCCGACATAAAATCTTTTTGACGCAGGGCGTTCGCCGGCCCTTGACCCCGCCCGGTCGGCGCAGCAGCATCCGCAAGAATTTGTCCCGGGAAGACCTAATGCGCCCAGTGCCTCAAGATCGGACCGCCGTATGAGCGGGCGTTCCCCTTCGGGGCATTGTTTCAGAGCGGCAGCGGCAAAATGAGGTCTTTCCCAATATCGGAAACCTCCCCCGTCGCACACCGGGCGACGCTGCCCGGGTCTGCCGATGTGGTTGTGGTCGGTGGCGGCATCATCGGCGTGATGTCGGCTTGGTTCCTCGCAGAACGGGGACTTTCCGTTGTCCTGCTCGAAAAGGGCCGCATCGCGGGTGAACAATCATCGCGCAACTGGGGCTGGATCCGGCAGCAGGGGCGCGACCCGGCGGAACTGCCGATCATGATCGAGGCAACGGCCCTTTGGCCGAAGCTGGCGGCGGACTGCGACCTCGACATTGGCCTTCGCCGCTCCGGGGTCCTTTATCTCGCCAAGGATGAGGGTGAACTCGCGAAGTACGAGGTTTGGATGCAATATGCGCGCGCGCATGACCTCGACACAAGAATTCTGTCTTCTGCCGAGGTGGCCGAGTTGATCCCAAGCGCCGCGCGGCGCTGGCCCGGAGCCATCTGGACCGCTAGCGACAGCCGCGCGGAACCGTGGCTGGCGGTTCCGGCGCTGGCCCGTGCGGCAGAACGAAAAGGCGTCGTCATCCGGGAGGATTGCGCGGTGCGCGGGTTCGACATCGCGGCAGGGCGGATCGCCGGCGTCATAACGGAAGACGGTCGGGTCGCCGCATCGCAGGTCGTGGTCGCCGGTGGCGCATGGTCCTCGCTCTTGCTGCGCCGCCACGGGATCAGCATCCCGCAACTCTCGGTCCGTGCGCCCGTCGCAGCGACCGAACCGTTGCCCGAGGTCTTTGCCGGTGCCGCTGTTGATGCCAAGATCGCGTTCCGGCGCAGGCTCGATGGCGGTTACTCGCTGGCCCCCGCAGATTTCCACGAGCTTTTCATCGGCCCTGATGCGTTCCGCAATCTGCGCGGCTTCCTGCCGCAACTGCGTGCGAGCCCCTTTGGAACCCGCTATCTGCCCGCCGCCCCCAAGGGCTATCCCGATGCCTGGGGCACAGACCGCCGCTGGTCGATGGATCGTCCGGGTCCGTTCGAGGCGGCGCGGGTGCTGAACCCGGCCCCCAACCGCACCCAGATCACCCGCCTGACGCGCGAATTCGCGCAGGTGTTCCCGGGCCTCGGTACGCCGCAGATCAAACTGGCCTGGGCTGGAATGATCGATTCGATGCCCGACGTTGTGCCGGTGATAGACCGGGTAGACCTGCTGCCGGGCCTTACGATCGCCACGGGGATGAGCGGGCATGGCTTCGGCATAGGACCCGGCGTTGGCCGGGTGGTCGCGGACCTGGTGACCGGAGGGGCGGTCGGACATGATTTGTCGCGGTTCCGCATGTCGCGGTTCTCGGACGGGACAAGGCTGGTCCCCGGCCCTGCGTTGTAGGGGGCAGGACCACCTCTGCACCAATCGGTGCGGTCACGTCGATAGCGATTGCCGCAGCAATGAAGGGGTTGTGTGTCCCGGACGGCTGCGACAGAATCAGACTTCATCCCAGAGAGCCAAAGGTGCCCCATGCCCGTGAAGAACCGATTTGCCGAACTCTTGCCCGAAATCACCGAATGGCGGCAGGATTTCCACGCGCACCCCGAGATTCTGTTTGAAACGCATCGCACCGCGGCGCGTGTGGCGGATCTCTTGGATCAGTTCGGCTGCGATGAAGTGGTAACCGGCATCGGGCGCACGGGCGTTGTCGGCGTCATCCGGGGCAAGCGCGATACATCCGGCAAGGTCATCGGGCTGCGCGCGGATATGGATGCTCTGCCGATCGAAGAGACGACCGGCCTGGACTATGCGTCGAAAACGCCCGGCGCCATGCATGCCTGCGGCCATGACGGGCACACCGCCATGCTTCTCGGGGCTGCGAAATACCTGGCCGAAACGCGGAATTTCGATGGCACGGTTGTCGTCATCTTCCAACCTGCGGAAGAAGGCGGCGGCGGCGGGCGCGAAATGTGCGCCGATGGCATGATGGACCGCTGGGGCATCCAGGAAGTCTATGGCATGCACAACTGGCCGGGCCGCCCGCTTGGATCCTTCGCGATCCGCCCCGGAGCATTCTTTGCAGCGACGGACAATTTCGAGATCACGATCGAGGGCAGGGGCGGCCATGCCGCCAAACCGCATGACACGATCGACAGCACGGTTGTTGCAAGCCATGTCGTTCTGGCTCTGCAAACCATCGCCAGCCGCAATGTCGATCCGGTGCATCAGATCGTCGTCTCGGTGACTTCGTTCGAAACCTCGTCGAAAGCCTTTAATGTTATCGCGCAGCGCGTGCATTTGAAGGGGACTGTGCGGACCTTGGACAACGGTGTTCGGGCACTTGCGGAAAAAAGGCTGCACAAGTTGGTCGAGGCCACCGCCGAGGCCCATGGCGCGGTGGCGACGATCAACTACATGAAGGGCTATCCTGTGATGATCAATCACGAGGAACAGACTGAATTTGCCGCCGAGGTCGCGCGCAAGGTGTCTGGCGCCTGCGACGAAGCCCCGCTGATCATGGGCGGCGAGGATTTCGCCTATATGCTCGAGGAACGCCCCGGGGCCTACATCCTCGTCGGCAACGGCGATACCGCGATGGTGCACCATCCGGCCTATAACTTCAGCGACGAGGCGATCCCGGCGGGCTGTTCGTGGTGGGCCGAAATCGTCGAGACCCGGATGCCTGCGGCCTGAGACCTTGAAACCCTTCCTGATCCTGCAACTCCGGCCCGAAACCGAGGCCGCCGACGATGAATTCGATGCGATCCTGCGCAAATCAGGGCTGCGGCAGGACGAGGTTACCCGCGTCCGACTGGATCGCGAGGGTCTTCCCGGTGGGCTGCAGCTTGACGACCTGTCGGGCGTTATCGTCGGCGGCGGTCCGGGCTGTGTTTCGGACCCGCCGGACAAAAAGTCAGCCGTTGAAGCCCGGATCGAAGCGGCCGTGCTGGGGCTGATGCCGGACATCACCGCGCGTGACTTCCCCTTCATGGGTTGCTGCTATGGCATTGGCGTTCTGGCGCACCATCTGGGCGCGCCGGTGACCAAGGATCATCATGGCGAAGGCGTCGGCGCGACCCTTTGCAAGCTGACCGAAGCCGGCGCATCGGATCCGCTTCTTGAGGGATTTCCACAGGAATTTCAGGCGTTTGTCGGGCACAAGGAAGCTCTTGACGCCTTGCCGGATGGCTGTGTTCACCTTCTGGCCTCGGACCCGTGTCCCTATCAGATGATCCGCTACGGCGAAAATGTCTACGCCACGCAGTTTCACCCCGAGGCCGATGCCGCAGGGTTCGAAACGCGCATCAGGGTCTATCGCGAAAGGGGTTACTTTCCGCCCGAGGCCGCGGACAGTCTGATCGACATGTGTCGCGCGGCGGATGTAACCATGCCCGAGCATTTGCTGCGGCGGTTCGTGGCGCGCTATCGCACGACCTGAGTCACAAGTTCTTGCCGCCTGCTACGCGGCAGCTTGGCTTTTGTACCAAAGTTGGATGCTTTGCCACTTCGCCGCAGTTTCATTGATGGCGAAGAGGACGAAACTGGCTTCCTCGTCAGTCATCAGAACACTCAGATTGAACCGCACAAAGCCCGGCTTGTCGCTTTCATCTCCGGCAAGAATCTTCTGACGCATCGCTTTTGATCTTTCGTCGCCGATGTTGAGCAGTCGATGCACATAAGGGCCGGCGCAGGCGCAACCGCCCCGGACCTGAACGCCGTAGAGATCGCTGAGTGCCCGCGTGAACAACTGGTAATCGAAGTGACGTTCCATGCTGTCCGCAAGGATGACCGAGAAAATCGGCAACCGGTCGCTCCGGACACCGCCGAGGATCGCGATGGCTGGATTGCCGTCGAGCGCTTTCAGGCCAAATTCGGTCAGTTCGGCATTGCGCGCAGTAATGAACGCCTGCCCAAGCACGGCCTTGACGATGAAAACCAGCGCTGCGCGGATATCTCCGACGATGTTCGGGGTGCCGCCTTCTTCGCGGTCTTCGATCCGCGACAGGTAGTCCTGTACACGGCGGTTGACGAAAGCGACGGTGCCGCCGCCGGGAATGCTGGGGATGCGGGCTTGCACCGCATCGCGCCGCACGATCAGCACACCCGACGCGCCCGGACCGCCCAGAAACTTGTGCGGCGAGGTCGAGATGGCGTCGATTTCCGCGCCTTCCGGCGACATGTGAATGGGCAGGTAGGGGCCGCCGCCCGCATAGTCCCAGACCACCTTGCCGCCGGCCTGTTTCACGATCCGGGTGATGCCCGGAATGTCGGCACCAATGCCCGTCACGTTGGAAGCCGCCGAGAATGCACCGACAACCAGCCCGCCTTGTGGCAGGCCGTCAAGCACCTGCTGCAGATGGACCGGGTCCGGTCCGCCGGATGCGCATTCGGCAATCTCGATCACCTCTGCACCGCTTTCACGCCATGGCAGCAGGTTCGAATGATGTTCATAGGGGCCGACAAGGATGTGGGCCGGACGGCCCTCGGCCACTGCGGCGCGGATGCCAAGAAGGTGAACCAGCTTGTTCAGTCCCAAGGTTGCGCCGGATCCGGCGAAGATCACCGCATGGGTTGCGCTGTCTCCGTGGCATTTATTCAGGATGATCTTGCGGGCTTCTTCCCGCATCCGGGTCATCACGCCGCCGCAATGGGACGCTTCGGTGTGGGAATTGGCGTAGAAGGGCAGAACTTCGTTCATGATGAACCGTTCGACCTGCTCAAGCGCCCGACCCGAGGCGACATAGTCGGCATAGACAAGTTTTCGCGGACCAAAGCGCCCGTCGAAAGCGATGCCCTTGCCAATCAGGCCAGCCCGCAAGGCGGCAACCGGGTCTTTTTCGGCGCGCAGCGCGGCTTCGAATGCAGCCAGAGGCCGGCTCTCGGTCTGATCGGAAAACTGCGGGGTCATGTTCATCTGGTCACCTGTCTCAATGCTTTGACATGAAAATACCAACGCATCGTGCAAATTTCAGTATCGTTTTCTATCGCCGGACGTCGGATTTTGTGTCATATGATAGATAAAATGACGGAACTCGATAAAATTGATATAAAGATTCTGGACTGCCTGCAGCGCGACGGCTCCTTGTCTCAAAGGGAAGTCGCCGAGGCCGTTGGCCTGTCGCAAAACGCCTGCTGGCGCCGCATGAAGCGACTGCAGGACAGTGGCGTTCTCCTGGGGACCCGCGCGGTCGTCGATGGCGCGGCCTATGGGTTGGACCTGACAGTCTTCGTGATGATCAAGACCCGCAATCACTCGGATGACTGGGCCGAAAGGTTCCGAAAGCAGGTGGAACAGATCCCAGAGGTTGCCGAATTCCACCGGATCGGTGGTGACTGGGACTACATGTTGAAAGTGGTCACCCGCGGGATGGCGGGATACGACGCCGTCTACCGCAGGCTGATCTCCGGCAACGAACTGGACAATGTAACGGGCTACTTCTCGATGGAAACCATTTTTGCAGACCGGCCGTTGGTGCCGTCCCGATAGGCAGGCCTATCCGCCCGTATGACTCATATGCCGTGACACTTGGCCATCCGCCCGTTGCCGCGAATAATCGAAATCATGCCCCTTGGGTTTCAGGCTGATCGCGGCGCGGATGGCTTCGACCAAAGGCGCGTCATTATTTGGAAAATCGCGCATCGGCTTGCGCAGATCGGCCATGTCTTCCTGACCCAGACACATGTAAAGCTCACCGGTGCAGGTCAGCCGAACCCGGTTGCAGCTTTCACAGAAATTATGCGTGAGCGGCGTGATGAAACCAATCTTCTGGCCGGTTTCTTCCAGCCGCACATAGCGCGCCGGTCCTCCGGTCCGCTCGGCCAGATCGGTAAGGGTGTACCTTTGGCCCAGATCGCGGCGCAGATCCTTCAGCGACCAGTACTGGCCGATCCGGTCTTCGTTGCCCAGATCGCCCATCGGCATCACTTCGATCCAAGTCAGGTCCATGTCGCGCGACGCGCACCAGTCGGTCAGCGTGAAAAGCTCATCCTCGTTGAAGCCTTTCAGCGCAACCGCATTGATCTTGACCCGCAACCCCGCCGACTGCGCCGCGTCAATGCCCTTCAGGACCTGAGCCAGACGGCCCCAGCGCGTGATACGGGCGAATTTTTCGTCGTCCAGCGTGTCCAGCGAAACGTTGATGCGGTTGACGCCCGCCGCCTTCAGTTCGCTGGCGAAACGTTCCAGCTGCGATCCGTTGGTGGTCAGCGTCAGCTCTTTCAGCGCGCCGGTCTCCAGATGCCGCGACATAGACCGGAAAAAGGTCATTATATCGCGCCGCACCAGCGGTTCGCCGCCAGTGATGCGCAACTTCTGCACACCCAGTCCGACGAAGGTCGAACACATCCGGTCAAGCTCCTCCAGTGTCAGAAGCTCTTTCTTCGGCAGAAAGCTCATGTTCTCGGACATGCAGTAGACACAGCGAAAATCGCAACGGTCAGTGACCGAAACGCGCAGGTAGGTGATGGCGCGTTGAAAGGGGTCTATCAGAGACGGTGTCATGCAGGCAAAGGTAGGCCGGTCGCAAAGGCGCTGCAAGGGCGGATGTGATTGAACGGCGCGCGGTTTGGCCCTAGATTCGCGGCATGAAACTCACGCTTCCCCTCCTTGCGGCATTTGTCCTTCTTTCGGCCTGCATTCCGGCGCTCAAGCGCCCGGTGCCCGATAGCAACGCAGGGCCAGCCGCTGCGCCTGCAGTCGTTGCACCGGCCGCCGCGCAGTTGCCCGAAGATCTCGATACGACAACCACCGCGGAACGCGCGGCGGCCCTCGCGCCGTCCCCCTCTGGCGAACGGGAACTGGGCCGCACGGTCACATCGCTCGGCGATCCCGTTGATCCGGGATTCTGGCTGGAAACTCCACTGGTGACGAAGCCAGGAAAGGGCAGGGTCGTCTACCCGGCGACCGGCCAGAGCGTGGCCGTCGACTTGCGCCCGATCGAAGGGCCGGCGACCGGAGGCAGCCGGATTTCGCTGCCCGCGATGCGGCTTCTCGGGGCGCCCCTGACCGGCCTGCCGGAACTTATCGTCTTTGAGGGTTAGCGCATCGACCGCCGGGTCATCTCTGACTTGTGCGACTGGCGCGAGATGCGCGCCGCGTTCCGCTGGCCGGTGCCCGACCGCCTGAATATCGCCGAACGCTGCTGCGATAGCTGGGCCAGGGCCGAACCGGACCGCATTGCGATTCGCCAGATCGACGGCACCGGCAGTCGCGCGGACTGGAGCTATGGTCAGGTCAAGGCGGCCTCCGATGCGCTGGCCTCCAGCTTTCGGGCGCGCGGGCTTGGCCGGGGGGACCGGGTGGCTGTCCTGCTCGCGCAATGCCCCGAGGTGCTGATCACCCATTTCGCCGCAATGAAGCTGGGCGCGGTCGGGCTGCCTCTCTTCACGCTGTTTGGCGAAGAAGCCTTGCGCTATCGGCTGTCGGACAGTGGTGCAAAGATCGTCGTGACCGATGCCGAAAACCTCGAAAAGGTGCTGGCGCTCTGGCCTGATCTGCCGGACCTCGCAGAGGTCTATGTTGTGGGCGACGCTGTTTCGCCCGCGTGCCGTTTCTGGGCGGAAATCGAAACAGCGCGGGGCGGCTTTGTCCCGGTCGAAACCATGGCAGACGACCCGGCCGTGCTGATCTACACCTCGGGCACCACTGGTCCGCCCAAGGGCGTCTTGCACGCCCACCGATTCCTGATCGGCCATCTGCCGTCGATCGAATGCACGCACCCCGGTTTCGGGCAGGCGGGCGATTGCGGCTGGACGCCGGCAGATTGGGCCTGGATAGGCGGTCTGATGGATATGGCGATGCCTTGCCTTTACTACGGCGTGCCGCTGATCAGCCATCGGATGCGCAAATTTGATCCCGACGCGGCCTTTCGCCTGATCGGCACGGAACGCATCCGCAACCTTTTCCTGCCGCCCACGGCGCTGAAGCTGATGCAGCAGGCAAGCGTGCCGGAAGCGGTGGACGTGCGCTCGATCACCTCGGGCGGGGAATCACTGGGTTCCGACCTTCTGGAGTGGGGCCTGACGGCTCTGGGCGCACCGATCAACGAGATTTACGGCCAGACCGAATGCAACCTCGTTCTGGCGTCCTGTCACGGCTTGATGGAAGTGCGGCCGGGATCCATGGGCAAGGCGCTGCCGGGGTTCGACGTGGCGATATTGGACGAACACGGACAGCAGGTTGCGTCCGGTGAGATGGGCGAGATCTGCGTAAAAGGTCCCAATCCGGTCATGTTCTTGAAATATTGGCAAAAACCCGAAGCGACAGCCGGGAAACTGCGCGACGGCTGGTTGCGGACCGGCGACCTCGGGACCTGCGATGCCGAAGGTTATTTCACCTATGCCTCGCGCGATGACGATGTGATCACATCTGCCGGTTACCGTATCGGACCTTCAGAGATCGAGAACTGCCTGACCGCCCATCCCGATGTCGTCATGGCCGCCGTTGTCGGCGTGCCTGACCCGGTGAGAACCGAGGTCGTGAAGGCTTTCGTTGTGCTGCGCGAGGGTGCGGCGTGGGAAGGGCTGGAAGCCGCGCTCATCGCACGGGTGCGCGCCAGGATCAGCCCGCATGTCGCCCCCCGGATGATTGAAAGGGTCGATGCGCTGCCGATGACCGCGACCGGCAAGATCATGCGCCGGGAACTGCGCGGACGCTGACGAAATCTTGATTTTCAAGAAAAATCATGGCCTCCGGCGGGGATATTTTCAAACAGATGAAGGGGGCGGGGCGGACAGATGCCGGGCCGCTTCCTTGCGCGCGAAAGGTTTCATCAACGGACCGTGAGTTTCAAGAAATGACCTGGCGCGGGTTGCATCATGTTTCGACAAGTCCCGGATCCACCATGCGACGGCCTTCTGAATGAACCAATCCGGGTCTCCGACATAGCCCGCCGCCCAGCCAAGCACGCAGTCGCGGATCGCCTCATCCGCCGGTTTGGGGTGGTTTTGCTTGGTCCAGGGCAGCGTGATGACCAGCGCCGCCCGACGCGTCCACATATGGTCGGACCGTGTCCATTCCTCGACCTCATCAATCCTTGATGGATCGGCGACCAACCGTTTCATCCCGGCCATGCAGGCATGATCCGCAATCGCCCAGCTGTCGAAATCAGGAACCCAGCCGGCGATCAGACGCCAGACATCCTCGTCGGGCCGAATCCGCGCTTGGGTCAGCAGTTTTGCCGCCGCAAGGCGGGCCTCGAAGATGTTGGTGGCCCAAAGGGCTGCAGACAGGGCCACGCGCCCCTCGACGCTCAGCCGCTTGCGCCAGCTCGCAACAAGGTCGTTGGTCTGCGGATTGGCAACCCCCAGATAGGGGCGGTCGATCTTGTGATAGGCGGCCATCGCCGTGGCACGGCCGGGTTCCGCCCGGGCGCGCAGGTCCGCCAGTGCCTCCTCGGCGGTCATTCGACCGTTACGGACTTTGCCAGGTTGCGCGGCTGGTCGACATCGGTGCCCTTGGCGATGGCGGTATGATATGCCAGAAGCTGCGCCGGAACCGCGTAGAGGATGGGCGCGAACATCGCCGGGACCTCCGGCATCTGGATCAGCTCCCAGATACCGTCCGACGCCTCCCTGGCGCCTTTTGCATCGGTGATCAGCAGAACCTTGCCGCTGCGGGCCATGACTTCCTGCATGTTCGACACGGTCTTGTCGAACAGAGCGTCGCGTGGCGCCATGACGATCACCGGAACGACTTTGTCGACCAGCGCGATAGGGCCGTGCTTCAGCTCTCCGCTCGCATAACCTTCGGCATGTATGTAACTGATTTCTTTTAGTTTCAACGCGCCTTCAAGCGCCAAGGGGTACATTTGGCCGCGTCCGAGGAACAGCACGTCCTGTGCCTCGGCCAGCTTGGCGGCGATGCGGGCAATGGATTCGCTCTGGCCAAGGGCGAGGTTCAGAAGGCCCGGCAGAGTGCGCAGATCCGCCAGACCTGCGCTCAGCGCCCCGGCGTCGATCTGATCCCTGTCCCTTGCCGCTTTCAGGGCCAGAAGCGCCAGCACCGTGAGTTGGTTGGTGAAGGCCTTGGTCGAAGCCACGCCGATCTCTGTCCCCGCAAGGATCGGCAAGGCGACATCGCTTTCTCGCGCGATGGAGCTTTCGGGGACATTCACGACCGACAGCACAGTATCGGCCTTGTCGCGAGCGTAGCGAAGGGCCGCCAAAGTGTCGGCGGTCTCTCCGGACTGGCTGACGAACATCGCCATCGTGCCTTTTGAAACTGGTGGTTCGCGGTAGCGATACTCGCTGGCGACATCCACCTCGACCGGTAACCGGGCGAGTTGTTCGAACCAGTATTTGGCAGTCAGACAGGCATAGTAGGCGGTGCCGCATGCCACCATCGTGATCCGTTCGTACCTTGAAAAATCAAGACTTTCCGGCAGGTTAATCCCTGTCGCATCCTCGGAAAGGTAGTGTTCAAGCGCCTCGGCCATGACCGTCGGCTGCTCGGCAATCTCCTTGGCCATGAAATGCTTGTGGCCGTCCTTGCTGATACTCGCGGTGTCGATCTGGATCGTCTTTACCGGGCGGTTGGCGCGGCGGCCCGTGGCATCGCGAATCTCGATCGAGCTCCGGGTCAGAACGGCCCAATCACCTTCCTCGAGATAGGTGATACGATCGGTCATCGGCGCGAGCGCCAGTGCGTCAGACCCGACGAAGACCTCACCGTCGCCATGACCTATCGCCAGCGGAGAGCCTTTGCGGGCGGCGATCAGCAAGTCGTTCTCGCCATCGAACAGGAAGCAGAGCGCATATGCACCTTCGAGGCGGGCGATCGTCTGTTCTGCAGCCTCTCTGGGCCCAAGTCCTTGATCCAGATAGCTCTTGGCCAGAAGCACGATGGTTTCAGTGTCGGTCTCGGTTTCGCAGGCGTAACCCTTTGCGGCGAGATCGGCGCGCAGGTCGCGGAAGTTTTCGATGATGCCGTTATGGACAACCGATACCGGTCCGGCCCGGTGGGGATGCGCATTTGTGACCGAGGGCGCGCCATGCGTCGCCCATCGCGTGTGGCCAATGCCCGCCTTGCCTTGCAGCGGTTCGTGAACCAGAAGGTCGGCGAGGTTGACAAGCTTGCCAAGGGCCCGGCGGCGGTCAAGCTGATTGCCATCGTTGATCGTTGCCACGCCAGCGCTGTCATAACCCCGGTATTCCAGCCGTTTCAGCGCTTCTACGATGATCGGCGCGGCTTCATGCTGCCCGAGGATCCCTACAATACCGCACATATTTACTTGCCCTTCTGCCGGGCGGCCTTGGCCGCCTTGAGCTTATCGAACAATTTCTGCGCCAGCCCGGGTTTGACCAGCATCTCGGCCCGCCCGATGGCCAGCGCCCCCTCCGGTATGTCACGGGTCACCACGGTTCCGGTCGCGGTCATGGCCCTGTCACCGACTTTTACGGGGGCCACCAGCATGGTGTCCGATCCGATGAAGGCATGCGCGCCGATTTCGGTCCGGTGCTTCATGACACCATCGTAATTGCAGGTGATCGTCCCCGCGCCGATGTTGGTTGCCGCGCCCACCGAGGCGTCGCCGACATAAGACAGGTGGTTCACCTTGGCGCCTTCGCCGATTTCGGCATTCTTGATCTCGACGAAATTGCCGATATGGGCGTCGTTGGAGATTTCGGCGCCCGGACGCAACCGGGCATAAGGGCCGACAATCGCGCCCGCTCCGACATGGGCGCCTTCCAGATGCGAAAAGGCGCGAATGCGCGCGCCGGTTTCAACCGTCACTCCCGGTCCGAAAACAACATTCGGCTCGACCACCACGTCGCGGCCCAGATGTGTTCCAAGAGCGAACCATACGGTTTCGGGCGCCAGCAGGGTCGTGCCGTTCTCCAGCGCTTCAAGCCGGGCGCGGGCCTGAAACGCGGCCTCGGCCGCAGCCAGTTCCGGTCGGGTGTTGATGCCAAGCGTTTCGGCTTCGTCACAGGTTACGGCAGTGGCGGAAAGCCCCTTGGCCCGCGCCAGCGCGACGATATCGGTCAGATAGTATTCACCCGCCGCATTGTCGTTGCCGACCTCGTCGAGCAGCGCAAGCATCGTGGCTGCGCTGGCCATTTTGATACCGCTGTTACAGAAGGTTATGCGGCGTTCTTCAGGCGTGGCATCCTTGAACTCGATGATCCTGTCCAGCGTGTTTCCCGACATTGCCAGCCGTCCGTAACGGCCGGGGTCCGCTGCCTCGAAGCCCAGCACGACGACATCATGCGTCGCGCGGGCCTCGGCCATCGCCTGCAGCGTCTCGGGCCGCACGAAAGGCGTGTCGCCATACAGCACGACCACATCGCCCTCGAAGCCTTCCAGCAGGGGGCGCGCCTGCAGAACCGCATGCGCGGTGCCAAGTTGTTCAGCCTGTTCGACGATCTCGATATCGGGGTCAATGGCGCGCGCGGCCCCCGCGACCGCCTCGGCGCCGTGCCCTGTGACAAGGATCGTGCGTTCCGGTTCCAGCGATGCACCCGTCGCCAAGGCATGGGCGAACAGGGGCGCACCACCAAGCGGGTGCAGGACTTTCGGCAGGTCGGAATTCATCCGTGTGCCCTGACCGGCGGCCAGTATGACGAGGGCGATGGACATTGCTGCTCTTTTCTTCTGTGTTGCGCCGTTTTACCCCTTGGCGGCATTCCCGCAAGGGTCGCTGGTATCAAAAGTGTTTACGCTACATTACAAGGCATGTCGCGCGCGCGGCGAGGGGAGAATGAATGAAAACGGTAATTTTCGATCTCGACGGAACGCTGGCCGATACGTCGGGGGATCTGGTGGCGGCCGCGAACGCGGCTTTCCGGGCCTTGGGCCTGGGGGAACTGCTGGATCCTATCGCGGACGCACGCACCGCGATGATGGGCGGTGGCCGCGCCATGTTGCGCGCCGGGTTCGAAAGGATCGGAAAGCCATTCGCCGAGACCGATATCGACGCCGGTTACCCGCTGCTCCTGTCCGCTTATGCAAAGAATATTGACCAGTTTTCAACGCTCTACCCGGGAACGGCCGAGGCGATTGAGGGCCTGCTGAGTACCGGTTACCGGGTCGGGGTCTGCACCAACAAGCCGGAAGCGCTGGCGCATCAACTGCTCTGTGCGCTGGGCGTGCGCGATCTCTTCGGCGCGCTGGTTGGCGCAGACACGCTGACTGTGCGCAAACCCGATCCTGCGCCGATGAGAGAAGCAGTGATCCGGCTGGGCGGCGATATTGGGCAGTCGGTGCTTGTCGGGGACTCCCCGACAGACCGCGAAACCGCGCGGGCGGCGGGAACCCGCTCGTTGTTGGTGACGTTCGGTCCCGACGGGCAAGGGGTCGCGGCGCTGGAACCCGACGCGCTTCTGGAACACTACGACGATCTTGGCAGGGTGGTCGCGGGGCTGATCGGCTGAAAGGCCATTGACGCGCGCCCATGGGGGACGTCAACTCGGTCGCAGGGAGAGCACATGACCGAAGTTTTCAAGGGCAGTTTTACACAGCAGGAACCCATCCCCGAAGACGCAATCGAAGCGGCGGTTGCGGTGATGCGCCATGGGCGATTGCACCGATACAATGTGTCCCCGGGCGAAATCGCCGAAACCGCGCTTCTGGAACGGGAATTTGCCGAGTTTACCGGCGCTAGATACTGCCTTGCCGTGGCCTCTGGTGGCTACGCGATGGCAACAGCGCTTCGTGCGTCGGGCGTCAGGCCGGGGGACAAGGTCCTGTCAAACGCATTCACTCTGGCCCCGGTCCCGGGGGCCATCGCCAGCATCGGCGCCGTGCCGGTGCTCGTCGAGGTGACCGAGGCGCTTGTTATCGACATCGCTGATCTTGAAAGGAAAATCCGCAGCTCGGGGGGCAAGGTCCTGCTCTTGTCGCATATGCGCGGCCATATATGCGACATGGACCGGCTGATGGCGCTTTGTGATGCCGCGGGGGTGAAAGTGATCGAGGATTGCGCCCATACGATGGGTGCTGCTTGGAACGGCGTCGCCTCTGGTCGCAGCGGGCTGGCGGGGTGCTATTCGACCCAGACCTACAAGCACATGAACTCGGGGGAGGGCGGGTTTCTGGTGACGGATGACCCCGATCTGGCGGCCCGCGCGGTCATCCTCTCTGGCTCGTACATGCTTTACAGCGCACATCCCGCCGCGCCCGGCCTCGAAGTATTCGAGCGGGTCAAATACGAAACCCCCAATGTTTCCGGCCGGATGGACAACTTGCGCGCCGCGATCCTGCGCCCGCAACTGCGCCGCCTGCCCGAACAGGTGGCGGCCTGGAACGCGCGCTACCGCGCCGTCGAAGGCGGGTTGCGCGGGACTCCGGGCCTGCAGACCATCGACCGGCCCGAAGCCGAATCCATCGTCGGCTCGTCGATCCAGTTCCTGCTGCCGGGCTGGGACGCCGGGCGAGTGCAGGAGGTTGTCGCGCGGTGTCGGGCGCGCGGCGTCGAGCTGAAATGGTTCGGCGCGGCCGAACCCGTTGCTTTCACGTCGAAATATGACAGCTGGCGGTATTTCGAGTCGGCCCCAATGCCGCAGACCGACAGGGTGATGGCCGGGCTTCTCGACATGCGCCTGCCACTGACCTTTTCGATTGCCGACTGTGAACTGATCTCCCGGATTATCCGGGCAGAGGTTGGCGCGGTGTTTCAAAGCCGAAAGGCCGCGGAATGACAGGCAGCCATTGACCCGACTCATTTGCAGACGTATTAAATGAACAAGTGTTCAATAAATTGGCGAGGGAGAGGCCGATGTTCAACGCCAGCATGAAGTTCGATCTGGGCGAGGACGTGAATGCGCTGCGTGAAATGGTCCACAAATGGGCGCAGGAGCGGGTCAAGCCGATGGCCGCCGAGATCGACCGCACGAACACCTTCCCCTCGGCCCTCTGGCGCGAAATGGGCGATCTGGGGCTGCTGGGCATCACTGTCCCCGAGGACCTTGGCGGCGTCGACATGGGATATCTCGCCCATGTCATCGTGGTCGAAGAAATCGCGCGTGCCTCGGCCTCCGTTTCGCTGTCTTACGGCGCGCACTCGAACCTCTGCGTCAACCAGATCCGCCTGAACGGAACCGATGCGCAGCGCCGCAAATACCTGCCGGGGCTGATTTCGGGCAAGCATGTCGGCGCGCTGGCGATGAGCGAGGCGGGCGCCGGATCCGATGTCGTGTCGATGAAACTGCGGGCCGAAAAGCGCAACGATCACTACCGGCTGAACGGCAGCAAATACTGGATCACCAACGGCCCTGACGCCGACACGCTCGTCGTCTACGCCAAAACCGATCCCGAAGCTGGCAGCAAGGGCATCACCGCTTTCCTGATCGAAAAGACCATGAAGGGCTTTTCGACCAGCCCCCATTTCGACAAGCTCGGCATGCGCGGCTCGAACACCGCCGAACTGATCTTCGAGGATGTCGAAGTTCCCTTCGAAAACGTCTTGGGCGAAGAGGGCCGGGGGGTGAAGGTGCTGATGTCGGGGCTCGACTATGAACGCGTCGTGCTGTCGGGCATCGGCACTGGCATCATGGCAGCCTGCCTCGATGAGGTCATGCCGTACCTCGCAGAACGCAAACAGTTCGGTCAGCCGATTGGGAATTTCCAGCTGATGCAGGGCAAGATCGCCGACATGTATACAGCGATGAACTCCGCGCGCGCCTATGTCTACGAGGTCGCCAAGGCCTGCGACCGGGGCGAGGTGACCCGCGCCGATGCCGCGGCCTGTGTCCTTTATGCGTCCGAAGAGGGCATGAAGCAGGCGCATCAGGCGGTTCAGGCCATGGGCGGGGCCGGGTTCCTGAACGATTCAGCGGTTGCCCGCATTTTCCGCGATGCCAAGCTGATGGAAATCGGGGCCGGCACGAGTGAAATCCGCCGGATGCTCGTGGGCCGAGAACTCATGGGGGCAATGGGGTGAAACTGACGTCCGACTTCCTGCCCGGTTCGGAACAGGCCGCGGCCAACCGCGCCGCGCATCTCGAAGCCCTGGCGGTTGCGTCGGAGGCCGCGGCCCTTGCCGCCGCCGGCGGCGGCGAAAAGGCGCGCGAGCGCCATGTCTCTCGGGGCAAGATGCCGCCGCGCGAACGGGTGGCCAACCTGCTGGACCCGGGAAGCCCGTTCCTTGAGATCGGAGCGACGGCGGCGCACGGGCTTTACGGCGGCGACGCGCCCTGCGCCGGGCTGATCACCGGGATCGGCCGGGTCATGGGGCAGGACGTGATGGTCGTCTGCAACGACGCCACCGTGAAGGGCGGCACCTACTATCCGATGACCGTCAAGAAACACCTGCGCGCGCAGGAGATCGCAGAGGAATGCGCGCTGCCCTGCCTCTACCTTGTCGATTCCGGCGGCGCCAACCTGCCCAATCAGGACGAAGTATTCCCCGACCGCGACCATTTCGGGCGCATCTTCTACAATCAGGCGAGGATGAGCGCCAAGGGCATCCCCCAGATCGCCGTGGTGATGGGCTCCTGCACCGCGGGCGGCGCCTATGTGCCGGCGATGTCGGATGTCTCGATCATCGTCAGGGATCAGGGCACGATCTTTCTGGCCGGCCCGCCGCTGGTCAAGGCCGCAACCGGCGAGGTGGTGAGCGCCGAAGACCTTGGCGGCGGCGATGTGCACACGCGTCTGTCCGGCGTGGCCGATTATCTGGCCGAGGACGACGCCCATGCCTTGGCGCTGGCCCGCCGCGCCGTCAGCCACCTGAACCGGACGCGACCCGCCAGCGTGCGGATGCAGGCCAGCGAAGAACCGCTTTATGACCCCGAGGACCTGCTGGGCGTCGTGCCTGCCGGCCTGCGCACGCCCTATGACATCCGCGAGGTCATCGCCCGGATCGTCGACGGCTCTCGTTTCGACGAGTTCAAGCCGCGCTTTGGCGAGACGCTCGTCACCGGCTTTGCCCATGTGAAAGGCTGCCCGGTGGGCATCGTGGCCAACAATGGTGTTCTGTTCAGCGAGAGTGCGGTCAAGGGCGCGCATTTCATCGAACTTTGCAGCCAGAGGTCTATCCCGCTGGTTTTCCTGCAAAATATCACCGGTTTCATGGTCGGTCGCAAATATGAAAACGAAGGCATTGCCCGGCATGGGGCCAAGATGGTGACGGCGGTTGCGACGACCAGCGTGCCCAAGATCACGATGATTGTCGGCGGATCTTTCGGCGCCGGGAACTACGGCATGGCCGGTCGCGCCTATCAGCCGCGGTTCCTTTGGACCTGGCCGAACAGTCGGATCTCGGTGATGGGCGGCGAACAGGCCGCAGGCGTGCTGGCCACTGTCCGGCGCGACGGGATGGAACGCGCCGGCAAGGAATGGAGCGCTGCCGAAGAAGCCGAGTTCAAGCGCCCCACGATCGAGATGTTCGAGGAACAGAGCCACCCGCTTTACGCCTCGGCACGGCTTTGGGATGACGGCATCATCGACCCGCGCAAGTCGCGCGACGTGCTGGCCCTGTCGCTGTCCGCTGCATTGAACGCGCCCATCGAACCGACGCGCTTCGGCGTCTTCAGGATGTAGATTTCATGCCTCCGGCGGGGATATTTCGGGACGAATGATGTGACCATGTTTCGCAAGATACTGATCGCCAACCGTGGCGAAATCGCCTGCCGGGTGATCGATACCTGCCGGCGGCTGGGCGTGGCCACGGTCGCGGTCTATTCCGATGCGGACGCCGCCGCGCGCCATGTCGCCATGGCGGACGAGGCAGTTCACATCGGCGGGGCGCAGCCGTCCGAAAGCTATCTGCGCGGCGATGCGATCATCGCAGCCGCCCTTGGGACCGGGGCACAGGCAATCCATCCCGGCTATGGTTTCCTGTCGGAAAACCCCGGATTCGTCGAAGCGGTCGAGGCCGCCGGTCTGGTGTTCATCGGTCCCTCGGCCGAAGCCATTCGCGCCATGGGGCTCAAGGATGCGGCCAAGGCGCTGATGGAAAAGGCCGGCGTGCCGGTCGTTCCGGGCTATCACGGTGCCGATCAGGAACCCGGTCGGCTCGAGGTCGAAGCCGCGGACATCGGTTATCCGGTGCTGATCAAGGCCGTGGCGGGCGGCGGCGGCAAGGGTATGCGGCTTGTCGAGACCCCCGAGGCTTTCATCAACGCGCTGGAATCGGCCCGCGCCGAGGCCCGCGGCGCCTTTGGCAATGACGCGGTGCTGATCGAGAAATACGTGGAAAAACCACGCCATATCGAAGTGCAGGTCTTCGGCGACGGTCATCAGGCCGTGCACCTGTTCGAACGCGATTGTTCGCTTCAGCGCCGCCATCAGAAGGTGATCGAGGAAGCGCCTGCCCCCGGCATGACCGCCGAGATGCGGCATGCGATGGGTGCGGCGGCGGTTCGTGCCGCGGAGGCCATCGGTTACAGCGGCGCCGGTACGATCGAGTTCATCGTCGACGCCTCCGCCGGGCTGCGCGCGGACCGCTTCTGGTTCATGGAGATGAACACCCGCCTGCAGGTCGAACATCCGGTCACCGAGGCCGTGACCGGCATCGATCTTGTCGAATGGCAATTGCGGGTCGCGGCCGGAGAATCCTTGCCCCGGCAACAGGACGAGCTGGAATTGAACGGTCATTCATTTGAAGCCCGGTTGTATGCCGAGGATGTCGCAAAGGGGTTCCTGCCCGCCACGGGGCGGCTGACCCATCTGCGGTTTGCCAATGGCGCACGGGCCGAGACCGGGGTGCGGCCGGGCGATACGATCAGCCCCTATTACGACCCGATGATCGCCAAGATCATCGTGCACGGACCGACCCGCGATCTAGCCCTGTCGAAACTGCGCGCAGCGCTCTCGGAAACGCAGGTGGCGGGAACGGTGACCAACCTGACATTCCTGGGCAAACTCGCAGCCGATCCGGATTTTTCGGCGGGCGATGTCGATACCGGTCTGATCGGGCGCAAGATCGCAGCGTTTCAGGCGGTGGAGCCGCCCCCGGACCGGATCAGCGCGCTTGCAGCACTGACCGCGGCGGATCCGGTCGCTGACGGATTTGCGCTTTGGCAAAAGCTTGACCGGCGCATCGACCTTGTCGGGGCAGACCCCTTTGCCGCGACCCTGCGTGTGACCGGCCCCGGTCAGGCAACGGTGATGCTGGGGGACGACAGCTTTGCCTTCCGGCGCGATCCTGATGGCTGGACCGACGGTCAGCCGGGCAGGGCACTGAAGATCGGCGACAGTGTCAGCGTTTTCGCCAATGAAACATGGTCTTTCACCATCCCCGACCCGCTGGCGGTCGGCAGCGCCGCCACCGCAGGCAATGTGATCGAGGCGCCGATGCCCGGGCTGGTCAAGGCGGTGCTCGCCGAACCGGGGCAAATGGTCAGCGCCGGGGACCGGCTGGCCGTCCTCGAGGCGATGAAGATGGAACATACGCTGACCGCGCCGCGCGATGGAAAAGTTGCCGAAGTTCTGGCCAAGGCCGGCGCTCAGGTCGAAGCCGGGGCCGCCCTGATCCGGCTTGAGGACGACGAATGATCCGGCTGCACCACTGCCATCAGTCGCGCTCGATGCGATCGCTCTGGTTGCTCAGAGAGCTTGGGGTGGCGTTCGAAGTCGTGGTCCATCCCTTCGACAAGACCTTGCGGTCGCAGGACTATCTTGCACTCAACCCCGCCGGACGGGTGCCTGCGCTGGAAATCGATGGCAAGGTCATCTGGGAGACCGGCGCGATCACCGAAATCCTGTGTGAGACCTTTCCCGATCCCGGGTTGGGCCGGCGCCCGGGCGAGACCGAGCGCGCCGACTGGCTTATCTGGGTGCATTTTTCCGAAACCATCAGCCAGCATGTCGCGTCGCTGACACAGCAGCATATCATGCTTTACGAAGACCAGATGCGCAGCCCGGTCGTCATGAAGCTGGAAGCCAAGCGGCTCGAGAAATGCTACGGGGCTGTCGAGGGCCGGCTTGCAGGTCCGGCGGGACGGAGTGGTCACCTGTTGGCCTCTGGGTTTTCCGCTGCCGACATCAGTATCGGGCAGGCGATCTACATGGCGCGGCATTTTGCGCCGATCGACTCTTTCCCGGCGTTGACAAAATGGTACGAGCGTATCACTGAACGACCCGCGTTTCGGGCCTCTTTGCCAGGGGATGGGGCAGCAAGGCTATACGAGCGCGACTTTTACGAGGCATGGAATGTCTGACTACGTCGAGATTTTCGAGGTTGGCCCCCGAGACGGGCTGCAGAACGAATCCCGGCTGATCCCCACGCGCGACAAGATCGCGCTGGTCGATCTGCTGTCCGAAGCCGGGTTCCGGCGTATTGAAGTCGCAAGTTTCGTCAGCCCGAAATGGGTCCCGCAAATGGCCGACAGTGCCGCCGTTCTGGCCGGGATCCTCCGCGCGCCGGGCGTGTCCTATGCCGCGCTGACGCCGAATATGCAGGGATTTGACCGCGCGATAGAAGCAGGGGCCGATGAGATCGCGATTTTCGGTTCTGCCAGCGAAGGATTCAGCCAGAAGAACATCAATTGTTCGATTAGTGAAAGTCTTGACCGTTTCAAACCGGTAATCGAAGAGGCTCACGCAGCAAATGTGAAAGTGCGTGGCTACGTGTCCTGTGTCACGGATTGCCCCTATGATGGGCCGACGGACCCCGAAAGGGTCGCGGATGTGGCGGGCGCTCTCTTTCAGATGGGCTGCTACGAGATATCGCTCGGCGATACGATCGGCAAAGCCACGCCCGAGACCACCTGCGCGATGCTTCACGCCGTGATCGAGGCCGTCCCGGCAGAGGATCTGGCCGGTCATTTTCATGATACCGGGGGGCATGCCTTGCAGAATATAGAGGCCGCCCTGGGGCTAGGGATCAGGGTCTTCGACGCTGCCGTCGGTGGTCTTGGCGGTTGTCCCTATGCGCCTGGCGCTGCCGGTAATGTCGCGACAGAGGCGGTCAATGCCTTGCTGCTGCGGCTCGGCTATGAAACCGGTCTCGATGCAGAGATTCTCGACCGGGCCGGCGCGATGGCGCGCAGGCTGCGGAGTTGATGGAAGGACCCGCGCAGGAAGACCGCGGGACAGGATGCAAATGGAAGGACGGGCAATGTCGAAGACGGTTCTGATCGAGACAGACGACCGGGGCGTCGCAACGCTGACACTCAACCGCCCCGACAAGCACAACGCGCTTTCGGCAGAGATGATCGCGGAGCTGAGCGAGGCCGCGCGCAGGCTGGGCCGCGATCCCGCGGTTCGCGTCGTGGTCCTGACAGGCTCTGGCAAGAGCTTTTGCGCCGGTGGCGATCTGAACTGGATGAAGGCGCAGATGACCGCGAAACCCGCGGCCCGTGCTGCTGAAGCCAAGACGCTCGCGATGATGTTGCAGGCGCTGAACACGATGCCAAAACCGCTGATCGGCGCGCTGCAGGGCAATGCGTTGGGCGGCGGCGTCGGGCTGGCCTGTGTCTGCGACCTCGCCATCGGCGTGGCGGGCGCGAAATTCGGCCTGACGGAGACGCGGCTGGGGCTGATCCCCGCCACCATCGGCCCCTACGTCCTTGCCCGGATGGGAGAAGCGCGGGCGCGCCAGGTGTTCATGTCTTCGCGCATCTTCGGAGCAGCGGAAGCGGCGGACCTTGGCATCCTTGCCCGCGCCGTAGCACCCGAAGATCTTGCCGATGCCGTCGAGGCAGAAGTCAGCCCCTATCTGTCCTGCGCGCCGGGCGCGGTTGCCGCCGCCAAGGCGCTGGCCCGAAAACTGGGCCCCCGGATCGACGAGGCGGTGATCGCGGAAACCATCGATGCGCTGGTCACGCGTTGGGACAGCCCTGAAGCAAGCGAAGGCATCGCCGCGTTCTTCGAAAAGCGCAGCCCCGGCTGGGCGGAACCGGTCTGACCTGCGCCAATGTCGCGCCAATCGCAACCGCCGCGCCGGGACCCGGCGGGCGGATATGTGATCCGGGCACCGCAATGGGTGCAGGAATGCTGATCGGAACCGCAAAATCCACGCTGGCTTTGGTTGACCCCGACCGGGGGCAGCGCTAAACCCCAAGTCGAGCCAACGACATGGGCAAGACCCATGAAAGGAGTCCTTCGTGGAAGACCTGCTTCGGGAATACTTGCCCATCATGATTTTCCTCGGCCTGGCCATCGGCCTCGGCCTGATCCTCATCCTAGCTGCCGTGGTTGTCGCGGTGCGTCACCCGGACCCCGAAAAGGTCAGCGCCTATGAATGCGGGTTCAACGCGTTTGACGATGCGCGGATGCGCTTCGACGTTCGGTTCTACCTCGTTTCGATCCTCTTCATCATCTTCGACCTTGAGGTCGCCTTCCTGTTCCCGTGGGCCGTGGCCTTCAAGGATGTGGGCCTCGTCGGTTTCTGGTCGATGATGGTCTTCCTCGCGGTCCTGACCGTGGGCTTTGCCTATGAATGGAAGAAGGGGGCGCTCGAATGGCAATGACCGCGACCTACGTGGGGGAGGACAAGGACGTCACCACCCAGGCCCTGAATGCGGAACTGCAGGACAAGGGCTTCCTGCTGACCTCGACCGAGGACATCATAAACTGGGCGCGCTGCGGCTCGTTGCACTGGATGACCTTCGGTCTGGCCTGCTGCGCCGTCGAAATGATGCATACCTCGATGCCACGCTATGACCTCGAACGTTTCGGAACCGCGCCACGCGCCTCTCCGCGCCAGTCCGACCTGATGATCGTCGCCGGCACGCTGACCAACAAGATGGCCCCGGCGCTGCGCAAGGTTTACGACCAGATGCCGGAACCGCGCTATGTCATCTCGATGGGGTCCTGCGCCAACGGCGGCGGCTATTACCACTACAGCTATTCGGTGGTGCGCGGCTGCGACCGTATCGTGCCGGTCGATGTCTATGTTCCCGGCTGCCCGCCGACGGCAGAGGCACTTCTATATGGCATCCTGCAACTGCAACGCAAAATTCGCCGCACCGGCACCATCGCGAGGTAGATCATGAGCGACGAAGCCCTGAAAGAACTCGGCGCCACGATCGAGCTCAAGCGCCCCGACAATGTCTTGGGCTGGGAGGTCGCGTTCGGCGAATTGAACGTCACCGTCACGCTGGCCTCGCTGGTGCCTTTCGTCGAGTTTCTCAAGTCCAACGGTAATTGCCAGTTCTCGTCGCTGGTCGATATCACTGCCGTCGACTATCCGGAACGCGATGCAAGGTTCGACGTGGTCTATCACTTCCTGTCGATGTACCAGAACCACCGCATCCGCGTGAAGGTCGCCGTTCGCGAAGACGACATGGTGCCCTCGATCATCGACGTCCACCCTTCGGCAAACTGGTTCGAACGCGAAGTATTCGACATGTTCGGCATCCTGTTTTCGGGCCATCCGGACCTGCGCCGGATCCTCACCGATTACGGCTTCCGCGGCCATCCGCTGCGCAAGGATTTCCCGACCACGGGTTATACCGAAGTGCGTTATGACGAAGTGCAGAAGCGCGTTGTCTACGAACCGGTGAAGCTGGTTCAGGAATACCGCCAGTTCGATTTCATGAGCCCCTGGGAAGGTGCCGAATACATCCTTCCCGGCGACGAGAAGAAAGAGGCGAAAGCCTAGTGCCGACAGACCCGACACTGCTCTACGGAATAGGCGCGCAAAAAGCCGGCACCAGCTGGCTTTACGACTATCTGTCGGCCCATCCTGAATGCCATTTCAGGACGCTCAAGGAACTGCACTA
>JAHEAO010000094.1 GCA_024642725.1 Paracoccaceae bacterium | reverse complement strand
TGGCGCACCGGATTTCTTCGAATGTCCGTGTGCTTGAAGGCGCGCTAATGCGGCTGTTTGCATTTGCGTCGCTCGTGGGCCGCGAGATCACCTTGGATCTGACGCAGGACTGCTTGGCCGACATTCTGCGCGCCAGTGACCGTAAGGTCACTGTAGAAGAAATTCAGCGCCGGGTTTCAGAGCACTACAACATCCGCCTTTCGGATCTTCTGGGACCAAAGCGGGTGCGTACCATCGCGCGGCCGCGCCAAGTGGCGATGTATCTCGCGAAACAATTGACGAGCCGAAGTCTCCCGGAGATCGGCCGCAGGTTCGGCGGCCGCGACCATACAACGGTCATGCATGGTGTGCGACGGATCGAAGAGCTGAAGGGGCACGACAACCAGATCGCAGAAGATCTGGAGATGTTGCGCCGGATCCTGGAAGGCTAAAGAACGGCCTTTGCGCCCTTGACGCTCCGCCGCGTTCAGCGGACATTCCAGAAAACTATTGAGCCGGGCGGCGAATGGGATACATTCGCCGCCCCGGCATCTGCAGGAGTGGGATATGAAAATCAGCATCGAACGCGGCGCTTTGCTAAAGGCGGTCGGTCAGGCGCAGTCGGTCGTAGAGCGTCGGAACACGATCCCTATTCTGGCGAATGTTCTTATCGAGGCAGAGGGCAGCACAGCGTCTTTCCGGGCCACGGATCTGGATATCGAGGTCGTCGACAAGGCACCTGCCCAGGTTGAACGTGCCGGAGCGACCACTGTATCGGCCGTAACCTTGCACGAAATCGTCCGCAAACTTCCCGATGGCGCGCTGGTCACGTTAACAGATGATGGTGCAACTGGTCGGCTGACTGTCGAGGCCGGGCGTTCGAACTTCTCATTGGCCACGCTTCCCAAGGAAGACTTCCCGGTCATGGCCTCGTCCGAATACGAGTCCAATTTTTCGGCTCCCGCTCCCGTACTCCGGCGGCTTTTTGACAAGTCGAAATTCGCAATATCAACCGAAGAGACCCGTTATTACCTGAACGGTGTGTATATGCATGTCGCAGCCGGAGAGAGCGGGCAGGTATTGCGTTGCGTCGCCACAGACGGTCACCGCTTGGCCCGTATCGACGCTCCGCTCCCGAGCGGGGCCGAAGGTATGGCTGGGGTAATCGTGCCGCGCAAGACCGTGAATGAACTTCGCAAATTGCTGGATAACGACGAGACGACGATCGCCGTTTCGGTTTCGGAGACCAAGGTTAGGTTTGCCGCCCCGGACATTACCCTGACTTCGAAAGTCATAGATGGAACATTTCCGGACTACACTCGCGTTATACCGCAAGGAAATACCCGCAAGCTTGAGGTCGATGCAGCGGAATTCGCGCAGGCGGTCGACCGGGTCGCGACCGTTTCGTCAGAGCGATCCCGAGCGGTCAAGCTTTCGCTTGATGAAGACCGGCTGGTTCTTTCGGTGAACGCGCCCGACAGCGGCGCGGCAGAGGAAGAACTGAGCGTCGCCTATTCGGATGACAAGCTGGAAATCGGGTTCAATGCCAAATACCTGCTCGAAATCGCGGGCCAGGTGGACAGGGAGAATGCAGTGTTCCTGTTCAATTCTGCCGGCGACCCGACGCTGATGCGCGAAGGCAATGACAATAGCGCGGTCTACGTCGTGATGCCGATGCGGGTCTGATAGGCTTCACTTGTAAATTACTCGCTGGCGGCGAGGGCACTCTTGAACGGAAAACGGAGGAGGGGATGGCCAGCCTGAAAGTAACGGCGCTGACCCTGTCCCATTTTCGCTCTCACCACAGGGGGCAACTCGCGCTGAACGGCAGGCCAGTCGCAATCTACGGGCCGAACGGAGCCGGCAAGACCAATATTCTGGAAGCAGTTTCGCTCCTGTCGCCGGGTCGGGGATTGCGCAGCGCATCCGCAGACGAGATGGCGCGGCAGCCGGAGGCGCTGGGATGGAAAATTACAGCCGATCTGCAGAGCTTGAACCAGGGCCACGAAATCGAAACCTGGGCAGAACCTGGAGGCGCCAGACAGATCAGGATTGATGGCAAGCCCGCACCGCAGCGCGCTCTTGGCCGTATCGCCCGCATACTTTGGCTTGTACCTGCGATGGACAGGCTTTGGATCGAGGGGGCCGACGGCCGCCGTCGATTTCTGGACCGAATGACGCTGAGTTTTGATCCGGGACATGCCGATGCAGTGCTGGCCTATGAAAAGGCGATGCGAGAGCGCAATCGCCTGCTCAAGGATCAGGTGGCGGATCCGATGTGGTATGGCGCGCTGGAAGCGCAGATGGCTGTCGCGGGTGCGGAAATCATTTCCAACCGAAAGGTGACACTTGAACGCATCGCCGCTGCGCAGGACGGTGCCGCCACTGCCTTTCCTGCGGCCGACCTCGCGATTCTGGGGCCGGATCTTGACCCGCAAACAGACAGCGCCGCGGCACTGCAAGACGCTCTTGCCGAAAATCGACGAAAAGATATGGCCGCGGGTCGCACGCTGATTGGCCCACATCGAGCGGACTTGGGCGCGTTCTATAGTGCGAAGGGAGTAGAGGCGCGCTTGTGTTCAACAGGCGAGCAGAAAGCGCTTCTGATCTCCCTGATCCTGACAAATGCCCGCGCTCTTTCCGAGGATTTTGGCGCCCCGCCCATCCTGCTTCTGGATGAGGTCGCGGCGCATCTGGATGCTGATCGGAGAGCGGCGCTCTACGATGAAATTTGTACTCTGGGCGCGCAGGCCTGGATGACCGGAACTGGATCGGAACTGTTTGCCTCACTCGATGACCGGGCTCAATATCTCGTTGTCGATGAAAGCGACGGAACGTCCCGCATCCAGACACCCTGAAAAAAGGGCCGCAACCGAAACGACAGGAGCGCCGAATGACCCCACAACGTGTCACACTGATCACACTTGGCGTCGATGATCTTGGCAAGTCTCGCAGCTTCTATGGGGCGTTGGGCTGGGAGCCGACCCGGGAACAGGAAGGTGTCATTTTCTACCAGATCAATGGTCTTGTCCTGGGCCTCTTTGGAAGGACGGCGCTGGCGGAAGACCAAGGGCGACCGGATGCAACGCTTGAAACGGGCGCAATCACGCTGGCGCAGAACTTTGCGTCGGTTGACGAAGTCGACGCGGCCTTTGCAATGGCGGTCTCGGCAGGTGCCACGGCACTCAAGAAACCTCAGCAGGTCTCTTGGGGAGGATATTCCGGTTATTGGGCTGATCCTGACGGCCATGTCTGGGAAGTGGCAATGAATCCTTACTGGCCTCTGAACGACGATGGCAGCCTGACACTGCCCACCGGGGACTAGGCTCCGGGCCATCTCGACAATCTGACGCCGATACACTAACCGAATCGAAGCCCAACGGCCCGGAGCCGCCATGACGATTTCAACGACCGATTTGCTGTTTTATGCCGGTGCGTTGGCAATCTTGTTCTTCACGCCTGGCCCCGTGTGGGTGGCTTTGACTGCCCGCACCTTATCGGGCGGATTCAATGCGGCTTGGCCGCTCGCGCTGGGCGTGGTTGTCGGTGATGCCCTCTGGCCATTCTTGGCTATTCTCGGGGTCAGCTGGGTGGTCTCGGTCTTCGCTGGATTCATGAGCGTTTTGCGCTGGGTTGCCTGCGTCATCTTCCTCGTCATGGGGGTGATAATCATCAAAAACGCTGACAAGACCATAGCAACTGACAGCCGCCTGACCCGGCCCGGAAAATGGGCAGGTTTCGCCGCCGGTGTCGCAGTCATCCTGGGCAACCCGAAAGCTATCCTGTTCTATATGGGGGTGCTGCCAGGGTTCTTCGATCTGACCAAACTGACTTGGCCGGACATCAGTGCCATCGTGGCTTTGTCGATGGCGGTCCCGTTCATCGGAAACCTGTTGTTCGCAGTGTTTATCGACCGCGCCCGCAGGCTGCTGACATCACCCAGGGCGCTCAGGCGCACCAATCTGACGGCAGGAATATTGCTTGTTCTGGTCGGGCTCGTGATCCCATTTACCTAGGTCGCGATCTTTCTGCGGCAATCCGCAGAATGCCACCAAATCTTGTGGCAAGCGCGTGACATAGCCCCCCAAATCTCGTATAAATCCGTGAAAATTACTCGGAAAGAGCACATGGCCGAAGCAGTCCCGCAGCCTGAAGAATATGGCGCAGATTCTATCAAGGTTCTCAAGGGCTTAGATGCTGTCCGCAAGCGGCCCGGAATGTATATCGGCGATACCGATGACGGTTCCGGTCTCCATCACATGGTCTACGAGGTCGTGGACAATGGCATCGACGAGGCCCTGGCCGGTCACGCTGACCATGTTTCCGTGACAATCCATGCCGATAGCAGCGTTTCGGTCAGCGACAACGGTCGCGGAATCCCGGTAGGCATCCATGAAGAAGAGGGCGTCTCGGCCGCCGAGGTCATCATGACCCAACTGCATGCCGGTGGAAAGTTCGACCAGAACTCCTACAAGGTTTCGGGCGGTCTGCACGGTGTCGGCGTTTCGGTCGTGAATGCACTGTCCGACTGGCTGGAGCTTCGGGTATGGCGCAACGGCAAGGAACATCACGCCCGTTTCGAGCATGGAGAAACCGTCAAGCATCTTGAAGTCGTAGGTGATGCAAATGGTCGCAAAGGGACGGAGGTCCGGTTTCTCGGCTCAGTATCGACGTTCTCGAACCTCGACTATTCCTTCAAGACGCTCGAGCACCGCTTGCGCGAACTGGCCTTTCTCAACTCGGGTGTTCGCATCATTCTGCGCGATGAACGGCCGGCAGAGGCGATCGAGGCCGATCTGTTCTACGAAGGCGGGGTTCGTGAATTTGTGCGTTATCTCGACCGATCGAAAACGCCCATGATTGAAGAGCCTATCTTCATATCTGGCGAACGCGATGGCATTACCGTCGAAGCTGCAATGTGGTGGAACGACAGCTACAACGAGATGGTGTTGCCCTTCACCAACAACATCCCTCAGCGCGACGGTGGCACCCATCTTGCTGGCTTTCGCGGTGCGCTGACGCGCACGATCAATCTCTACGCAAATTCCAGCGGCATTCTTAAGAAGGAAAAGGTGAACTTCACCGGCGATGATGCGCGCGAAGGGTTGACCTGTGTTCTGTCGGTCAAGGTCCCAGATCCGAAATTTTCGAGTCAGACGAAAGACAAGCTCGTCAGTTCCGAAGTGCGGCCGGCTGTTGAAAATCTGATGAACGAGAAGCTGGGCGAATGGTTCGAGGAACATCCGACCGAAGCGCGCATGATTGTCGGAAAGATCGTAGAGGCTGCACTTGCCCGTGAGGCCGCTCGCAAGGCGCGTGAGATGACCCGCAAGAAGTCAACACTCGACGTTGCCTCCTTGCCCGGAAAACTTGCTGACTGCCAGGAACGCGATCCCTCGAAACGAGAGATTTTTCTTGTTGAGGGTGACTCTGCCGGTGGTTCGGCCAAACAGGGCCGGTCGCGTAACAACCAAGCGGTTCTGCCGCTGCGCGGCAAGATATTGAACGTGGAGCGCGCTCGTTTTGACCGGATGCTGGGCAGCCAGGAAATCGGTACGCTCATAACGGCGCTTGGCACCGGCATTGGTCGGGATGAATTCGATATCAGCAAGCTACGCTACCACAAGGTTGTCATCATGACGGATGCCGACGTTGACGGCGCGCATATCCGCACCCTTTTGCTGACGTTTTTCTTCCGCCAAATGCCAGAGCTGATCGATGGCGGATATCTCTATATCGCCCAGCCACCGCTGTACAAAGTTGCCCGCGGCAAGTCCGAAGTCTATCTCAAGGATCAAGCTGCGCTCGAAGACTACCTTGTCCAGATGGGTATCGAAGGCGCCGTTCTGCGTTTGCCTACGGGCGAAGAGATCGCCGGTCAGGATCTGGCACGAGTGATAGAAGGGGCGCGACAGTTCCGGCGTGTGCTAGAAGCATTTCCAACGCACTATCCGCGCAACATACTTGAACAGGCAGCACTTGCAGGGGCATTTGATCCGGGGCAGGCCGATGCGGATTTGCAAGCGGTTGCTGACAAAGTCGCGGACCGGCTTGATCAGGTAGCGCAGGAATATGAAAAGGGTTGGTCGGGCCGGATCACCCAGGACCACGGAATCCGCCTGACCCGAATCCTGCGGGGGGTCGAGGAAATCCGCACTCTTGACGGGGCAGTGCTCCGATCAGGCGAAGCCCGCAGGTTGTCGGAGGTTTCGCGCAATAACCGGGAAGTCTATGCAGATCCGGCACGCCTTGACCGCAAGGATCGCGATATGGTGATCCATGGTCCGACGGACCTTCTGGACGCGATCCTGAAGGAAGGTGAAAAGGGGTTGTCTCTACAGCGCTACAAGGGCCTTGGCGAGATGAACCCCGACCAGCTCTGGGAAACGACGCTGGACCCCGAGGCAAGGACATTGCTGCAGGTCAAGATCGAAGATCTTGCGGATGCCGACGACATCTTTACGAAACTGATGGGCGACGTTGTCGAGCCGAGGCGAGATTTCATTCAGGCGAATGCGCTAAGCGTCGAGAACTTGGATTTCTAGACTTTTCAGGGACCGGAGTTCCGGTAGTTTCTGCTGTCTCAAAACAGTTCTCGTTCTGACGCGCCCAAACCGGGTGCCGAAGCGGACTGGTGCAGACAAGCCGAACAAAATTTCTGTCTATGGCCATAGACAGCTGGGATAGCCGAAGCCCCACCGCCAAGGAAGGCCTGAACATGGACCGCCGCCAAGGCGAACGGCATTGAACATGGACTGCGCGATGATCGTATAGGCGTTCGCAATGGTTTCGGGTGAAACCTTGAGCGCGCTGGTTAGCGCCGTCATGTCATCCTGACCCTGCTTCAGAACGCAAGTCTGCAACGCCTCGTCTGCGAACAAGCGTGCTGCATAGCTTTCTTCTGGAACAAGGGCGCCGGCAGCAGAATGATATTGGCGGTCATGCGTCAGGCAACAGGCCTCCCACGGGGGGTGATCACGGTATCGCTCTTCGAAGCCGGGGATCAACTCGGCAGCTGCCGACCAGCCAGCGGTCATCCCTCCGCTGCACCCATCGGTTTGAAATGGCGCAAGTTCGGCGCCGGCCAATATGCTGCTGATCAGTCTCTTGTGGGCGGGCAACTCCAGCACGCGCCCCAAGGCCGTTGACCATCCCTGTGTCTGTTGTGCGCATCCGACGCCTGCCGCAGACAGCCATACAAGCGCGGCCAGTATCCAACTACGCATCCTTCGGATCCGCGACCAATTGATAGTTCGAAATTTCGAACCTGTCGGCCAACCAAAGCAGCAGTCTTTCTCCGGTGGACAGTTCATTACGTCGTTGCATGACGTCTCTGGCCAGCGCAGGCTCGTTGGTTATCAGACCATCGACCCCCATGGAAATCATCCGCGACATGGTCACTGGGTCGTCGACGGTCCAGACATAGACGTCCTTCCCAACGCTCTTTGCATTGGCAATCATACGAGAGGACACTTGGCCTGTATTGACCGCAAGAAAATCTGCCTCGAGCCCCGAAAGGTCACCGATTGCCTTTGCGGCCAGAACACCAGACCGTAGTTCGGGCCGAATGGATTGCATCTTCTGCAATCCGGGATACTTCAGGGACATCACAGCCACATCTTTCGACATCATGGCCTCTTCAACGATCTCGGCGACTTTGCGTTCAAGGTCGACGTCATGTCCGTAGTACTTCAACTCGATGATCACTTTTGACTTGCCACGCGCAGCTAGGAGCACATCTTTCAAGAATGGGGTGCGTTGGTCCTGATATTCGGGTCCAAACCAACTTCCAATGTCGATCCGGGCAATATCATCCGCGGTCGCTTCCCAGACTTTCAGATCAACGCCCGCGAGCTTCATGAAATCGCTGTCATGCGCGACGACCACTTCGCCATCAGCGTCTTCTTGAACGTCTATTTCAACCCAATCTGCCCTGTCTTCGATAGCTTTGGTGACGGCGGCCATTGTGTTTTCCGGCCGGGACCCCGCGGCGCCGCGATGGGCAATAATTTCGACCGCCCGCTCCTGTCCGACACGTGATAGCAGGACATGACCCAAAAAAATTCCGGTCCCGGCAAGAGCCAGGGCGCCAAGTGCCACGCCCCATGCCGGTATACGAAACCACGTCGATTTGCTTGCGGTTGCATCAGCAGTGAAAACATTCCCTGTCACCCGCGCATATTTCTGTAGCAGCATGTCAGCCAGTGCCCCTTGCGCCACGGCCGTGACAACTGCAGATCCCAGGCTCCAGGCAATCAAGATCATCATAGTCATTGCAGCAACCAGCCGCAGGTTGGTCCCGAAAGCATCGGACAGATGGGCGATCGCGAACCCCATGATTCCAGCGAGGCCCATTGCAAGGATGCCTCGCAGGATCGCCCAAACGAGCAACTTGGCCGCAAGCGCGGATCTCTCTCCTTCAAGTAGGCGCCGGCTGTCTTTGAAAGAGCGGCTGGGAGGCATTCTTTCGATCAGCACTATGTGCAGTGCCATCGCCCAACCCGATACCCGGGACAGCAATACCACGGCCAAGACAATCGCCAGAAGGCCGATCATGGCGCAGGCAGCCCAAAAACTCGAGGGGCGTGCGGTAAGGTAGAAATTTATGTCGTAACTACCGAGCAACACAATCGCCACAGCTAACATTGCAGCAAGAAATGGCACGGTAATGCCTAGTATTCGTAGGACCAGATGGAGGCCGAACAGAAGAAGCCGTGGCAAATGCATTGCAAGAAAACTGAACCCCTCATGGATTGCTGCAGCGGGGTTGTGCTGCTTCCGGCTAAGGACAAGCGACATCATCGTAAGATTCAGCATTGCGGTCGCGATCAGCAGACTCGCGACGACAAGAGCCGCGCCAAGCCCAAGTGGCGTCAGAAGAAATCTGGCAATCTCCTGATCCGTGATTGCACTGCGCTCGGAATGGCTCAGAACCAGCCTTATGATGAGGCCAATGATCGGCAACGCCACCGCGATGATGAGCAACCGTACCGCAAGCAGTATAGCTGTGAACGGTACGAGGAACCGCAACGAAGTACGAAAGTGCGCGAGCACTGCCAAGATCATTGCCATGGGAATGGATTCCTCAAGTTCAGTGTGGTTTCATCACTTTAGTGGGGGAGACAGTCTGGTGTCTTGCGAAAAGCGGCCCAGTTCATCGTCTCATTCAAGTGTTCGGATTGCTTGGCTGTGCGATCTGGCCATATTTGCACTTGACGCATCTCCCCCCCTGTCATACCTACCGCTTCGCTTCTGGCGGAGTAGCTCAGTTGGTTAGAGCAGCGGAATCATAATCCGCGTGTCGGGGGTTCAAGTCCCTCCTCCGCTACCAATCTTTTCAATTAGTTAACTAAAATATGTTGCGCTCTCAACGCTCAGTTGGGAGATCAGGTGGGAATCTTTGTTC
>JAHEAO010000093.1 GCA_024642725.1 Paracoccaceae bacterium | reverse complement strand
TGCTGGACGGTGGCGACGGGTTCGATCTGGTCAGCTATGGTGACTCCGGATCGGGCCTGTATGCGTCACTTGCATCACCGAAGAAGAATACAGGCCACGCTGCGGGGGACCGCTATTCCGGCATCGAAGCGCTCGAGGGCACGAACCGTTCTGACACGCTTCATGGCGACGCGGACAGCAATTCGGTCTGGGGTGGCGGCGGAAATGACGCGATCTTTGGTGGTGATGGCAGTGACCTGCTTTATGGCGGGTCCGGCAAAGACGAAATTGATGGCGGTGGCGGGAAAGACATCCTTTATGGCGGCGCGGCCCGCGACAAGCTGAACGGCGGATCGGGCAAGGACATGGCCAGCTATGCCGACGCGAGCGGCAGCATAACACTCGATCTTGGCCGCAGCATTGGCACCGGCGGCGATGCGGCGGGCGACAGCTTCATAAACATCGAACGGTTCGAAGGATCGGATTTCGCCGACAAGGTGAAGGGCGGCAAGCGCGGGGATCAGGTCTGGGGCGGGGATGGCGACGACGTGATCAGGGGCAAGAACGGGTCGGACCGGCTTTATGGCGGCGACGGCGACGATGTGCTGGATGGTGGCAAGGGCAATGACCGGTTGATCGGCGGTGCCGGTGATGATCTTTTGAAAGGTGCCGCCGGACGCGACGTTTTCATATTTGAAGACGGGTTCGGCGCCGACCGGATCAGCGATTTCGATGCCCGGCAGGATCGCCTGATGCTGGATCTTGCGATGTTCGAGACAGCGCCGCCAGACAGCCGAGAGGCCATCGCGGATTATGCCGCAGTCATCGGGCCCGACACGGTTCTGGATTTCGGCGATGGCAACATCATAACGCTGAGCGACTTCACCAATCTGTCGGATCTGGAAGCCGCGCTGATTATCGGCTGAGCCGCGTCAGGCCCCGCCACCATCGGCCAGCGCCTGCAGGTAGGTGCCGTATTCGTTCTTCTTGAACACATCGGCCCGGCGCAAGAGCTGATCGCGGTCGATCCAGCCCTTGGCGAAGGAGATTTCATCGGGCGAACCGACTTGCAGGCCCTGCCGCTTTTGCAGTGTGCGCACGAAATTTCCGGCATCGAGCAGGCTGTCATGCGTGCCGGTATCGAGCCAGGCGAAGCCCCGGCCCATCTTTTCGACGGTCAGCTTGCCTTCGTTCAGGTACATTTCGAGCAGGGTGGTGATTTCCAGTTCGCCCCGCGCCGAGGGTTTGACCTGCCGGGCGCGTTCGGGCGCGTCGGCGTCGAGGAAATAGAGCCCGGTGACCGCGTAGTTCGAGGCCGGTTTTTCCGGCTTCTCGATGATGGATTTCACGTTGCCCTCGGCATCGAAGCCGACCACGCCGTAGCGTTCCGGGTCTGACACGCGGTAACCAAAGACCGTACCGCTTGTCTGCCGTGTATCGGCGCTGGCCAGAAGTTCCGGCAGGCCGTGACCGAAAAAGATGTTGTCGCCGAGCACCAGCGCGGACGGCGCGCCGTTCAGGAACTTTTCGGCAAGGATAAAGGCCTGCGCCAGCCCATCGGGGGACGGCTGGGTGATATAGGTCAGGTTCAGGCCCCATTGCGACCCGTCGGCCAGCAGGCGCTTGAACTGGGACTGATCCTCGGGCGTGGTGATCACGGCGATGTCGCGGATGCCCGCGAACATCAGCGTCGAGAGCGGAAAGTAGATCATCGGCTTGTCGTAGATCGTCAGAAGCTGTTTCGACGATCCCATCGTCACCGGGTAAAGCCTTGTGCCCGATCCGCCTGCCAGAATGATACCCTTGCGCGTTGTCACTCGTCCGTCTCCCTTATCCGGCCTTTGCGCCGAGCCGTTTGCCCACCCCGTCGCGGCTCTGCAGCGCGCGCCACCAGTCTTCATTCGCCAGATACCATGCGACCGTCTTTTCCAGCCCCTGTTGCAGGGTCACAGAGGGTCGCCAGCCAAGTTCGGTTCTGATCCGCGCCGGGTCGATCGCATAGCGCAGGTCGTGACCGGGGCGGTCGGCGACGAAGGTAATCAGGTCGGCATAGGGGGCCACCGCCGGACGCAGCCGGTCGAGAATGGCGCAGATCGTGCGGGCAATCTCGAGGTTGGTTGCTTCGTTTTCGCCGCCGATATTGTAGGTGCGCCCAACCCTGCCCTTGCCCAGAACCGTCAGCAGCGCGTTTGCATGATCCTCGACATAAAGCCAGTCACGGATGTTTTCGCCGCGCCCGTAGATCGGGATCGGTTTGCCTGCGAGTGCGCTCAGGATGATCACAGGGATCAGTTTTTCCGGGAAATGGTAGGGGCCGTAATTGTTGGAACAATTGGTCACCAGAACCGGCAGGCCGTAGGTTTCATGCCAGGCACGGACAAGGTGATCGCTTGATGCCTTCGACGCCGAATAGGGGCTGTTCGGCGCGTAGGGGCTGGTTTCGGTGAACAGGCCCGTCGGGCCGAGCGAGCCATAGACCTCATCGGTCGAAATATGGTGGAAGCGGAAGCCTTCGGGCTTGCCTGCGTGCTGCCAGTAGGCGCGGGCCGCTTCGAGCAGGCGGTAGGTTCCGGTCACGTTGGTTTCGATGAAGGCGCCGGGGCCGTCGATCGAACGGTCGACATGGCTTTCGGCGGCAAGGTGCATCACCGCATCCGGTTCGTGCCGGTCGAAGATCGTGCCCAGCGCGGCGGCGTCACAGATATTGGCATGTTCAAAGGCATAGCCCGGGTCATCGGCGACGCTGTCGAGATTGGCAAGGCAGGCGGCATAGGTCAGCGCATCGAGGTTCACTACCTGATGCCCCACAGCGATCGCCTGCCGTATCACCGCAGAGCCGATGAAGCCCGCCCCGCCTGTTACCAATATCTTCATGCGCTCGTCGCCCTCGGCTTGCTCAGCGAAGCTGTTGTCGTCTCAGGAACTGGCCAAATTATGGTGATCATAAGGTTAATTCCGCGCCTTGAGGTCCGTCAGCACCGCCGCGAGGCTGGATTTCCAGTCCGGCTGCGGGATGGCGAAGACCTGTTGCAGGCTGGTGCCGTCCATCCGCGAATTCGCCGGGCGCTGCGCCGGGGTCGGGTATTCGGAGGCCGGGATCGGGATGACTTTGGTTGTCAGGCCGGCCTGACGGAAAATCTCGGTCGCGAAATCGGCCCAGCTGACCGCCGGGGTTCCGCTGAAATGATGCGTGCCACCCAAGCCGGCGTCGGCCGCCATCGCGCCTGCCATCCGCAACAGGCAATCGGCAATGTCACCGGCAGCGGTCGGGCCGCCGATCTGGTCGGCCACGACCCGCAATTCGTCGCGATCCGCCCCGAGGCGCAGCATGGTTTTCACGAAATTCGCGCCATGTGCGGAGAACACCCAAGAGGTTCGCAGCACCGCCCATTGCCCGCCCGCCGCATGGATCGCTGTTTCGCCCGCCAGCTTGGACCGGCCATAGGCCCCGAGCGGCCCGGGCACATCGTCTGGCTGCCACGGCCTGTCGCCGGTGCCGTTGAAGACGTAATCGGTCGAGACATGCAGGAACGGCACGCCGAGTTCTGCCGCCGCGCGCGCCATCGCGCCGGCGGCGGCACCGTTGACGGTCGTGGCCAGCGCTTCCTCGACCTCGGCCTTGTCCACCGCAGTATAGGCGGCGGCGTTGATGACGGCAGAGGGCTTGATGCGCGCGATGGCGGCGGCGCAATCGAGCGGCCGGGTCAGGTCAGCCTCATCCCGGCCCAGAAACACGGTTCCGGGGCCGGCCTTGCCGCGGAGTTCGGTGGCGACCTGCCCGGTCCTGCCGAAGACGAGCAGGGTCATGATGCGGCCTTGTAGCTGAAAGGCGAAGCGAAGTCGGCCAGCAGCGGAGCGGCCGCGTCCTTGGGCGAGGTGATCGCCTTGGCGGGGTCGATGCCCCAGTCGATGCCGATGTCAGGATCGTCGAACCGCACCGCGCCGTCGCAGTCGGGCGCGTAATAGTCCGAGCATTTGTAGACGATTTCGGTGTCCGGTTCGCGGGTGACAAAGCCATGTAGAAAGCCGGCAGGAACCAGAAGCTGCTTGCCGTTTTCAAAGCTAAGCTCGACGCCAGTCCATTTGCCGTAGCTCGGTGAGCCGCGCCTTATGTCAACCGCGACATCGAAAAGCCGCCCACGCCCGCAGCGCACCAGTTTCGCCTGCGCATGGGGTGGCGACTGGAAATGCAGCCCCCGGACCGTTCCGACCGCGGCCGAAAGCGAATGGTTGTCCTGCACGAAATCTATATCGATTCCCTCAGCCATAAGCCGCTGGCGATTCCAGCTTTCGGAAAAGAAACCGCGCGCATCGCCATGGCGGTCGGGGGTCAGGATCAGCACTCCCGGCAGGCTGGTCTGTTCAATCTTCACGCGGGCACCCTTCTGGCAAACGAACCTGCCGCTTTGCTAGCAAGCCCCGGCCTCAGTGTCACGCCGGAGCGACAGAAATATGACGCGAAAGGCCCAAACGCAAAAGGCCCCGCGGATGCAGGGCCGATTCACGTGATCGTCGGGAAAGAGATCAGGCGGCTGCCTGAGCTTTCGCGATTTCTTTCTTGATTTTCAGAGCGTTGGACGAAAGCTCTTCGTCTTTGGCCTTGGCAAGAAACGCATCCAGACCACCGCGGTGATCGACAGAGCGCAGCGCGTGGGCCGAGATCTTGAGCTTGAAAGTCCGACCCAGCGTGTCGGAAATCAGCGACACATCATTCAGGTTCGGCAGGAACCGGCGGCGGGTGCGGTTGTTGGCATGGCTGACATTGTTGCCAGACATCGGGCCTTTTCCGGTCAATTCGCAACGGCGCGACATTGTCTCGCTCCTTCGTTCGTTTGTGTCACTTGGACGGTATTGTTCAAAGCAAATGGGCACTGCCGTTCTTGCAGCGCCCTGAATTCTGTTGGCGGGGTTTACGTCCAGACGCGGGCGGCGTCAAGCGATTCATCCATCCTTTTTGACCATCGCAAGCACCTCTGCCGTTGCGGCACTGGCCGAGAGTTCGCCCGCCGCAACACGGCCCGAAAGGTTGCGCATCTTCGCGTCAAGCTCTGGCCGGCTGGAGATCCAGTCGATCAGCCCCTGCCGCACGCCGTCTTCGAACCAGTGGCGCGCCTGTTCCGCGCGGCGCTGGTTCCAGACACCGTTCCGCCTGCGCCAGTCGGCGAGGCTTTGCATTTCAGACCATGCCTCTGCCAGTCCGCCCTGTTCGAGCGCCGAGACTGTCATCGCCTTGGGGAAGCCTTCGGGATCGCGCGACCGGCGGCGCAAAAGGCGCAAAGCCCCGGCATAATCCGCGCAGGTGCGGGTGGCTGCGGGTTTCAGGTCTCCATCGGCCTTGTTCACAAGGATGAGGTCGGCAATTTCCATGATGCCGCGCTTGACGCCCTGCAATTCGTCGCCGCCTGCGGGCGCCAGAAGCAGGATGAAGAGGTCCGACATCTCGGCAACGACGGTTTCAGATTGCCCGACGCCGACGGTTTCGATCAGCACAACGTCAAAGCCCGCAGCCTCGCACAGTTCGACGGCTTCGCGGGTGCGCCGTGCGACGCCGCCAAGGTGGGTCTGGCTGGGCGATGGCCGGATGAAGGCGCTGGGGTCGCGCGACAGGCGTTCCATCCGGGTCTTGTCGCCAAGGATCGAACCGCCAGAGCGGGCCGATGACGGATCGACCGCCAGAACCGCAACTTTCAGCCCCTGCCCCGTCAGCATCAGTCCGAAGCTTTCGATGAAGGTCGATTTTCCGACGCCCGGCGTTCCTGACAGCCCGATGCGCAGCGCCTGACGGTCCGGGCTGCGCAGGGCTTCCAGAAGCTCAGTCGCCTGTTCGCGATGATCGTCGCGCGCGCTTTCGACAAGCGTGATGGCGCGGGCCAGCGCCCGCCGTCCACCCGACCGCACCTCTGCGGCGAGGTCCGCGATATTTGCTTTCGCCTTCATGCGGACGGTTCTGCCCGGATCGGGGCGTGCTTGTCCAGACGCTTGGCGGCTGGGCTATGGAATTGGCCGGGCCGATATCGGATAAGGCGTCATGGATCTGCCCGACCTGCCCATCACCGACGCCCTGCCCGCCCTGCTCGAGGCGCTTCGCGCGCGCGGGCTGGCGGTTCTGCAGGCGCCTCCGGGCGCGGGCAAGACCACGGTCGTGCCGCTCGCGATGCTGGAGGCCGGGCTGACGCAGGGCCGCATCGTCATGCTGGAACCGCGCCGCCTTGCCGCCCGCGCCGCCTCGGAACGTATGGCCGAAAGCCTTGGCGAGCCGGTGGGCCGGACTGTCGGCTACCGCATCCGGGGCGAGGCCAAGGTGTCGAAGGCGACGCGGATCGAGGTGGTGACCGAGGGCATCCTGACGCGGATGATCCAGTCCGACCCGTCGCTGGACGGGATCGGCGCGGTGATCTTCGACGAATTTCACGAACGCTCGCTGAATGCCGATCTGGGTCTGGCGCTGACATGGGAGGTCCGGGGCGCGCTGCGCGACGATCTGGTGCTGGTCGTGATGTCGGCGACGCTGGATGCGGCCCCGGTGGCGGCGATGCTGGGCAATGCCCCGGTGGTGAGTTCGGACGGGCGCGCCTTTGGCGTGGAAACCCGCTGGCTTGACCGGCCGGGGCGCAAGGAGCTCAGGTTCGAGGCCGCCGCGGCTGATCTTGTCGCCACGGCGGCGGCCGAAACGCACGGCGGCATTCTGGTGTTCCTGCCCGGAGAAGGCGAGATTCGCCGGGTCGAGGCGTCGCTGAAAGGACGCCTGCCTGCCGATTGCCGGGTTCAACCGCTTTACGGCGCGATGGATTTCGCCGCCCAGCGCGCGGCGGTGGCCCCGGCGCTTTCGGGGCGAAAGGTGGTGCTGGCGACCTCGATCGCGGAAACCTCGCTGACCATCCAGGACATCCGGGTGGTGGTCGATTGCGGTCTTGCGCGGCGGGCCCGCTTTGATCCCGGATCGGGCATGTCCCGGCTGGTGACCGAGCGGGTCACGAAAGCCGAGGCCGAACAGCGCCGCGGCCGCGCGGGGCGGGTGGCCGAAGGGGTCTGCTACAGGATGTGGACGAAGGGCGAGGAAGGCGGCCTGCACGCCTACCCGCCCGCCGAGATCGAAGCCGCGGACCTGACCGGCCTCGCGCTTGATCTGGCGCTGTGGGGGGCTGAAGGGGCCGGGGAACTGGCGTTCCTGACGCAGCCTAATCCCGGTGCCTATGCCGAAGCGCGCAGCCTGCTGAGTGATCTGGGCGCTCTGGGCGCCGACGGCAGGATCACGGATCATGGCAGGGTTCTGGCGGCGCTGCCGTTGCATCCCAGGCTGGGCCATATGCTGGCAGTTGCAGGCAAGGCGGCCGCACCGCTGGCCGCACTGCTGGCGGACCGCGACCCATTGCGCGGCGCGCCCACCGACCTGTTGCTGCGCAAGCGGGTGCTGGAAGGGCAAGCGGACGCGGCGGCCAATGCCGGCGTGATTGCCCGCATCCGTCAGGAAGCCAAACGACTGGCGTCGACGGCACCGCAGGTCTCGACAAACCACAGTTGGGCCGAAATGGCTGCACTCGCCTATCCCGACCGCATCGGGTTGCACCGCCCCGGGGATGCCCCACGCTATGTGCTGTCGGGCGGCAAAGGTGCGGTTCTGCCCGATTCCGACCCGCTGGCCGCGACCCGGCTGATCGTGGCGCTCGATCTTGACGGCGATGCGCGCGAGGCGCGGATCCGCCTTGCGGTTCCGCTGAGCGAGTCCGAACTGCGCGGACTTTATGCAGATCGCATCCACTGGCAGAGGCTCTGCGAATGGTCGCGGCGGGAAGGCCGCGTCACCGCCCGGGAACAGGAGGTTTTCGGCGCATTGGTGTTGTCGGACCGGGTCTGGAAGGATGCGCCCCCCGACGCCATTGCGCGGGCCGCGCTCGATGGGTTCCGCGAGCTTGGCCTGCCGATGAGCGATGCCGCGCGCCGGTTTCGGGCCCGGGCGGAACTGGTCCGCGCTTCGGGCGCGGATCTGCCCGATATGTCCGATACGGGGCTGACAGAGACGCTCGACGAATGGCTGCTGCCGCATCTGGGCGGGATCAGAACCGCCGCCGACATCCGCCGCTTCAACCTGACCGACGCCCTGCGCGCCCGGCTGACGTGGGACCAGATGCAAATGCTCGACCGGGCGGCGCCCGCCAGCTTCACCACGCCAATGGAACGCAAGACTCCCATCGACTATTCCGGCGAGGCGCCTGAAATCGCGGTCCGGCTGCAGGAAATGTTCGGGACGACCGCCCATCCCACGGTTGCCGGCCGGCCGCTTCGGATCACGCTTCTGTCGCCCGCCGGCCGGCCGGTCCAGACCACGACCGACCTGCCCGGCTTCTGGGCCACATCCTACGGCGAGGTCCGCAAGGACATGCGCGGGCGCTACCCCAAACATCCCTGGCCCGACGACCCGACCGAGGCCGCCCCGACGCTCCGGGCAAAGCCGCGCAAGACCTGAGTGCCGCGCTGGCGGTGGCGGCGGGAGCCTCCGGCGGGGATATTTTGAAACGGAAGAAGCAGAACGCCCCGCCCGGAATCCCGGACGGGGCGCTTCTTCCGTTGCGGTCATCGGCGTCCCCGCCTGTACCGCCAATCCAGACTGGCATCAGATGGTGAATGAAGTCTTTCTTCTGTTCAAAAATATCCCCGCGCGGAGCGCAACGCCCCTCCGCAGGAGGGGCAACAGATCCTTTGCCGCCGCAGGCGGCGCCGCTGATCAGCCTGTCAAACCGCTGCCCCAGGGACCGTGATGCCCGCTGCCGCCGTCGGTGCGTTCGAATCCATGTGCGCCAAAGAAGTCGCGCTGCGCCTGAATGAGATCGGTGGTTCCGCGACCCCGGCGCATCGTGTCGAAATAGGCAAGTGCCGCCGAAAAGGCCGGGGCGGGCAGGCCCTTGAGCGCGGCCGAGGCCACTGTCCGGCGCAGCGCGTCCGAAGCCTCTGTCATCCTGTCAGCAAAGCCCGGCGCGAAGATCAGTTGGCCGTGCGGCAGCCCGCCGCGCGCCGCGCCGGCCATGTCATCAAGCATCGCGGAGCGGATGATGCAGCCTTCGCGCCAGATCTCTGCGATGCGGGCCAGATCGAGATCCCAGCCGTATTCCTGCGATGCGGCCTGAAGCAGCGCGAACCCCTGCGCATAGGCAATGATCTTGGCCGCCAGAAGCGCTTCTTCCAGATCGCCGTCGAGCACGGCATGGGCCTGCCTGTCCCGCGGCGCGGCTGCGGCGAGAATGTCTTCTCCGGCGATCCGCGCCTCTTTCAGCGCCGACCATGACCGTGCGCCGACCGCCGCTTCGATGGCCGAGGCGGATTGACCGAGGCCCAGCGCCTCGATCACGGTCCAGCGCCCGGTGCCTTTCTGACCGGCCTTGTCGACAATCATGTTCACCATCGGGTTACCTGTCGCGGGATCGACCGCTGTCAGCACCTTGCCTGTAA
>JAHEAO010000092.1 GCA_024642725.1 Paracoccaceae bacterium | reverse complement strand
GGTGGCGGAGGAGGTGGGATTCGAACCCACGGAAGACTTTCACCTTCAACGGTTTTCAAGACCGCCGCATTCGACCACTCTGCCACTCCTCCGGCGGGAGGCAGACATAGGGTGTGAATCTTGATTCTGAAAGCAAAGATTTTGATGCCGAAATCTGCCGATCCCGAGCCCGTGACTTCCCTTGCCGCCCAGTAGCAGGTAAGATGCTGAAAATGTCGGCGGGCCCGCCGGCGTGGATCGAGCAAAACAGCGCGGCAATGCCCGCGCGCAAAGGGGGCACGGCATGGCAAGTGCAGGTGCAGGGCGATTGGCTCTGGTGTTGACAGGCGCGCTATTTTTGAGCGGCTGTGAAGATGGGTCAGACTTCAAGTCAATGTTCCAAAAGAAAGACGCGGCTTCCAGTGAATCCGAGGGCCTGCCTGCGGAAACTCAGACGACCCTGATCGAGCGCGATGTCGAAGCTCCGGAAGTCTTCCAGAAGACTGATGACGGGTTGTGGGACGGGCGGCCGTCACTTGGTGGTGTGTGGGTCGCACATCCCGATGTCACGGACCCCGAACGGGTCATAATTCGCAACCAGTCAAATGGAAAGTTCGTGATCGGAGCTCTTTTCCGGCGTGAACGCGACAATCCGGGTCCAAGGTTCCAGATTTCCTCGGATGCGGCGGAAGCCCTGGGAATGCTGGCTGGCGCCCCTGGCGAGTTGAACGTCACAGCATTGCGTCGCGAAGAAGTGCCGGTTGCTCCGCCTGCCGTCGAACCTTCAGTTGCCGAAGGTGAAATCGAGGCCGCACCAATAGACCCCGTGGCCGCAACAGCCGCGGCGGCGATCGAAAAGGCGGAAGGCAAGGAATCCAAGCCAAAGAGTGAACCCACGATGTCTGCAGCTGCAATTGCCTCGGCAAACAACGCACCGGCAGCGGCGTCAACTTCAACTCCGCCCGCAAAGGCTTCCTCGCTCGACAAACCCTATATCCAGCTTGGCATCTTCAGCGTCGAGGCAAACGCGAATGGCACAGCCGATATGTTGCGCAAGAAAGGCATTGTCGCAGTCGTCAAGAAATCCTCCAGCAACGGAAAGGATTACTGGCGCGTTCTGGCGGGCCCGGCTGCCAATGCCAGTGAACGTTCGGCGCTTTTGGCGAAAGTCAAAGCACTTGGCTTCGCCGATGCTTACGCGGTGACCAGCTAACAGAGGTCGATGAATACATGCTTGGCATTGTCAAATCAGCTCGAAACTTCGTTATTTGCCTGTTCATTGCGGGACTACCCGCACAGGCCTTTGACACGCAGGCGCGAGCCGCCTTCGTTTACGATGTAACGACAGGCACGATCCTGATGGAGAAGGACGCGGATATCCCGATCCCACCCGCCTCCATGTCCAAACTCATGACACTGAACATGCTTTTCGAAGCATTGCATGACGGCCGGATCACGATGGATACGCAATTTGGCGTTTCGACGAAAGCCAAGAACATGGGCGGGTCCACCATGTTCTTGAATGAGAATGACCGGCCTACGGTGGAGCAACTCATACAAGGTATCATCGTGCTTTCCGGCAATGACGCTTGCGTTGTGGTTGCCGAAGGTCTTGCTGGAAGCGAGGATGCTTTTGCCCGGCTGATGAACGACAGGGCAGCGGCACTTGGCATGACAGGGTCCACATTTGCTAACGCCAGTGGCTGGCCGAACCCGAACCACCGTATGAGCGTGAATGACCTTGGAATGCTAGCCGTGCGCCTGATTACGGAATTTCCAGAGTACTACGGTTACTTCGGGCAGGAAGAATATCCCTTTGACAACCGGGCCCCGGACAACAGGCACAATCGCAACCCTCTGCTCAAACTCGGCATCGGGGCGGACGGCCTCAAGACCGGCCACACGGCAGAAGCGGGTTACGGCCTCGTCGGATCTGCGACGCAAGGAACCCGTAGGATTGTGTTTGTCGTGTCCGGACTCGGTTCCGAGAAGGAACGCGCAGAGGAATCCGAGCGGATCGTGAACTGGGCCTTTCGCCAATTCGTCCAGAAGAAGGTGATCGGCAAAGGTGAAGTGGTGACCCGCGCCGCCGTCTGGATGGGCGACCACCAAGAGATTGATGTCGTCGCAGCGGAAGACATATCCTTGCTGCTGCCAGCGCTTGAACGTGACGCCCTGTCTGCGGAAGTCGTCTATCGCGGGCCAATAGAGGCCCCGATTTCGGCCGGTCAGGAGGTGGCCGATCTCGTCGTTACGCTAAAGGATCTGCCGCCGGCTCATATCCCGTTGGTATCCGACCGCGACGTATCGAGGGGAGGCTTCTTGCCGCGTTTGCGATCGGCGGCTTACGTCCTTTACCGCCAGGTGGTCGGGGAAGCACAGCCCGAGACCTGATGCCAAAGGCACTATTCATCACTTTCGAGGGGATTGACGGGTCAGGCAAATCCACTCAGGCCAAGATCCTGGCAGAACGGCTCCGGGCTATGGGGTTCGGCGTTGTCCTTACCCGGGAGCCCGGCGGATCCCCGGGGGCCGAAGAAATACGTACGCTTGTGCTGCAAGGAGACCCCGACCGTTGGTCAGCCGAAACTGAAATTCTACTTTTTACTGCGGCTCGCCGGGATCATCTTGAAAAGATAATCCTACCCGCACTTGAAGCAGGTCGGATCGTGATTTGCGACCGTTTCGCCGATTCCACGCGCCTCTATCAGGGAATTTCGCGGGGCGATTTGCGAAACGTGGTCGACAAGCTGCACACTTTGATGATCGGGCGTGAGCCGGACCTTACTTTCGTCATCGACATGGATCCTGCAAAGGGTCTCACCCGCGCCCTGTCGCGTCAGACCGCCGATGAGCGGTTCGAAGGCTTTGGTGAGGATTTACAGCAGAAGATGCGTGTCGGCTTTCTGGATTTGGCCAAAGAGTTTCCTGATCGCTGCGTCGTCGTAAATGGTGACCGCCCTATCTCGGATGTCGCGGAAGAGGTCGAGGCGATCGCGACGGCGCGGCTGGCATGAGTCCTGACGACATCCCACCCGAGCCGGACCGCGTCGACGGTGCATTGCATCCACGAGAGACACTTGCCCTGATTGGCCAGGACGAGGCGGAAGCGGCCTTCCTTGAGGCCTACAATTCGCATCGGCTGCACCACGGCTGGCTCATAACCGGCGCGCGGGGGATCGGCAAGGCGACCCTAGCATGGCGCATAGCGCGGTTCTTGTTGGCAGCACCGAATGACGATGCCGGCATGTTTGGCGATAGCCAGTCGCCCGCGACAACTCTTGATGTTTCGCGCGACCATCCGATGACCCGCCGTTTGGCCGCCCTGTCGGAACCCCGTTTGTGTCTGGTGCGGCGCACATGGGACGAAAAAGGAGGGCGCCTCCGGCAGGAAATCGGTGTCGACGAGGTCCGGAAGCTCAAGGCATTCTTCAATCTTTCGGCAGCGGATGGTGGCCGGCGCATTGTTATTGTAGATTCTGCCGACGAAATGACTGTCAACGCTGCGAACGCTTTGTTGAAATTGCTGGAAGAGCCGCCCGCCAATGCAACGATCCTGCTGGTCAGCCACCAACCGTCCCGCTTGTTGCCAACGATACGCAGCAGATGCCGCGAATTGCGTTGCGCGGGACTCGGCCCCGAAGACATGGCAAAGGCGATGACGGCAGCCGGTGCAGAAAATAGCGCAGATGCAGCTGCTTTGTCAGAGCTTTCGGGCGGCTCCGTCGGAGAAGCCGTGCGCCTGAACAATCTCGATGGCATGGAAGCCTATGCGGAAATCGTAGCGCTTTTCGCTTCGCTTCCCCGGCTAGACCGGACAAAGGCTTTGCGGCTTTCCGAGAGCGCGGTTGGCCGCGCCAACGAACCCAGATTTGACCTCTTGCTGCGGTTGCTGGATTTGTTTCTGGCAAGGACCGCGCGCACTGGCGTAACCGGGCCCCCTCTTGTCGAAGCGGCCCCGGGCGAAGCAGGCCTGATGCAGCGCCTTGCTCCTTCGCCCGAAGCGGGACGCCGTTGGGCCGAATTGCAACAGACGCTTGGAGCACGGGCCCGTCACGGCAAGTCGGTCAACCTTGACCCTGCCGCATTGATCCTTGATATGATCTTCAAGATTGATGAATTGGCGGCGAAAACAGCCGTCCGCTAGAGGCCGGATGCCGGACACGCCCGAGATCACTGACAGCCATTGCCACTTGGATTTCCCCGATTTTGAAGGGGAATTGCCGGACGTTATCGAGCGCGCGGTCGCGGCAGGCGTTAGTCGTATGGTAACGATCTGCACCAAGCTGGAGAACGAATCCAAGGTTCGGGAGATTGCCGAGACATACGAACCCGTCTTTTATGCCGTGGGCGTACATCCGATGAGCGCCGGCAAGGCCCCTTTGACCACGGTTGAAGAACTTGTCGCCCTCGCCCGACATCCCAAGCTTGTCGGCATCGGCGAAACCGGTCTTGATTATTACTACACCGCCGAGAGCAAGGCCATCCAACAGGAAAGCCTGTGCATTCATATCGAGGCGGCGCGCCAGACCGATCTGCCACTGATCATACATGCTCGAGCGGCGGACGAAGACATGGCGCGCATCCTCACCGAGGAATTCAGGGCGGCTCCCTATCGCTGCGTTATGCACTGTTTTTCTTCCGGCCCCGAATTGGCCGCTGCCGCTCTGGAGCTGGGATTCTATCTCTCAATGTCGGGTATCACGGCATTTCCCAAGTCCCAGAACCTTCGGGATATTTTCGCGTCGGCACCGGTCGACAGGATTCTTGTCGAGACCGATGCACCGTACCTTTCGCCGCCCCCGCATCGGGGACGCCGAAATGAACCAGCCTACAGCGCCCTTACAGCTCAAAAAGGCGCGGAGGTCTTCGGGATGAGCTACAGGGAATTCGCGGCGCAGACACAGGAAAACTTCGACAGGCTCTTCACCAAGGCCGCGAACTGGAGAGACTCGGACTAGTGGCCACATTTGCATTTACCATCCTTGGTTGCGGATCCTCTGGCGGCGTTCCCCGCTTAGGAGGGCATTGGGGGCAATGCGACCCCGACAACCCCAAGAACAACCGCCGCCGTTGTTCAATGCTGGTAGAACGCACCGAAGCCGGAGGTGTCACGCGGGTCCTAATCGATACGTCACCTGATCTACGAATGCAGCTTCTGGACGCCGGAGTTGGTGAATTGGATGCGGTCGTCTACACGCATTCTCACGCCGATCATGTGCACGGCATCGACGATCTGCGGATGGTCGCTTTCAACAACGGTAAACGCTTGCCAGTCTGGGCTGACGGTGCAACCCAAGACGCGCTCCTGTCGCGCTTCGGCTATGCTTTCGTACAACCCCATGGAAGTTCCTACCCGCCGATCCTCGACCTCAATACGATCTCCAATGAAATCGTGATCGAAGGCGCAGGCGGCACGGTCTCACTGATACCGTTTGAAGTCGAACATGGATCGATAAAGTCTCTCGGCTTCCGAATTGGAAATCTGGCGTATTTACCGGATGTGTCGGCCATTCCAGAGAAGACCTGGCCGATGCTCGAAGATCTCGACTGCTGGATTCTGGATGCCCTGCGCCGCAAGCCTCATCCGACACATGCCCACCTGTCTCTTGCCTTGGAATGGATTGCCCGCGCTGGACCAAAGCACGCTGTGCTTACCAATATGCACAACGACCTAGACTACGAAACCCTGCAAGCCGAGACCCCCGATCATGTGACCCCTGCCTACGATGGCATGACCTTGACATACGAGGTCTGAGTTGTCCGCGCTCATCGATGTCATCATGCCGGTCTTCTTGGTCCTCGGCTTTGGCTATGTTGCGGCATGGCGCAAGCTGATCAGCGAAGAGGCCGTTGAAGGGCTTATGCGATTTGCCCAAAACTTCGCGGTGCCCTGCCTGCTCTTCACGGCGATTTCGCGCATCGACCTTGCTGCAGATTTCAGCCTGCCGCTGATGTTCAGTTTCTATCTCGCTGCCCTATCCGGTTTTGCATTTGCCTTTGTCGGAGCCCGCTACATTTTCGATCGCCCGCTCGAAGACTGCGTATCAATTGGTTTCGTCGGTTTCTTTTCGAATACGTTACTTCTGGGGCTTCCAATTACCGAAAGAGCCTATGGGGCCGACGCGCTTGCGGGCAATTATGCAATCATCTCCATTCATGCACCGCTACTCTACTCCTTCGGAATCATCATGATGGAAACCTCCAGGTCGCGCGGCTCGGCATTTGATTTTGCTTTGATCTTCCGTGTGGTCAGATCGATCCTGTCCAACCCGCTGGTAATAGGTATCTCGCTTGGTTTCGTCGTGAATCTTGGACAGATTTCCGTCCCAGAGCCGTTGTCCGCAGCAATCGATATGATGGTTCGTGCCGCCCTGCCCGCCGCCCTGTTTGGTCTGGGCGGTGTCCTTCATCGATACAAACCCGAAGGAGATATCAAGGCGATCGCGTTCGTTTGTGCGATATCTTTGATCGTTCATCCGGGCATAGCATACCTATTGGGACGCTTTGCATTCTCTCTGGATCAGTCTCAGTTGCGATCAGCCGTCCTTACGGCCTCGATGGCGCCCGGCGTCAACGCCTATCTCTTCGCGAACATGTACGGAGCCGCTCGCCGGGTCGCCGCATCCGCTGTTCTGCTCGGAACGGCAGCCTCGATCCTGACAATCTGGGTATGGCTGGCAATTTTGCCTTAACCCGGTGAGAGCCCGCGAAGTCTCTCGGATCGCCGCCGCAAGATTTCCATCGTGGCCAGCAGCAAGACAGAGATGATCACCAAGATAGTAGCGACCGCAAGGATGGCCGGGCTGATCTGCTCCCGGATGCCGTTCCACATTTGCCGGGGAATTGTCTGTTGATCATGTGCGGCCACGAAGAGCACAACGACGACCTCGTCAAACGAAGTGACGAAGGCGAAAAGCCCGCCGGAGATGACGCCTGGCAGGATCAGGGGCAGCGTGATCTTGCGAAAGGTCGTTGAAGGATTGGCGCCTAGCGAAGCCGACGCCCGGGTCAGGCTGTGGTCAAATCCAACAAGCGTGGCCGTCACGGTGATGATCACGAATGGAATGCCAAGCGTGGCATGAGCCAAAATGATACCGACATAGGATCCCGCCAGACCGGTCTTCGAATAGAAGAAGAACAGCCCGGTCGCGGTAATGATAATTGGCACGATCATCGGTGAAATCAGCACCGCCATGATCGCCCTTCGATAGGGCATTTCCGGCCGGGAAAGCCCCAAAGCCGCCAGCGTACCGAGAGCGGCAGCCAGAATGGTCGCAAAGAAACCGATTATCACAGAGTTCTTGGCGGCATTGACCCAGGCGGCATTGTTCCAAACATCCGACCACCAAGACGAATCTCTCGGCGCGTCGGGCGCGGCCATCCCGAATGTCAGCAACATGTCGTACCAGCGCATCGAAAAGCCCGTCGGATCGAAGCTCAACATCTTCTGGGTAAAGGTAAAATAGGGCTCTGCGTTGAAGCTGAGCGGGATCACGATGAGGATCGGGGCAATCAGGAACAGAAAGATCAATCCGCAAATGACCAGATAGACATAGTGCCAGATCCGTTCGAGCGTCGATGCGTGTTTAGGCAGGGCCATGTTCTATCCCAGTTTCAGGTTATCAATTCCGACCAGCCGGTCGTAGAGCCAGTAAAGCACCAGAACACCGCCCAGAAGCAGAGCAGCCAAGGCTGCCGCAAGCGACCAATTGAGTGATTTCTGCATGTGGAAGGCGATGAGGTTCGAAATCAGCTGTCCGTCCGATCCGCCGACCAGCGCGGGGGTGATGTAATAGCCCACCGCCAAGATGAAGACCAACAGCGCGCCAGCACCAATGCCGGGAATTGTCTGGGGCAGATAGATCCGTCGGAAGGCAGTCCAGCTGGTGGCCCCCAGAGACCGTGCCGCACGAACATAACTTGGATTGATCGGGCGCATCACCGAATAGAGAGGGAGAACCGTGAATGGCAACAGGATGTGAGTCATAGCAATGATCGTACCAGTTTGGTTATAGATCATCTGAAGCCTGCCGCTTTCGGATACGATGCCGGATGCCACCATGACGTCATTCACCACACCTTGGCTCTGCAAAAGCACGATCCAAGATGTTGTTCGCACCAGCAGGGACGTCCAGAACGGCAAGAGTACGAAAATCATCAAGAGGTTTGAATAGCGCAAAGGCAGTGTTGCCAGTAGATGTGCAATCGGAAAGCCTAGGATAAGAGTCGTCATCGTGATCAGCGCCGACAGGAACAGCGTACGCCCGAAAAGCTTTATGTAGACCGCTCGGTTTTCATCGACTGAAACGATTTTGCCATTTTCATCGCGCCCCAGATCGAGGGCGGCAAGATAAAAATTGAGCGTGTAGGCTGAAGACGCGCCGCGCATTGCCTGCCACAGTCCCGGATTGCTCCATTCATCGTCAGCCTCAAGCATGGCCTCCTTATAGGGTGGCTCAAGCTTGTCTGCCTTGCGAGCGGTCGAAGTGAACAATGAACGAGCACCGGAATAGTCGTAGTTCACGCGAGTCCCTGCTTCGCCTTGGGATTTTTCCTCACGCATCTTCTGCAGGTCCAGGACAAGGGCCTCGAATGCCGCCTCGTCCGGTTCCGTTCCGGCAGGATTGTTTTCAAACCAGACCGAAAGGTTTGGTGCCGACTGCGAGAATGAAGGGTTGTAAACCGACCGCAGAAGCATTTGGCCAATCGGCGCAACGAACGTCAAAAGAATGAACAACAAGAGCGGCATGACCAGAATGAAGGCACGGCGCTTTGCACGGGCCTCTGCAGCCGCAAGCGCCTGCTTGAGCGGCATTCCGTCGGCGGTTGTAAGCCCCTGGCTCATGCGGTGCCCTCGATTATCACGATATCGCTGTCAGAATTCGCGCGACGGATGTCTGCCGCGCGCTGGTAATCGGGGGATTGGTAACATGCCAAGGCGGTATCATAGTCCGGAAATTCGACGATGACGTGGCGGTCCTTTTGCGGTGTTTCTGGCGCGCTGTTGCGCCCACCGCGCACGATGAACTTGCCGCCGAAACGCTCAACTACCGGTGTGTCGAGACGAATGTATTCAGCATACTCATCAGCGTTGGTGACGGTAACATGCACAATCCAGTAGCCCTTTGGCATATGTCTTCCCCTGAAGGTTACGCGGCGCGGGGGAAACCCGCACCGCGTGAGACTCTTAGTTGGCGAGCCAAGCGTTGAAGCGTTCGTTCAACTCTGTGTCGCGGTCAGCCCAGAACTCGAAGTTGTTGACCAGCGCATTGGACAAGTTGGCTTCGGCCGTTGGCATCTCGGGGCCCATTTCGGTTTTGCCGTCCTGATAGAGACCAACCAATGCACCTGACGACTTGCGTGCCGGGCCGTAGCTGATCCACTTGGCCTGATCGGCAAGACGCTGGGTATCCGTGGAATAGGCGATATACTTCATCGCGTTTTCAACATTCGGAGCACCCTT
>JAHEAO010000152.1 GCA_024642725.1 Paracoccaceae bacterium | reverse complement strand
GGGTGATCGGGATATTCCATGCCCAGCGGCACCCCGACGGCACGTATCAACGAAAAAGCCGCAGCCAGCGCCTTAGCGGGGTCTTCGTATTTCGGCGTGCTGCTTAACAGATAGTCCATGCACACGAAGCGGTCTGCGGCGTTGATGGTGCCGGGAAGAAATTGGTTGCCACCGACAAGCCTCCAGTAGTTTACCAGTCCCAATTGTTCATTGAAGACCGGCGAGTTCGTCATCACGTTATAATCGGGGCTGTGATGAATCTGGAGTTTGCCATCGATATACTCAAAGATCGCGGAGTCACCGCTCGCATCGGAAATCGAGAGACGCGCGGCGGCGGCCCGTCCATTTGGCAGGATCGGCGCAATGATGGTGAACGGAGGATCCCGCATTCGCGCGACCGCTTCCGCCACAGTCGCGTAGTTGTCCAGAAAATACTGGTTCCAAGCACCCAACGACAAGGTCGGCTTCCCGGTCTCGGCCGCATCGCCAAAATCGGACTCGGCGAGGTAGAGGAGGTTTGCGACCAGTCCTACCTCGTTCATGCCGTCGGCATTCGCCGCGCCGTAAAACGATGCGAAGACCAAGCCATACTTGGACCTCCAGGTCAGGGGTTTTTTGCCGACCGCGCCATCCTGCGCCATTCCTCGGGGGTACACCCACAGCGCGGTGGGCGCGCTCGCATCGTTCCAGTCCATGCCGCGCGCGGTGATGTAGGTACCGGTTCCGGTTTCATAGCAAACTCTTGGACACACCTTGGTATTTACTTCATGTAGTTGCCGGCACTTGCCATTTTGATAGGCCATCTGAAAGTTGGCGCGGAAAGCTCTTAAATCAATGCCCTCGCTTGCACTTGCGGTGATTTGAAGGAAACGCAAGCGACGATCAGGATTGCTGGGCCAGTGTCTCGCTCGGCAACTCGCCGAACATGTTGCGATAGGCGCGAGCGAATTGGCCGCTGCTGAGAAAACCGTGCTGGATGGCCACCTCCTTCACGGAGCCAGAACTGTGATCGCCCGAAAGCAATAGTTCTCGGGCGGACGTGAGACGATGCGCGTAGAGGTATTGACCTGGAGCGATGGAGTGAATTTCTGAGAAAGCTTCATACAAGCGCGACTTCTTGACGCCGATCGCATAGCACAAGTCTGCGACACTCAAAGCGGCCGGCCTGTCCTGGATAATCGCGCCGATTGCGGCCCTTACGATCTTCAAGTCGCTTCGACGTTCGGTCAATTTGAAAGATCCCACGTCTTGGAGTTCGATCATCCAATCCGCGACCGAAGCAATCATGTCCTTTTCTGTCGTACGCGGCAGTGCTCGGAGCCCGGTTTCAGGCCGGACCACCGATGCGGCAGAAATTGATTTGCTAATGATCGCTAGCAGCCGTCGTCGCGAACGGTCCGGCACCTCGAGCTTTCGATGACTGCCCTCTTCCAAGGAATGCTGCCGGCCGGTCAACCCGGTGACCGCGTTGGCCAAAACGGACCGACGTATTCCTACGGTCACCGCATCCCGGCGCTCGGCGGCGACGTCATACTCATGCGCGCCATCGAGGTGGAACACCGAGTTCGATGTGGCCGACATGCCATTGAGGCGGTAGTTGCCGACCCAGGAGATCGGAACGAGGAAACCGACCCACTCCTTTTCCGGAACCATTGTCCAAATAGAACGCGCATGTGTCTTGAACCGGACGATGAAACTGTCGCGCCCCCGGATATCGACGCTGGTCAGGCCCAGAACGCCCGGCGAGATCTGAACGAGTACTGACTCCGCCACGGGAAGCCGTGACAAGTATCCGGAGAACGGAGTCTGTTCTTTCCAGTCGATCACGTCGCGCCTCTAAGCAGATCAATTATTTGGGGATATAGCTCGCACCGGAACATTTGCACCCTGTTTTTTATTTGATTGTGCCAACGTGGCTGACAAGATCCGTGAAACAGGATAGAGGTAGACAAAATGCATAGGAACACCACTGCGATCGCACTCGTTGCGACTCTTGCCATGTCCGCAAGCGCCCTTGCACAGAGCTTCGATCTGGTCATTAGCAATGGCCGGGTCATGGATCCCGAGACCGGCTTCGACCAAATAGCCAATGTGGGCATCAACAACGGTTTCATCACCGAGATCAGCACCGACGATCTAGACGGCGCGCGCGAGATCGACGCCTCCGGCCATGTGGTGGCGCCGGGGTTCATCGATCTCCATTCGCACGCCCAGTCGCCCTATGGGCACAAGCTTTATGCGCGGGACGGTGTGACGACCCCGATGGACCTTGAGATTGGCGCCTTTCCTGTACAGGACTTTTACGACTTCTGGGAGGGGCAGGCTTTCCTCAACTACGGAACGAACGTGGCGCATGTCGGAGCCCGCTTGACGGTGCTCGACGGGCAGGACGTGGGCGGGCGCATTGCATTCAGCCCGGCAATCCCGCGGGCCATGAACGACGGCGCACAGTTCAAGACCAAGCTCTACGATCCATTGGACGAACCGGCCATCCTCGAGGCGATGGAAGCCGAGTTGAAACAGGGCGGCCTCGGAATTGCCTATCCAATTGGCTATTACACAGTGGTCGGCAGCCCCGAAGTGATGGCGGTCACGG
>JAHEAO010000091.1 GCA_024642725.1 Paracoccaceae bacterium | reverse complement strand
CTCGCCGATCGGCGTCACGCCGGGGGCCGGGATCATCGGCTGGATGCAGAAATTCGGACAGGGGCGCGAGGTTTGCGCCCAGTCGCCGGTCAGCACATTCGCATTGTCCTGAATCCGGCTGATCTCGACCGGGCCTGCCTCGGTCTGCACGGTGACCGACATCATGTCGGGCCGGATGTTCACGGGCTCCGCGAATGCAGTCAGCGGCAGGGTCAGCGTCAGGGCGATGGCAAGGTAACGTGGCATTGGGTCCTCCATTTTGACCTCAGACTGACCCAATGCTGGCGGGAAATCCACGCGCAAAGCGCCGCACCGGGCGCTACACCTGCCCTGCCGGTTTGATCTCCATCGTCAGCCCGGTGGCATGCACTTTGGCCCGGATCAGGAACGACTCATCGTGAAGTTGCGGGAATTCTTCGGTCCAGTCGCGGAACTTGTCGTTGCTGACGACACGGGCACGCAGCCGCCCGGCCTCGGCCAGCAGCAGCGGGTCGGCGGGGCTGCCTTTGGGTGCGACGCGGATCGCCTTGGCGGAAACCGGCAGGTGCCGCGCCAGCGCCGCCTCTCCCATATAGCGGCTGCCGACCTTGTAGCCGACATTGGCGTCGAACCAGACGATCGGCCAGTAGCCCAGATCGATCAGATGTTGCGCGACCTGCGACACGGTGTTGAGCGACGGTGTTTCATCGAACCAGTGCATGACATTCGATCCGTCGATCACCACCCAGTCCAGCGTTTCGGGTTTCGGCGCGAGCCAGTAGAACAGCAGGCTTCCCGCGACGGCCGCGACGATCCACCAAAGCGTGAAACCCGGGAAAACGACCGCACCCAGCGCACAAAGCGCAAGCCAGCTCAGAATACGAAGAACCATCAGGACCATGCCGCGATCTGCGGCGGCGGACTCGCCGAAGTCAACAGGAAATGCGCGCGTCAAAGGATTAAGAATTCGCTAACGCAAGAATTTTAGATATGATGAACAACGCCTTATCCATCCGTCCACATGTGGACACGTCGCTCAGGAGACCCCCCGTATGATCAAAGGTTCCTGTCACTGCGGTCAGGTCCGGTGGACCTTCGACGGCGACCCCGGCGCCGCCACCGCCTGCAACTGCACGGTCTGCCGGCGCTACGGCGCGCTCTGGATCTACGACTGGGAAGGAGAGCGGATCACCACCAGCGGCAACACTTCCCGTTACACCCGCCCCCCGCACGAAATCGGCTTTCACTTCTGCCCCGACTGCGGCTGCGTCACCTGGTGGCGCGGTATGAACCCGCACCCCGACGGCCGCCGCCGCATCGCCGTGAACGTCCGCATGTCCGAACCTGACTCCGTCGCCCATCTGCCGATCGACCATTTCGAGGGTCTCGTCGCTTTCGAAGACCTGCCCCGCGACGGCCGCTGCGTCGCCGACATGTGGTTCTGATCCCCGGACTCGCATCGCAGTGTCGGCCGCGCTAGGCTCGTGCGGGAAACGGGTGGGGATCGCGGCGTGAAGTGGATCGGCATATTCGGAGCAGCCTGCTGCCTTGCCTTCCCCGTGCAAGCCGAAACCGGTCTGGAAGGGCTCGACCTCGGCGCACAATGCCTTTCCTCGCCATATCAGCAGGCCGAAACCCCGGCGCAGGAACGGCTGCGCGACCTTGTCAGCAGGCTTCGCGCCGGTGGCCCGGATCTGGCCTATCTCGACAAGGTCCTCGCCGCATCGCAGCCCGACCTTTGCATCGACGACCGATCGATTTCCGAACGGGGGTATTTCAATGTCGATCTCAACCTGATCGCCCTCAGCGACCGGATCCAAGCCGATGAGATGCTCGCGATCCTCATGCATGAACTGCGCCATGCCGATCAGCTGATCCGGGGCTACTGCCCGTCCAACAAGGTTTCGATGGCCGAGAATGCCCGCGCTACCTTCGCGATCGAGGCGGATGCCATGGCGATGACAGCCCTATCCGCCTGGACCCTGCGCAGCCAGGGGGATGACGGCCCGTGGCAAGCGATGCTGAGTTGGGAACGGTATTCCGACATCGCCGAACGCTTTGAAACCGAAATCACCGCATCGGGCAGCGCCAACCAAGCCGTCGAGGCGGCATTCACGCAATGGTTCGCGTCCGAGTGGCGCACCTGGTCCTATTACAGCGCCAGCTGCGGCGACTACCTCGACCGGCAAGACCGCAGCCATGCCCTGCCCCGCTACGACTTGCTGCCGGACGACTTTTACGCCCGTCTCTGCCGCATGCCCGACGGCACGCCCTACGACTGCCGCCAGCCCTAGTCGCGCCGCCAATGCAGGACCAGCGCGCGGTCGCCGGCATGCTCATGCCCTGATTTCGCGTAGATCGGCACCTCGATCGAGCCGACTTCCCGGATCCGGCCGGTTCCGGCCAGACGCTGCAACACCGCCTCAAAGCCCCAATCGGCATAATGCGCCGCATTGACCCCAATCACGAACAGCGCGCCCGGCCGCGCAAGGCCCAGAAGCGCCGTCAGAACCTCCGGCCCCAGATGCCCGTGCGTGAAGGTGCCTGCGGAAACCACAGCGCCATAGCCCACCGGCAGCGTCGCAAGGTCGCCCGTCAGATCAACCTGGTAGAGCGCTCTGTAAACGCCGCGCCGCTCCGCAACAGCCAGCATCTCGGGAGAGATGTCCATTCCATCGACGACACCCCCAAGCGCCGCGCCGACCAGCCCTGTGCCACAGCCAATATCGGCGATCGGGACATCCTCTTGCCCTGCGATCTGCTGATAAATCGCCGCGACCCGCGCTGGATAACTATAGCCCAAAGCTTCGGCGAAATCGCGATCATAGCTCCGGGCCACTTCGCGGTAATAGGCCTGATTGTCCTCCGGCGTCGCCAGCCGGTATGCGCCTTCCAACAGGCTCTTGCCTTTTTCGTCGGCCATCATTCCCCCGGGGGCTGCGATCCTTGCCCGAACGCTAGCCGATCGCCTGCCCGCCGCCAAGCCATCACCACAGCTCGGCTCTTGGCCTTCACCGCAAGCCCCGCTATCGTGCCGCAGGTTCATAGGAGTTTGCCCAGATGCCCCGACTGATGACGCTTCTCGTGGCGCTGCTGGCCCCGGCGTTTGCGCAGGCACAAATCTGTCCCGATCCGGTCGAAGTCAAAGTCTCGGACCGGCTCATTGCCGAACTTATCGACTGGATCGACGCCAATTCGAAATACAAGATCTCGGCCCTGCCGCCCGCGCGGATCCAATTTTGCAAGAGCGATGTCACATTCGCCCTCGATGATGCCGGCATCATCGTGGATCCGGGCCTGCAATCGGCCTATGACCCTGCGACCCAAACGATTTACATGACTGCGCCCTGGTCACCGATCAACCCGGAAATGAGCTCCATCATACTGCACAACCTGGTACATCACGCGCAAACCCAACTCGCCGAATGGCCCTGCCTTCGTGCCACCCAGTTCGAAGCGTTCTGGCTTCAGGACCGCTGGATCAACCACCAAGGATACCGCACGGGTTTCGACTGGACCCAAATTCTTGTCGACTCGCATTGCCCGCAGCAGCCGGACAACTAGGGCCCGTCAGGCCGGAAGCGGCTAGCGCACCACATGAACCGCGCAGCGCGCATGACGCACCACGCGGGCGGCCGTCGAGCCAAGGAAATAATCCTGCAACCCCGGCTTATGCGAGGCGATCACGATCAGATCGACATTGTTCGCAGCCGCGAAATCGGTGATCGCCTGCCCCGCTGACCCGTTGATCAGCCGCATCTCGACACCTTTCACGTCGCCGACTTCAAGCTCAAGCGCTTCCGCGGCCTGCTCGCGCCCATGTTCCAATTGGCCTTCGGGCAGATATTGCGCGACATAGCTCGGGATCGGTTCGATCACGTGAATCGCGATGATCCGCCCGCCCTTGTCTACAAGCGCCTTTGCAACCTCAAAGGCCGTCTTCGTATGGTCACTATGATCGGTGGCCACGGGAACCAGTATCGTCTTGTACATCTCAAACCCTCCCATTTCGCAAAAAGGCTAAACCTATTTTCCCTGCTCCGCCTTGAGATGGGTCAATAGGACATGCCTAGCCGATGCTTTCGGCGACATCGTACATCACTGGCTCGAAACTCTTGCAAAGCTCGTTTATCCGGCGATTTCGCTCGCGCATCTCCCCGGTACGCAGCATCGCCTGAAAATCCTGCCGCTGCCGCCACTGCGAATAGCTGGCGATCCGGGTCTGGGCGTCGTTCACGTGAATGCCGACACCGATGAATCCCGGCTGGTTTCGGATGAAGGACTGATAGGCGTCGGTCAGTTCATCCAGAAGGTCCTGACAGGTGCCCGGCGTGACCTCGAAAGTGGTGATGACGGTTTGCAGAGTGGCGGATCTGGAGATGGTAGGCATTGCGGTCCCCCGGGTTCAGTGCGCGATCAACTCAGCCTAGCGCCGCAAACAGGCGCCGTCCAATCCTTCAACACTCAGCCCAGCCCGGCCTCCGGATGGCTCAGGATCACCGGCACGACAAGTTCTTCCTCATCGTTCAGATGGCGGTTCAGCATCCGCTCGAAAGACCTCAGCTCGGTCAGGAAACCGGCGGATTTCTCGCGCGCCGCCGCATCCGACCCCGCCGCCTGCAACACGCCGTTGGCCGCAACGGTGAACCGCTCGATGATCCCGTCCAGGGCCTGATGATCCTTGTCGAGAATATCGAAACCCGTGGCGATCCGCCGATCCAGCCCCGCCAGAACCGGGAAATAATGCACGTCCTCGATCTGGTGATGCCCGTGCAACTGGTTCACCAGCATGCCGCCGAACCGCGCCAGCCGCGGCGCATAGGCCGCAGGGTCCATCCGCCGGTCCAGAACGCTTTGGGTGTCCTCCTGCAGCATCTCCATCAGCTTGCGAAACATCATGTGCCGTTCCAGCCAGAACCGCACCAGACCGCCGAACTCGGGATGCAATTCCCAGGCTTCGCGCGGATAGTCCCGGTACAGCACGCGCAGCGGCTCCGGCAGGCCGTCCCGGTTCGCCAATGTCAGGTCAATCTCATCCATCGCGGTGTCGCCCTCATTCGCTGGCCGCCCGAGGACCGGGATATGTCAAAAGATGCAAAAGGGAAAGCAACCGCCGCCACCATCACTTGTCGTCAAATATCCCCGCCGGAGGCCACCGCGACGCGGGGCGAAGTCCCGCGGCGCAAATCCTCATCATCGCGATTGCCCTCCGCCGCCCCGGCGCTAGACTTGGGCCATGGCCACCACTCCGATACGCCCCACCGACGACGAGGCCCGCGCTCTGGCGCGCGAGCTGCTTGCGGCTGCACGGTTCGCAGCACTTGCGGTGCTGCATCCCGACACCCGGGCCCCGCATGTCACCCGCATCGCCCTGGGCCTGACCCCCGAAGGCCAACCGATGACGCTGATCTCCGCGCTCGCGCTGCACACCCGCGCGCTTCACGCCGATCCCGCTGCCTCGCTGTTGATCGGAGAACCGCCGCCCAAGGGCGACCCGCTGGCCTTTGCCCGCCTCACCCTCGCGGCAAAGGCGCGTTTCATCGACCGGGCAACGCCCGACCACGCCCGGCTGCGCGAACACTACCTTGCCAGCCACCCGAAATCGAAACTCTATGCCGATTTCGCCGATTTCAGCTTTGTCGTCTTCGACGCGACCGGGGCCGCGTTGAACGGCGGCTTCGGCAAGGCCTATGACCTGACCGCCAGCGACCTCGCATGACACGGGCCGGGGCGCCTCTGTGCCCCGGCCTCTCCACCCCGGTTCCTCACCTCAGAACGGGTTGTCCATCCGCGATGTGACCGTCACCCGGCCCTTGACCGCCTCTGGCCAGCTCAGCCGCACAAGGTTTGACGACGCGCCGTAGTTGGTCGTCACGTAAGGCATCGCCCAGACCGCGGCGCCTGCGGCATTGGTCACGGCACCCTCGGCCTGAACGCTCGGCACCATCCGGCTCCAACCGCCGAACGGCAGGTAGCCGCTGCTGTTCAGCGTCCAGTTCAGCGCCTCCGACGCCTGCACGAATTCCAGCGTCACAGGGTTGATCGTCGGCTGGGTGATTCCGTTGAAGGAATTGCCCTCGAACACGACGTTGCGGCTGCGCCCGAAATCCAGCCCGGCAATCGAATCGTCGACCGATTCCACCCGTTCAATCGTTCCATTGATCGACTTGAACGTGTTCCCCTGCACGCTCAGCCCCTGGATGAAATGGCCCGCGCCATAGGGCTTGATGACGATCCAGTTGAACCAGTCCGCGACATCCGAACAGGTAAAGATATTGCCCGTCACCGTCAGACCACCGAACGAGAACTCGACCCCGAAATCGGGCGCGGCATCATGCTCGTTTGTCCATTCTATGAAAGAATTGTCGATGTAATTGCCGGTAATCACCGATTTCACGTTCGGATAGGTAAAGACCATGCCGCCCAGCCGCGGCGCATCTGTCTCCTCATCGCCCTGAAACCAGTGGTTGCCGACGATCAGATGACCGTTGCCGAACAGAACCCCGGTATGGCGAAAGCGCTCGAACCGGTTGTCGCGGATCTTGGCGTCATTGGCATTCACGTTGAAGGCCACCGTCGTGCGGTCCGTCGCCTTCACCGCCTGCTCGTTGGATACGAAATGGCAGCGGTCGATCTGCAGGTCCTGACAGCCGTCGCCATGGCTGGTCACGCCGCGGTCGCGCGGCTTGGTGAGGAAGCAATCCCTGAGGTGAAAGGTCTGACCCGCCGGGGCCAGCAGGATACCGCTGGCATTGCCCGCGCACATGAACTCCACATCCGTAAGCGTGAATTTGGAAACCTTGGAAAACCCTGAAAAATCAAGGATATACTTGAACCGGGTGAAGGTATAGCCCTGCGTCGCCGCGGGCCCGTACAAGGGCTGGCTCAACGTCACCGTCCCCGCACCGACATTCTTGGCCGTCACATAGACCTCGCGCCCGACACCATTGCCGGTCACCAGCGATCCGACCTCGATATTGGCGACATTCGCCACCCCGGACAATGTCTTGGGGCTGGCCGCCGAATAGCTTGCCGCAGAGGTTGCGACGCTCGGGTCCCAACCCGGCCCCGCCACCGCGTTGAACTGGCCGTTGCGGATCACCCGGCGCACCTCGAACGTGTCCTTCGACCCTTCTGCCGCCGCCAGATCGATCGGCGCATCCACTTCGATCCGCCGCCCGCCCATGTCGAGCGACTCGTGGTCGGAAAAGTTCAGCAGCGCCTGAAACGCCTTCTTGAACCCCAGAACTTCGTCGCCGAACGCGTCAATGTAATCGGGCAGCTTGAACGAACCGCGCAGGATCAGCCGCTTGTCGGCAGGCATCGTGACCGTGCCCTCGAACCGCACCCGGTTCAGCAGCGACACGTGATCGGCAAGGTAATAGACGCCGCCGGGCACCAGCACGTCTCGCCCCGCCGCCGCCGTATCCGCCGCCTCGAACGCCGCCCGGTCGTCGGTGACCCCGTCGCCGACCGCGCCATAGTCGCGCACGTCGACCCAGTCCATCATGTCGCGGTGAAACGCGCTGGTGATATCCTCGATGACAAGGTCGTCGATCCGCACCACACCGCCATTGGCGCCCGTCAGGTCCAGTCCGAAGTGGCCGTAGATGGGCTGCCTGCCCCAGACCATATCGACCCCTCCGCGCAGGCCGGTGCCGATGATGGCCGAAACCTCGACCACCTCGCCATAGGTGGTCAGCGCCACCGACGGTCCGGTTTCCGTCAGCCCGGCGACATGGACATCGCCCGCACCCCCGGCCCAGCCCGCAATCCGCACCGTTGCCAGCGCCCCGCTGATCGCCTTCACGCGCGCACTCACCCGCAGGTAGCAGCCCGGCAGTATCGGCGTCTGCCCCATGTATCGCAGCCGCTGGGTGTTGTCGGTTTTCACAAACTCGGCGCAGCCGCCGAAATCCTGATCCGCCACCACCAATGAGGCATTGCCCGCCCCGTCATAGGTCGCCGACCCCGCCGTGCCATCCTCGCTCGACCAGACATCGAGCCCGCCCGAAAACGCGGGCGGCATCAGCATCAGCCCGTCAGTAATTGCCTTGTTCATCCAAACCCCTTTCGCAAAACCCTGTCCGCAACAACAAGCCCCTCGGGGCGCGCTCACACTGGCTGCCTCGGGACGCTCAAATGTCGGTAAAGATCGAAAAACCGTGCCGCTGCCGGTTGCTTCAAAGGGGTATCAACCCGCCCCTAACACCTTGCTAACCGACCGCGCGCAGCAAGGCGATTGACGCAAGGCCCTGCCCATGCGCAGCATGGCGAAAACCCGGGGGGGAACACCATGCTGGAACTGATCAAGATTATCCATTTCCTGAGCTTTGCGGTCGCCATCGGTGCCGGGGTCGCCAATATCATGGCTGGTCGGCGCCTGATACCGCTGCCTGCAGAGGCGATGCCGAAACTCGGCGCCTACCGGATGGCCCTCGGCAAGATCACAACGATCTGCCTTGGATTGCTGTGGATCACCGGGATCGGGCTGATCTTTCTGGCGGGCGGCGCGGTGTTTTCGAACGGCTGGTTCCTGTTGAAACTCGCGGTCGTGATCGGACTTACGGCGATTTCGGTTCTGGCGAACCTGACGATCATCAATGCCCGCAAGGCCGGAACGCCGCCCGACGCTGCGCGCATGAAACTGCTTGGCCATGCCGGACCTGCTGTCGCAGTTCTGGCGCTGATCCTGGCGGTGCTTGCCTTCAACTGAACCCGGCGGGCGGGCCGCCTTCAGTCTACAAGACCCAATTGCCGCGCAATTGTCGCGCTGTCATAATAGTCGCGCCCCTCGACCACCATTCCATCCTTGACCCGCATCACCGAGCAATAGCGGACTTCGGCGCGTTTTCCGGTCGGGGCGAAATCCCCAAGGCTTGAATGAAGCACGCCCGTGTGCGTCCCGGTATTGCGAAACTCGACGGTGGCCCACTCACCGCATTGGCTGACAATTACATTCTCGACTTCGCAAAGCCCGTCAGGGAACGCCTCACGCCAGCGGTGGTAATCTGCCTTATAGGCATCTTTTCCGGTCTGCTTTTCGCCGCGCGCGATGTCTTCGAAGTCACACTCCGGTGCAATGACTTCTGCGCCCCGGTCCGGGTCGCGCATTCCCCAGGACTCGTGGAATTGACGGACCACTTTTTCAGTAGGATGCATGGTCTGAACCCCTTTTCAGGTGGGGCAGGAAATGCCCGTTTCGATATTGCTGATCGAGCATGTCCAACAAAGTGCGCAACGGCAATTCTTTTCGGATCGGACTTGCTTGGCATGCCGCCACCCGGCCGCTTGGGGCTCAGATCCGGCATCTGGCTCGTTCGTTCAGCCGGCGTTGCCTTTGATTATGCCCCGACTTCGGGCGACCGTTCAATCCGCACCCCGTTGATCTGCCACCCGTCATCGGTCCTGATCATCTCATATTCCGCGATATAGGGCACCCCGGCCTGATCCAGAATCTGCACCCGTTGCAGCATCCGCCCGCCAAGATCCTCGAGGTCCAGAAACCGCACGTCCGACGGCCGCCAGACCATCGGATAGCCCTGCCGCACCATCTGGCCGAACGTCTCGGGCGTTTGGAAAATACCCCGGATCATCGGGCTGGCGTAGGTGAACG
>JAHEAO010000151.1 GCA_024642725.1 Paracoccaceae bacterium | reverse complement strand
CCCGGCACAGGCTTGGAACACCCGATAGACCTATCGCGGCTGCGATCTGTTCCAGGCTGTACTGATCATTCCTGACCATTTCCTGCGCCCTCCGGCAGCGCGCGATGTCGCGCAGGTCGCTTGTCTGACGTCAGCGCCTGTGGGGCAGATTTGAAGTTTTCATAACGGAGGATTTCTGGTTCATCGCAGCCATCAAGGAGCGAAGATGAACAGGAAATCCGGAACATCGAAAGACGCCGCTGACAAGTTGGTCAAAGGCATCCGGCGCAGGACGCGCAAACATTACTCGGCCGAAGAGAAGATCAGGATCGTGTTGGCGGGCCTGCGCGGGGAGGAGAGCATCGCCGCGCTTTGCCGCCGTGAAGGGATCAGCGAGAGCCTGTATTATACGTGGTCGAAAGAGTTTCTCGAAGCGGGCAAGCAGCGCCTGGCCGGGGATACGGCCCGTCAGGCGACCTCACCCGAAGTCAAGGAACTGCGCTCCGAGGCAACAGCGCTGAAGGAGGTCGTTGCCGACCTGACCCTGGAAAACCGCCTGCTCAAAAAAAGCATGATCGGGGATGGGGAGTACGAGACATGAGGTATCCCGCTTCGGAAAAGCTGGAGATCATCCGCACCGTGGAAGCCTCGCATCTGCCGGCTCGCCAGACCCTGGCCATGCTCGGGGTCCCCCGCACGACCTATTACCGCTGGTATGATCGATGGTTGGGCGGCGGGCTTGATGCGCTCGGGGACACCGCGCCTCACCCTGGCTCTGTGTGGAACCGCCTCCCGGATGCGACACGTGCTGACGTTATCGAGTTTGCCCTGGAGTACGAAGACCTGACGCCCCGCGAGCTGGCGGTCAAATACACCGACGAGAAGCGGTATTTTGTTTCGGAATCATCCGTTTATCGGATTTTAAAGGCAGAGGACCTGATTACGGCACCAGCGCATATCGTGATGAAAGCGGCCAATCAGTTCAGGGACAAGACCACACGGCCCAACGAGCTCTGGCAGACGGACTTCACCTATCTCAAGGTCCTCGGCTGGGGCTGGTTCTACCTGTCGACCATCCTGGATGATTACAGCCGGTATATCATCGCCTGGAAGCTCTGCACGACGATGAAGGCCGCGGACGTGACCGCCACGCTCGACCTGGCGTTGAAAGCTTCGGGCTGTGACTGCGCGACCGTGGTCGCCAAACCAAGGCTGCTCAGCGACAACGGCTCGTCTTACATCGCGGGCGACTTGGCCGACTATCTCGAGGACAAGGGCATGGACCATGTCCGCGGTGCGCCCTACCACCCGCAGACACAGGGCAAGATCGAGCGGTGGCATCAGACCATGAAAAACCGCGTCCTGCTTGAGCACTACTTCCTGCCCGGGGATCTCGAACGTCAGATCGGCGCGTTCGTCGAGTACTACAACACCCGCCGGTACCATGAGAGCCTCGGAAACCTGACGCCCGCCGACGTCTACTTCGGGCGCGCCGAACAGATCCTGAAACAGCGAGAGGAGATCAAACGGAAAACCATGCTCAAGCGGCGCTTGCGCCACGAAACTGAAACCGCCTAAACTCGGTCAAGGATGAGCCAGAGCCTCCAATACGAAAAACGATCAAGAGTCCCAAATTATCTGACGACGGACAATGACATCTGGGTGCGGGTGACCAGTGTATCGGCAAGACTTCGTCGATGAGATGCTGTTCGATCAGCACAGAGTATCCGAGAAACTTTAGCGTATCTCGCTGACCAAGACACAGACGTTCCGGGCTTGGAAACCAGCCCATCAACAAATTGCTGGAGAGAATGAATGCTGACTTCACAGTTTAGCAAAGGGGAGAGCTATGTCTCCACTCCCCAAGCCGAACCCACCCCATTGTTCGGGGAACTGAGAGCCTCAGAGCCGGTTCCCTGGGACGGTTTGGGGCGCCTGGCAGAAGTGGTCAGGGCCATTTCGACACTAACGCAGGCGCCCGATGAAATTCCGATGCAAAGCGTCTTGATCGTGGTCAGTTTGGCCACACAGGCACACGCGGATGCGGAGTTTCTTGTTGGCTCTGTCCCGCTGAGCTGTTTCGCGGTGACCGTGGCTCAGTCCGGTGAGCGGAAATCGGCATGTGAACATCTGGCGTCAACTGCGGTCGAGCGTTTCGAAGTTGAACGCGGCCGCAGGTACTATCACGAAAAGCGTGAGTATGAAGCGAAGCCGGCCAATCAGAAGGGCAAAAGGCGCAAGAGGGACAATGATTTTGACGTGATCGACGATGACATCAAAGAAGTGGACGCAGACCTCCCGCCTGAACCCCCGCTTTACCCCTCGGTGCGGATCAGCGACCCAACAATCGAAGGGCTTATTCGCCAATTGGAAAATGGCTTCCCATCCGTCGCCGTGATGACTGATGAAGGTGGCCAGTTCTTTGGTGGTCACAGCATGAAAAGGGAAAACGCGCTCAAAACTGCCGCAGGGTTTTCCAAGCTTTGGGATGGAGCCACACTCACCAAGAGCAGAGCATCCGCAGAACCGGTCCAGCTAAACGGTAAGCGAGTATCTATGCATTTGATGATCCAACCTGGCGTAGCGCAGAGTGTGGTTGGCGATCCCATCATGAAAGACCAGGGATTGCTGTCTCGGGTGCTTATC
>JAHEAO010000031.1:1305-37682 GCA_024642725.1 Paracoccaceae bacterium | reverse complement strand
CCGACTTCCTGCCTGAATCGGCGGTCCTGACTTCGGATTGGAAAGGGTTGGATTGCGGTATGTACAATACCGAAACCAAGACCTGCGTGCAGACGCTTTCAAACTACTGATCCGCTGGTCACACGGAAGGGGGCAACGCCCCCTTCCTTCTCAAAATCAGGCTGCAAAAAATGCGAGTTACCCTACTGGCGCTGATCGCCCTCTGCCTGTCCGTTCTGTCGACCACTGCCCAGGACACGACAGTGCAGGACCTGATGCAGAGCCATCGTGCCGTGATCGAAAAGGGGTCACGCACAACGATCGAGCCCGCCATATCTGCCCTCGCGGAAAGCGGACTGCCAGCGGTTCAGCGAGTCCTTCAGAAATGGCAGGCCAAGGACATGTGGCAACGCAATGCCGATGGCCTTTTCTTCTACGGCGCAGAAGCCGAAGACCGGCAGGTCCGACTGTTCGACTTCGCCGATGACGCTGAAATCGGCCTGTTTCCCAAGTCCGAGCTGACGCAGTTGAAACCGAACAGCGGCGTCCGCGCTCTGATCGGCGCAGCGCTCGTGCAATTCCAGCTTGCCGACCCAAACCCTGAACGGCGCCGCGCCGCCTTGCTCGCGATCCAACGCGATCCCGACGCCAGCCAGCTGGCACCCTTGCGCGCATCCATTGCCGATGAACCCGATACCGATATCCGGGCCCAGAAAGAGCGGCTCGCCCAGTTGCTGACCATTGGCTATGACAAGGACGAAGCGCAGAGGATCGCCGCAATCGAAGCGGTTTCGGGCAGCCTGTCGCTGGATGTCCGCGCTACGCTCAATCCCTTGCTGCAGACCCGACCAATGGTGGCCCCCGCCAATGAAACGCCAAGCGCCAACGTTGCCCGTTTTCTGCAACCCGGCACCGCGGACCTTTCGGCCGGGGATGCCTATGCGATGCTGGTCGAGGCCGGGCTTGCCACGGCGCGCGCCACCGAAGCCGACAGGATAGCGGCCCTTGCCGCAAACATCGAGAACGGCGCGGTAGCCGGTATTCCGGTCGCACAACTGAACACCACCGAGAATCGCGACCGCGCCTATGCTGCCCTGGTTGCCGCCGACAAGGCCCCCCCTTTTGTCACGGAAGCTGACGTCGGGAACGCGCTCACGGCCCATCAGTTCTTCGAGGTCTACAGCGATCCCTCGGCTGCGGTGACAACGGCGGCGGCCAAGGCGCTTGCCGCCACCGACAGGACCGTCGGGTTCAATCAGGCGCTCGATCTGGCGCTGGATGCGCTTTCTCTCGCATCCATCTTCTTTCTGGCTGCCATTGGTCTTGCGATCACTTTCGGCGTCATGGGGGTCATCAACATGGCGCATGGCGAGTTCATAATGATGGGCGCCTATACCGGCTATGTCGTCCAGCAGATCATCCCGGATTACACGGTATCGATTCTCGTAGCACTGCCCGCGGCCTTTGCCATCACCTTTGCCGCGGGTGTGGCAATGGAGCGTCTGGTCATCAGATGGCTCTACAACCGACCGCTTGAAACCTTGCTTGCCACCTTCGGCATTTCCATCGCGCTGCAACAGATCGCCAAGAACATCTTTGGAACCCAGGCACGGCCGCTGACCTCTCCGGCATGGCTGGACGGCGCCTGGGTGCTGAACGATGTGGTGTCGATCAGCTACATAAGGATCGCCATTTTCGTCCTTGCGCTCATCTTTCTTGGCGTCTTCCTGTTCATCATGAAACGCACGCGGCTGGGGCTTGAAACCCGCGCGGTGACGCAGAACCCGCGAATGGCCGCAAGCATGGGGATCAATCCCGACCGCGTGAACATGCTGACCTTTGGCCTTGGGTCCGGGATCGCAGGCATCGCCGGGGTCGCCATCGGGCTTTTCGCCAAGGTCACTTCGGAACTCGGCAGCGACTATATCGTCCAGAGCTTCATGACCGTCGTCGTTGGCGGCGTTGGCAATATCTGGGGCACCCTCGCGGGGGCCGCGATGATCGGCTTTCTGCAGAAGGGCATCGAATGGGCGAACCCCAGCAACACCTTGGCCGCCCAGACCTACATGATCATCTTCATCATCATCTTCATCCAGTTCCGGCCCAGAGGCATCATTGCCCTCAAGGGCCGCGCAGCGGGGGACTAGGCATGGAACGCAGCTTCATATTTCGCAATCCGTCGGTCTTGATCTTCCTCGGCTGCCTCGCGCTCTTCACGCTCGGCGTGACGATGATGTCCGAGGCTGCGGGATCCGGGCTGATCTCGACCAGTTTCGTCAAAACGCTGGGAAAGACGCTCTGCCTCTGCCTGGTTGCAATCGCCATGGATCTGGTCTGGGGATATTGTGGTATCCTCTCGCTCGGTCATTTCGCCTTCTTCGGGCTTGGCGGCTACATGATCGGCATGTGGCTGATGTATGCGCGGACCCGCGACATCGTTGTCGCATCTCTGGCAAATGCCGCGATTCCGCCGACGGATCAGGAAATCAGCGACGCCATTGGCAACCAGATCTTTGGTGTTGTCGGCAGCGCGGAATTCCCGCTGGTCTGGGCCTTTTCAAGCAGCCTGACGATGCAGCTTGCACTGGTCATCCTTGTTCCGGGCCTGTTGGCACTGGTCTTCGGCTGGCTCGCCTTTCGCAGCCGCGTTACGGGGGTCTACCTTTCGATCCTGACGCAGGCGATGACTTTGGCGCTCGCCCTGTACCTTTTCCAGAATGACAGCGGGCTGCGCGGCAACAATGGGCTTTCGGGTTTGCAGAACATCCCCGGCGCGGACGCGGTCCCGCAATCGGTCATGTCGCTCTGGTTCCTCTGGGCCTCGGCGCTGGCGCTTGGCCTTGGGTATCTGTTGGCAGCATGGGTTGTATCGGGAAAGTTCGGCAGCGTCATTCGCGGCATTCGCGACGACGAGGCGCGTGTCAGGTTCCTTGGCTACCCGGTCGAAAGCTTCAAACTGTTCATCTTCGTTCTGACGGCCATCATCGCCGGGATCGCCGGGGCGCTCTATTATCCACAGGCGGGCATCATCAACCCGGCCGAAGTGGCACCCATCGCCTCGATCTATCTTGCCGTCTGGGTCGCCATCGGCGGCCGCGGCAGACTTTATGGGGCGGTCATCGGCGCAGCATTCGTATCACTGGTGTCAAGCTGGTTCACCGGCGGACAGGTTCCGGGCTTTTCACTTGGCGCATACACCGTCAACTGGGTCGACTGGTGGCAGGTGATATTGGGGCTTTCTTTCGTGATGGTCACGCTCTTCGCCCCCAAGGGGATCGGCGGCCTTGTCGATCTGATGACGGGGGCGCGCGCGCCGGACCGTCACGGCGCGGACCTTGGTCCCGACAAAGGATCGCTTCAGGAACAGGAGGCGACGCAATGACAACGTTGCTTGAAGTTTCCGGTGTTTCGGTCTCGTTCGACGGCTTTCGCGCCATCAACAACCTGTCGTTCCAGATCGGCCCCGCCGAGATGCGCGCGATCATCGGCCCGAACGGGGCGGGCAAGACAACCTTCATGGACATCATCACGGGCAAGACCCGCCCCGACGAAGGACGCGTCATCTGGGGAGAAAGATCGGTTTCGTTGCTCAAGATGAGCGAAGAGAAAATTGCGCAGGCCGGGGTTGGCCGCAAGTTCCAGCGCCCAACCGTGTTCGAAGACCAGTCGGTGTTCGACAACCTGCTGCTGGCGCTGAAAAAAGACCGCAGCCCGCTGTCGGTGCTCTTTTATCGCCGCAGCGCGCGGGACCGCGACAAGGTGCAGGACCTCGCGGCGGAAATCGGCCTGTCGGACCAGCTATCCCGCAAATCCGGCGAACTGTCGCACGGGCAAAAGCAATGGCTGGAAATCGGTATGCTGCTGGCGCAGGAGCCACGGCTGCTGCTGGTCGACGAACCCGCCGCCGGAATGACGCCGGAAGAACGCGAACACACCACCGGGATTCTCGTGGAAGCGGCCAAGACCCGTGCGGTGGTCGTGGTGGAACATGACATGGAATTCGTCCGGCGGCTGAACTGCAAGGTGACAGTTCTGCACGAAGGTTCGGTTCTGGCCGAAGGCAGTCTTGACCATGTCACCAAGAACCAAGACGTCATCGACGTATATCTGGGGCGCTGAGCGATGCTGAAGATCGAAAACCTTTGCCTGCACTATGGAAGCTCGCAAATCCTGCATGACATCTCGATGCAGGCCAATCTGGGCAAAGTCACCTGCGTGATGGGCACCAACGGTGTTGGAAAGACCAGCCTGCTCAAGGCCATCTCGGGCACCCATCCCCGTTCCTCCGGCACGTTAGAGATCAACGGCAAGCGCATCGGCAGGGAACCCGCTCATGCGATCGCGAAACGCGGCGTCGGCTATGTCCCGCAGGGGCGCGATGTCTTTCCGCTGCTGACGGTCAGGGAGAACCTTGAAACCGGCTATGCCTGCCTGCCCCCGTCCGAACATTCGATCCCCGATGAAATACACGATCTCTTCCCGGTTCTCAGGGACATGCAACACCGGCGTGGCGGCGACCTTTCGGGCGGTCAGCAACAGCAACTCGCCATTGCCCGCGCCCTGATCACCAAACCAAAGCTCCTGCTTCTGGACGAACCGACAGAGGGTATCCAGCCCAACATCATCCAGCAGATCGGGCGGGTCATCACCTACCTTCGGGACCGGGGAGATATGGCGATCGTTCTGGTTGAGCAGTATTTCGACTTCGCATTCGACCATGCCGACCTCTTCGTGATCCTGCGTCGCGGGAAGGTTGTCAAATCCGGATCGAAATCAGAGCTTTCCCGCGAAGAATTGCTGAAGGCGGTAAGCGTCTAGGACCTGCGCGACATTCTTGCGCAGATGTTTTCCCGGCTTGAATGTCAGCCGCGAGCGGACTACCAATTTTGCCATGCCGATGACCGCCCAAGACCTAGCTGTTCTCATCCAGTCCCGCGCTGGCAACGACCCTGTTCGCCTTGGCCTCGTGCTGGGCTCCGGGCTGGGCCACCTTGCCGAAGAGGTCAAAGGCACCGCGATCGACTATGCCGATCTCTCGGGTTTCCCACATGCCGGCGTGTCGGGTCACAACCCGAAACTGGTGATCGGAGAGCTTGAAGGGGTCCGCGTCGCCGTCTTCGGCGGTCGCGCGCACTATTATGAACGCGGACGCGGTGACGCGATGCGGCTGCCGCTCGAGGTTCTCCGGGAACTTGGCGCCGAGGCGGTCATCCTGACCAATGCGGCAGGTTCGATGCGCAGCGACATCCCTCCGGGCGATTTGATGCTGCTCAGCGACCACATCAATTTCTCAGGCCTCAATCCGCTGATCGGCGAACCTAGCGACGCGCGCTTCGTGCCGATGACCGATGCCCATGACCCGGCGCTTCGCGCCTCTCTGCAAGCAGCCGCCAAAGCTGAAGGCCTGCCGCTGAAGGAAGGCGTCTACGCGTGGTATTCCGGGCCGTCCTTCGAAACCCCGGCAGAAATCCGCGCGATCCGGACGCTCGGGGCCGATGCCGTGGGCATGTCGACTGTTCCCGAAGTAATCCTTGCGCGGTTTCTTGGCCTCAGGGTCGCCGCGGTTTCTACGATCACGAACATGGCCGCCGGCATGTCAGACGAAAAGATCAGCCACGAACATACCAAGGCGATGGCCCCTGTGGGGGCTGCGAAGCTGGAACGCATCCTTCGCCGCTTTCTGTCGGATTTCTGATCGCAACAAGTCCAGTTCCGCACCGGATATAAGACCAGCGCGCCTCACCACATCAAAATCAGCCGCCGCCGGGCGCGCAGGGTTTGACACCCCGGTCCGAAAGGAGTTGTCTGACTGAAACGGCCATATCCTGCCGGAAAAGCAATATGCAAATCTACCTTCCCATTGCCGAGGTTTCGGTAAACGCCTTCCTGCTTCTGGGTCTCGGCGGAATCGTGGGCATATTGTCCGGCATGTTCGGCGTCGGCGGTGGCTTCCTGATCACCCCGCTTCTGTTCTTCATAGGCATTACCCCGTCAGTCGCCGTTGCGACCGGGGCGGCGCAGCTTGTGGCGGCTTCATTCTCAGGCGTTCTGACGCAATTCAGACGCAAGGCGGTGGACCTGCGAATGGGAACCGTTCTGCTGGTTGGCGGTCTGTTGGGGGCCGGGCTTGGCATCCAGCTGTTCAACATGCTGCGTGCGATGGGTCAGGTCGATCTACTTGTTCAGCTAAGCTACGTCGTCTTTCTTGGCCTGATCGGCGCGCTGATGTTTTACGAAAGCCTGCGCGCAATCCTGCGAACCAGACGGCCCGGAGCGAAAGTCGTCCGGCACAAACACAACTGGATCCACAACCTGCCCTTCAAGATGAAGTTCCGCACTTCGGGGCTTTATATCTCGGTCATCCCGCCAATCGTTGTCGGCCTGCTCGTCGGCATATTGGCCGCGATCATGGGGGTCGGCGGAGGCTTCATCATGGTCCCCGCCATGATTTATCTTCTGGGAATGCCGACCAAGGTCGTCGTCGGCACCTCGCTTTTCCAGATCATCTTCGTCACCGCTTTTACCACGATCATGCACGCGACAACGAACCATACCGTAGACATGATGCTGGCGGTCCTGCTGCTCATTGGCGGGGTGGTCGGTGCCCAGATCGGCACCCAGCTCGGCGGCAGGCTCAAGGCAGAACAATTGCGGATTCTGCTGGCGCTCATGGTGCTTGCGGTTTGCGGCAAGCTGGCGCTTGATCTGCTGCTTCAGCCGACCGAACTTTATTCGCTGGGGGACATCGCACGATGATCCTCCGGCTCCTTATGATCTTTCTGGCGCTCGCCTGCCCCGCTCTCGCGGAAGAAGAGGTCGTTGCTGGCCTATCGCAGAACCGCGTCGCGATCACAGCGAATTTCGACGGCTCGGAGATCTTGATCTTTGGCGCGGTCAAGCGTGAATCTCCCCCCCCCGGAACCGGCCCGTTGCAGGTCGTGATAACGGTCGCAGGCCCGTCGCAACCCATCGTCGTCCGGCGCAAGGAAAAGCGCTTTGGCATCTGGATCAACACCGATGCGGTCGAAGTGGATTCCGCACCCAGCTTCTATGCCGTGGCGACCAGCGGGCCAATGAACGAGGTGCTGAAGGATATCGAAGACCTTCGCTACAAGATATCGATCCCGCGCGCGATACGATCCGTTGGGGCCCCGATGAACATAGCAGATTCCGCGGCCTTTACCGATGCGCTCATCCGCATCCGAAGCAAGAAAGGGCTCTACCAGCTCGACGCGAACACCGTGAACGTCGCCGAGGAAACTCTTTTTGATACTTCGATCGCCTTGCCGGCGAACCTGACCGAAGGATCCTATACCGCCCGGATCTTCCTGACCCGCAGCGGCTCGGTCGTTGCGGCCCATGAAAGAACTATCGACGTCCAGAAAGTTGGTCTGGAACGTTGGCTTTTCAATCTCGCGCATGAAACGCCGCTGGCTTACGCCATCCTCACACTTGTGATCGCCATCTCAGCGGGATGGGGGGCATCCGCAATCTTCAAATATCTCCGCAGTTGATGCGGAATGGATTGAGACTTGAAAGAGCATCGGAAAACACCCGGTGCCCGGGTGGCTTGTGATAGCATTGCAAACCGCCCTGCTTCAGCCGCGCCCGATATAGGGCATTGTGGTGGCCATGATCGTGATGCTCTGGACATTTGCCGACAGCGGCAGCCCCGCCATGTGCCAAACCGCATCCGCCACATGCTGAACATCCATCGTCGGTTCTGGCTTCAGCTGGCCATCCGCCTGCGGCACGCCCCCTGACATCCGGGCCGTCATTTCCGTCAAGGCATTGCCGATGTCGATCTGTCCGCAAGCTATATTGAACGGCCGACCATCCAGAGAAATCGTCTTGGTCAGGCCCGAAACGCCATGCTTGGTCGCAGTATATGGCACAGAACCCCAGCGCGGCGCCGATGCGGAAATTGACCCGTTGTTGATGATGCGCCCACCTTGCGGCGCCTGATGTCGCATCTGCCGGAATGCGGCGCGGGCGCACAGGAACATTCCCGTCATGTTCACGTCCACGACGGCCTTCCAGACATCGGGGTCAATCTCGTCGATGGTTTGCGCCGGACTGCCGCGACCGGCGTTGTTGAAGATCGCATCAAGACGCCCGGCCTTTGCGATAAATTCCGCAAAGGCAGCATCGACCGAGCCGACATCGGTCACGTCCGCGGTCAAGGCAACGGCCTTGTCATAGCGCGCCGCAAGCTCCTCCAGAGGCTCGGCGCGGCGGGCCAGCAGGCCGACTGTCCAACCGCCGTCGAGAAATTTCTGCGCCGTCGCCTTGCCAATGCCGGCACTCGCGCCCGTGATAATGATCGTACCGGTCATATTAGTTCTCCAATTCAGCTTCGGCGGTCAGTTGAAACGTCTTCGGCGCGACATTCAAGTCCTGGATCGAAAGTGGTTCGGTCGGCCGGGCCAGCCGATTGCGCGTGACCCACAAAAGCCGCTCTTCCGCCCGGGTAATCGCGACATAGGCCAGACGCTTCCATAGCGGAATGCCCGCCTCCATCCGTCCTGCACGACTCGCGGCATACAGATCGGGCGCAAAGACCTGCACATCGCGCCACTGGCTGCCCTGCGCCTTATGGATCGTGACGGCTGCACCATGCAGGAAAGCCGCCCCCATCCGGGCGGCATAGGGGATGAACGGCTCTTCTTCATCAGGCAGTTCGATCTTGATGATGGACGCCGCGCTCACCTGCGGATCTTCAGCCCCCACGACATGCAGACGCGAAAACCCCGGCTTGTTTCCCGGCCCCAGATAGATCACCTGCGCGCCTTTGATCAGCCCGCGCGCTTCCAGATCGATCCGCTTCTTGCGGTGCTTCAATGGCAGTTCAATACCGTCGCATATCAATGGCTCGCCGGGAACAAGCGCATCGGGCGGCGCGCCGAAAGCGGCGCGAAAAGCCTGAATCAGCCTGACACGGGTCACGTTCCGCCAGACCAGAACCGGGGACCGCGCCATAAGGTCGGATTCGACCCTTTCAGCCATCACGACCCGCGGATCGGATCGGGCGGCATCGGCGATCATCCGTTCGAAGGCTTCGAAGTGCAGGCTCTCGTCGGACAGCGCATGGGCAAGATCAAGGATCGGATTGTCGAGGTCCTGCCGGTGGATCCGGTGCAGGACCAGCTTGCGCCGTTCCGGCAAACCGTCAAAGACCATGGCCCCCGACTGGTTGACAGGCGCAAGTTGCGCCGGATCGCCAAAGAGCAAGAGTGTCGGGAAGATTTCCTTGAGATCTTCGAACTGCCGTTCGTCCAGCATAGAGCTTTCGTCGACAAACCCGATATCGAGCGGGTCCTCGCGGCGCTTCCATCCTGTGATGAAATCGGACCCGCGCAGACCCGCGGCGGCCAGTGCACCGGGGATCGATCTGTTGGTCTGGTAAAAGGCAAAAGCGCGATCCAGGGCGATATCGGTAAGCCCTTCGACAACGGGGCGCTCGGCGCCTCCGGCAAGCCATTCCGCAACCTTTTCATATTCCGGGTCATAGACCGGAGTGTAGAGTATCCGGTGGATCGTCGTCGCCGGAACGCCCTGCATCCGCAGCACGCTCGCGGCCTTGTTCGTCGGGGCAAGGATTGCCAATGTGCGCCTGTCCTTGCGCCTTCGGCTTTCGTAGTCGCCCGAAATCACGTCAACGCCGGCGTCCTGCATCGCCTCATAGAGCCGCGCCAGTAGCATGGTCTTGCCCGACCCTGCCTTGCCGATCACCGCCAGCACATCTTCGCGCGCAGGCGCATCCGGGGTGGTGATCGACTCGTCGATATCCACACCGGCGCCGCGCAGCATTTCTGCCACGCGGTCAAAGGCTTCTGCCTGATCTTCGGAAAACTGAAACAGCGACACGCCCATGGCGGCGACCCTACAGTCGCACCGCCACAGGGGCCAGCACCTTTGACACCGCTAGGTCAGGGCAGGTTCGCAAAGCCTTTTGGAATCCGACGCAGAAAAGGACTGCCGGAACCAGTCCAACGAGGTGTCGCGCGAAATGCCGACCCGCGCCAATGTGTGCGGCCATGCGGCTTCCTGCATTTCCCACAGACCGACGCCGATCCGGTCGCGGCCCTCGCCCGACCGTCCCAGGACATCGGGTTCCAGCCCCATCAGACGGTAGATGCGTTCCATCCGCGGGTCGAAGACCCCGACGAAATGCTTGAGGTGAAAGTTTGCCATGATCTCGCCTGCGCCCAGAACCAGACCCGCCGAAACCCGGCGTTCAGCGCCGGGAGCCAGACAGAACCGCGTGCATTCCCAGATCAGCGGGCTCTCGATGCGAACCCCATCTGTCAGATGACGAAAATGGTCGTTGACCATGGTCTGGCCGATCGTCGGCAGAAAGCGCATTGAACCGCCATGGCGCCCGTCCTCGTTCTGCCAGATCAGGTAGAGCGGGTTCAGATCGTCATATTCGTCACGCTCTTCGCCTGCGGCATTGACACGAACCGCCCAGCCAAGTCGGGTCAGGAACTGATCCGCGCGATCGCGAAACATCGTGTCACGCAGGAGGGGAAAATGTTGCAGGTCGTGGCCGTAGACGTAGCGAAGCATTTGGGGTCCTTTCCGACGGGTCACGGAAAGGCTACGCAGACATGGTTAACGACACGGTCAGCCAGCGCGCGGCAATCTTTCTAGAATTTTACCGAACCGCGCGCGGGCGACGCCAAAGGCGCAACACTCAGACCACGATGAGACCGCAGCTCAGCGCACGCGCAACGGCATGTGTGGTGTTGAGCGCGCCAAGTTTGTGCCGGGCCGCTTCGATATAGACCCGCAGCGTGTGCTCTGAGATTTTCAGTTCGTCCGCCGCCTGCGCCCGGCTGAACCCCTTGGCCAGATAACTCATCGCCGTCAGCTCACGGGGTGACAGGGCAGGCACCGACACCACCTCTGTCCCCGTCTCGAATTCCAGCGCCTTCTTGTTGAACTCATGTGCGATGATCATGAAATCATGGGCATTTGCCTGTATGAAACCTTCCCATGCCTCGTCCGTTGTCGTGTGGCTTACCGTGAACAGTGCAAACTGCCCATTCGGGCCACGGATCGGGATGGTGTAGCCTTGGTTGCCGACACCGAAGCTGATCGCATCCTTCAGGAATGACCGCGCGGCCTTGGTGCTCCAGTCCAGCTGTTTCCAGTCGACCGGGTGAAACCTTTGGAAACAGCCGAAAATGACTGGATCCATGCGCAGATAGTCTTTCTCAAGATAACGGTCGACCCAGTCGGTGCTGTAGGTGCCGGCGCCGAACCTCTCTCCTATGCTGTTGACCCAATGGTAGACGATGTGAGTGGTGGCGTAGTGCTCGCGAAGCTCTTCCGTAATGGTCTGAAGATCTTCAAGCGCTTTCGCGCGTTGCAACCGTTCGATAATGTCCTGTAGCGTCACCGAGTTCCCAATTCGCCGTCTCCGGCGCCTTTTCTTCTGACGACGCAATCTCTGTTGCTGCGATCAGCGTAGTTTCCTGCAGCTGTTTCGCGAGCACGGACAACCCATTCTTTCTGGCGTAGGTCTTGAGGTCCGCAAGAACGTCGATGATCCAGTCATTTGCCATGGAAAACTCTCTTTGTCATAGGTTAACAAGATATTAATACAACCTTAGCATGTATTATGTTTCTCTGAAAATTCGCTGTTTTCTACTCCCCAATTTTGGGGAGGTTTTTGCCCGAAACTGCCATTCTGTATCCGGTTGAGAAACAATGACAAAAAAACCGCCCGACTGGTGAAGGTCGGGCGGTCTCGGTTCTCAGCCTTGAAGCAGCTTGGTTAAGATTGCGCGCCAGCCTCGATCACGTCTTCCAGCGTCCGCAATCCCGCTTTCGGGGCCTGAACCAGCACCGCCATATTGCCGGGCTTATGCTCATTGCGGCGCATCTTCATGTGAGCGGCGGGAATCTCCGCCCAGGGGAAGACCTCTGACATGCAGGGATCAAGACGGCGTTCCAGCATCAGCTTGTTGGCAGCTGCGGCCTGTTTGAGATTGGCGAAATGCGACCCCTGAACCCGCTTCTGATGCATCCAGAGATAGCGGACATCGAAGGTGAGGTTGTAACCGGTCGTCCCGGCGCAGATCACGACCATCCCGCCGCGCTTGACCACGAAGACAGAGACCGGAAAAGTCGCTTCGCCCGGATGCTCGAACACCATGTCGACATTGTTGCCTTTGCCGGTGATCTCCCAGATCGCCTTGCCGAACTTGCGGGTCTCGTCGAACCACGCCTTGTATTCGGGCGTATTGACCTTGGGCATCTGGCCCCAGCATTTGAAATCCTTGCGGTTGATGACGCCTTTCGCTCCAAGGCTCATGACGAAATCACGCTTGTCCTCTTCCGAGATCACGCCGATGGCATTGGCCCCGGCCGCGTTGATCAGCTGGATTGCGTAAGACCCAAGACCACCGGACGCGCCCCAGACCAACACATTGTCACCGGGTTTCAGGATATGGGGCCGATGCCCGAACAGCATCCGGTAGGCAGTGGCAAGCGTCAGGGTATAGCAGGCGCTTTCTTCCCAAGTCAGGTGCTTGGGGCGATGCATCAGCTGTTGCGCCTGAACCCGCGTAAACTGGGCGAACGACCCGTCCGGGGTCTCGTAACCCCAGATGCGCTGACTGGGCGAAAACATCGGATCGCCGCCGTTGCATTCTTCGTCATCGCCGTCGTCCTGGTTGCAGTGCACCACGACCTCATCGCCGACCTTCCAGCGCTTCACCTTGTCTCCAACCGCCCAGACGATGCCGGCCGCATCCGAGCCCGCGATGTGATAGTCCGCCTTGTGGCCGTCAAAGGGCGAGATCGGAATGCCCAGCGCAGCCCAGACTCCGTTGTAATTGACCCCTGCGGCCATCACCAGAACCAAAACCTCGTGGCTGTCGATGCTCGGCGTTTCGACCACTTCGACCTGCATCGCGGTATCCGGCTCGCCATGGCGTTCGCGCCGGATCGCCCAGGCGTACATCTGCTTGGGCACATGGCCGAGCGGTGGCATCTGACCCACTTCATATAAGTCCTGCATCGGCGCGTCATATGCTGCGGGCGCGGAATTCGTGTCGAGTGCCATCATTGCCTCCGAAGCTCCAAAATAGTGCCGCAGCGCAGAATCGCATACGGCGTCCGAATTTGGATACCGACGAAAAAGTAATTATGCAACCATCTGAGGATCATTTTTGTAATTTAATAACCGAGCGAACGCAGCATTTACGCTGCGCATGCGGCAACAAGATGCTCTATCGAGGCGGCGTAATAGTGCAGCAGGGCGTGGTCCCCGGCGGCGATGTGAATTTCGCCGTTCTCTTCGCGGACCAGTTGCCGCATCAGCAGATGATTGACGGCATTGTCGACTTCGGTGGCGATATCGCCATTGAAAAGGTCGACATGGGCGCCGGTCTTCTCAAGGCGACCCACCTCTGCGGCCACCCGGTCGACAAGGTCCTGACGGAATAACGGCCCCGCCGCCTCCAGCAGGCAGGTCGCCACCATCGGGATCGGCAGCACCGGCATGATCGTGCGAATTCGCCGCATCAACTCCTGACCGATTTCCTTCGTCGGGTCGCCCTTTGTCCGCTTGGCATAGGCGGCAAGAGAGATCGGCGCCCCGAAACTCACCGCCGCATAACCAAAGCGCAGGAAGCGTCCTGTCAGGCGCTGATAGATATGTTTGAAGAAATACCGGATGGAATCGCGCCACCGAAACCGAAAGCGCCGATCTGTCGCACCGGCGGCCGCGACCAGAACGCGGTCTTCAAGAACCCTGTCATAGTTCAACGCGACCGGCACGAAAACGACATCCCGGCTCTTGCCCGGTTCGAAATCCGAAATGATGTAGTTCAGAAGTCCCAGCTTCGGCGACCCGACACGACCGTCAAGGCTCAAACCGCCCTCGGGAAAGACGGCCTGCGCGACGCCGTTGCGCGTCGCCATCTGCACGTAGCGCGCCAGGACCCTGCGATATAGATCGTTGCGCGAGTTTCGCCGGATAAAATACGCGCCGGTTGCCCGGATCAGCCGGGACAGCGGCCAGACCCTCGCCCATTCCCCGACCGCGTAGGACAGCGCCGATTGATCCGCGGCCAGCCATGTCACAAGCACGTAGTCCATGTTCGACCGATGGTTGATCACGAAGATCACCGTGGCGTCAGAGCCGATTGCACGGATCGCATCCTCATCGAAATGGCCAAGCCGGACCCGGTAGAATGCTCGGCTGAACAGCTTGGCGAACCGCGTTGCGAAGCCGAAATAAGCCGTGGCGCTGAATGACGGCACGATCTCTCGTGCATAGTGCCGCGCATGCTCAAAGGCCACGTCCTCGCGCACACCGGTTTCAGCCGCGTGCTCGGCAACCGCCTCGATAACACTGGGGTCGTAGATCAGACGCTGAATCATGTCGTGCCGGCGCAACAGCTTGAAAGGCTCGATCGGACGTTCAAGCCGCTCGTTCAGTTTTGCGACGACGCGCTCCATCCGGCGCCGGAAGAACCAGCGCACGGACGGAAACAGGAAATGCGATGCGAATGTCACCGCCGCGAAAGCGAGGATAAGAACCAGCAACCAGATCGGCATTTCCACGGTACGAAACATTGCCGGACCGTGGCAGGAAAACGCTGCCCGGTAAATGGGGCCGGCGACGAAAAGGCCGGGCATGTTGCCCGGCCCCAAGTCCGTCAGGACCAGCCTCAGTTTGTCGGGCGCGACAGTCCCGGCAGCCCGGTCACGTAGCCCAATGGCGCCTTCTGGCCATTGTCCCACAGTTCGTTGATCAGGACCTTCGCGGCCAGCAGCACCGAGTTGTCGCCGGGATCGAAATCACCGACATGCTGCGCATTCGCGGTGACGTAGGCATGCCCGCCAAGGTTCTCGATGGCCCGCAAGCCAGTGAGCTCGGCCCCCGCCGGCGCCGACATCAGGCGCACGGGCGCGCTCAGGCCCGGCTGCCAGGCCCACAGGAAGTTTGACGTATGCATGCCCGAATCCTCGCCGATGAACAGGGTATTGTAGGGCTCGGACCAGTAGATGTTGTCGGGGTTCGCGATGCTGTCCAGTGCGGCCGTGTTACCGAACTCATCCTTCTCGGCCAGATCCTGACCCATCAGGCCCGCCGGAACATGCATGGAAACCGGAACGAAGCCGCTGTCGATCGCCGCCCCATCGGTATCCATCTGCGCCGATCCTGTCGGCAAAGCGAAGACCGCGCCGGACTTCATCCCCGACAACCGGATCTGATCGCCGCCGACGCCCGAGCCCTTGCCCTCTTCCATCCCCTTGCCGATGTCGCTGATCGCCAGATAGGCCGTTCCCGTCGCAGGATCGAACGCCATACCTTCCGCCTTGCGGAATTCGGTCGAGGCACCCCGCACACCGGCATAGCGCATCGTCTCAAGGAAGGCGGCGGCCGTCGGGTCTTTCACCTTCAGGAACTCGGATGACTTGTCGGTCTCCGCCATGGTTTCGACAAACCCGTCGGCTGCGACATCCGAGGTTTCGAAGATGTCAGAAAACTTGATCCCGGCTTCAACCCTGTCAGAGATCTCTGCATTGGACGCATGGCCCAGGCGGACCCACTGGATCGCAAAGGTCCCGCCGTTCTCGGCGCTCTGCTGATCCAGCTTTGCCGCGTAAAGCGTTCCTGACGACAAATCACCGGCCCGGTCCGCCACGAACAGCGTCAGCGGCTTGTTGGTGCCGTCATGGGCACCCAGAACGGTGCGCTGGTCGGGCATGATCTGCGCCATTTCGTAAGCGCCGCGACCAACCGCGTAATGCTTGATAACGATGGTTGCGCCATTCGGCTCGACGCGGATCTCGGGCAATACGCCACGGTGGTAGGGGTTGGCCAGTTTCCGGTTGCCATGGTAAAGCTGCGTCATGCCCTTCAGCACATCCGTCGCGCCCGTCGGGTCGGCCATCCGGTCGGCTTCAACCTTGCGCGCGTCGGCGTCATAGTTTTCTTCCGAGGACAGGAATGTGCCCCAAGGCGTCACGGTCGCGTTGCAGGCGACGGCGATGCCGCCGACCGACGAAAAGTCCACCGGCTGTTGCGAAACGGGGGTCAGCTTGCCGCTGGCATCCTGAACCAGCTGGGTCAGCACGACCGAGGATGGCAGGACGGGACCCAACGCATCGTCGGGGCTGCTGCCATCGGCCAGCATCGCGTCATATTCGAAATTCGCCAGATGGAAGATCTTGCCGCCGATATTGGCCAGCATCGTGCCATCGGGGGTTTCGAAGACCAGCGGCTTGCCCTTCGCGGTCGGGTCCGCGATGGGTTGCATGTTCTCGTCATAGATCGCCCCCGACGGGCTTGCGTTATTGCCCACGACAGTCTGGTTGGTCATCAGCATATCATAGCCCAGCGCGGATTCGTTCATGACACCGTCAGAATAGGTGACCCGCACGCGTGCGTTGGTCCACATGTCTGCGAACTGTTCGGCCGTTGCAGGTGCATCCGACCCGACCCATTCGACCTTTTCGATGGATTGACCGATAGCGACGTGGCCAAAGGCAATTCCGGCGCATGTGCCCAGTAACGTGGCGCGAGACAGGGTGATGATGGACATGATTTTCCTCTCTGATGGTGTTTGATGGCCAGCAGACGCCAGCCGCATCCCGGATCGCTACAACTGCTATATGATCGTTGCACAAACGTTCGGCCAAACTTTTGTGACGAACCTCTTGCTTTGCCGCAGTGCAGAAAATCTGCTTGGAATCATGTTGCGAAATGAATTATCCATGGGCAACAAAGTTACGTCACCGCCGAAGGACCGCAGATGACCGAGATCCGGAAAGACAAGCCCTGGCTGTTTCGCACTTATGCTGGCCATTCCACGGCCAAGGCATCGAACGCGCTTTACCGCGGCAATCTCGCCAAGGGCCAGACAGGGCTGTCCGTGGCTTTCGACCTGCCGACCCAGACGGGCTATGACAGCGATCACGAACTGGCCCGGGGTGAGGTCGGCAAGGTCGGTGTTCCGATCGGTCATCTGGGCGACATGCGCGCGCTGTTCGACCAGATCCCGCTCGACCAGATGAACACTTCGATGACGATCAACGCCACCGCCCCTTGGCTGCTGGCGCTCTATATCGCGGTGGCCGAGGAACAAGGCGCAGACATCGCAGCGCTGCAGGGCACCGTCCAGAACGACATCATCAAGGAATACCTGTCGCGCGGCACCTACATTTGCCCGCCTGCCCCAAGCCTGCGGATGATCACCGACATCGCGGCCTACACGCGCCAGCATCTGCCCAAATGGAACCCGATGAACGTCTGTTCCTATCACCTGCAGGAAGCGGGGGCGACGCCGGAACAGGAACTGGCCTTCGCTCTGGCCACCGCCACCGCCGTGCTGGACGACCTGAAGTCCAAGGTCGCGCCCGAAGACTTCCCGGAAATGGTCGGTCGTATCTCATTCTTCGTCAACGCCGGCATCCGCTTTGTCACCGAGATGTGCAAGATGCGCGCTTTCGTCGAGTTGTGGGACGAGATCACCCGCGACCGCTATGGCGTGGCAGATGCGAAGTATCGCCGATTCCGCTACGGCGTTCAGGTCAACTCTCTCGGCCTGACCGAACAGCAACCCGAAAACAATGTCTACCGCATCCTGTTGGAAATGCTCGCTGTGACGCTGTCGAAAAACGCTCGCGCCCGCGCCGTGCAACTGCCCGCCTGGAACGAGGCGCTTGGCCTGCCTCGGCCCTGGGACCAGCAATGGTCGCTCCGGATGCAGCAGATCCTCGCTTACGAAACCGACCTGCTGGAATACGGCGATCTGTTCGATGGCAACCCGGTGGTGACAGCCAAGGTCGAGGCGCTGAAATCAGGCGCGCGGGCAGAACTGGCCCAGATCGACAGCATGGGCGGCGCGGTCGAGGCGATCGGATACATGAAATCCCGGCTGGTCGAGGCGAATGCGGACCGCATCGGAAGGATCGAGGGCGGCGAAACCACCGTTGTCGGCGTCAACCGCTGGCAGGCCGGGGAACCATCGCCGCTGACCTCGGGCCCGGAAACCATCATGACCGCTGACGAAGACGCCGAGGCCGACCAGATCGCCCGCCTGTCCGACTGGCGCGCAGCCCGTGACGATGCCGCGGTTGCCGCGGCGCTGACAGCGCTGCGCAAGGCCGCGGCCTCGGGCGAAAACATCATGCCGGCCTCGATCGCGGCGGCAAAGGCCGGGGCCACGACCGGCGAATGGGGCGACATGGTTCGCGCCGCCTTCGGCCAGTATCGCGCGCCCACCGGGGTGGCCGCCAGCCCCTCGAACCGCACCGAAGGTCTGGACGAAATCCGTGCCGCGGTGAACACGGTGTCCGACCGGCTCGGCCGCCGGCTGAAGTTCCTCGTCGGCAAGCCCGGCCTCGACGGTCATTCCAACGGCGCCGAACAGATCGCCGCCCGCGCCCGCGACTGCGGCATGGACATCACCTATGACGGCATCCGGCTGACCCCGGCCGAAATCGTGAAAGCGGCGCGGGAACAGGAAGCCCATGTCATCGGCCTTTCGATCCTGTCCGGCAGCCACGTGCCCCTTGCCGAGGAATTGATGCAGCTGATGCGCGACGCCAAGCTGACCCATATCCCGGTCGTCGTCGGCGGCATCATCCCCGAAGACGACGCCGCCCACCTGCGCAAGATCGGTGTCGCCCGCGTCTATACGCCCAAGGATTTCGAACTGAACCGCATCATGTTCGATATCGTGGCGCTGGTGGACAGGCAGGCGGTCGCAGCGGAATAGACGCCCCGCCCCGCGCGCGATAGGTTTGGCCCGACACAGCGTGAGGGCAGGCCTTTGACGACATACGTTCCCGGTTCCGCCAGCACCGATAAGACCATGTTCGACGATGGCGTTCATAACCGCGCCAAGATCGGCTTTGTCCTGCTCGCCACCGAACAGACCATCGAGGATGACATGATGCGGCTTTGCCCCGAAGGGGTCGGCATGCATTTCACCCGCGCGGCAAACCCCGACAGCATCACGGTCGAAAGCCTGTCGGCGCAGGCCGATGACCTCGCGCGGGCGGCCTCGACACTGCTGCCCGACGGCAGTCTCGATGTCATCTGCTACGCCTGCACCTCCGGAAGTCTCGTGATCGGCGAAGACCGCGTTTTCGCTGAATTGTCCAAGGGCGCACCGGGCGCCCGGCCAACGTCGCTGATCTCGGGCGTCATCGGCGCCTTGCGCGCAATGAAGCTGAAACGCATCGCGATCGCCACGCCCTATCTCGACGAAATCAACCAGCGCGAGGTCACCTATCTCGAAAACGCCGGCTTCACCGTCACGAACATCAAGGGGCTCAACCTTGAGAAAGACAGCGACATGATCCGCGTCAGGCCCGACTTCCTGCTCGACTACGCCGCTTCGGTCGATACGCCCGATGCCGACGCGGTTTTCGTCAGCTGCGGGGCGCTTCGTACGCTCGATGTCATCGGCGATCTGGAAAAGCGACTGGGCAAGCCCGCAATCTGTTCCAATCAGGCGATGTTCTGGGACACTCTGCGCCGGGCCGCGATTCGGGATCAGTTCACCGGCTACGGCAGCCTTCTGTCGGAATTCTAGCGCCACTCCTGCCTGAATGCACAAGGGTTGTTCGCGACTGGGGCTTTTCTTCGCGCCGGTTCGCTCCATATTGCTGGCAAAGATATGGAGAGCTTCGATGACCTTCCGCCCTGTCAAATCCATTTCCGCCGCCCAGCCGACGCTGGAAGGCGCCGGCGTGCATCTTTATCGCGCGTTCGGCTTCCGCGAGCCGAAGGAATCGGACCCGTTCCTGTTGTTCGACGATTTCCGCAACGACGACCCCAGCCGATTTTCCAAGGGCTTCCCGTGGCACCCGCATCGCGGCATCGAGACGATCACATATGTCTTGGCCGGAGAGGTCGATCACGGCGACTCTCTGGGCAATCGCGGCACCCTTGGCGCCGGGGCGGTGCAGTGGATGACAGCCGGATCAGGCATCATGCATCAGGAAATGCCGCGCGGGAACAAGGCCGGGCAAATGCACGGATTTCAGCTGTGGGCCAACCTGCCTTCCGGCCTGAAAATGACCGCGCCGCGCTATCAGGACATTCAGGGCAGCGACATTCCCGAAATTACGGACGACGACGGCACCAAGGTAAAGATCATCACGGGCAGTTTCTGGGGCACATCCGGACCCGTAGACGGGATTGCCGCCGAGCCGATGTATCTGGATGTCTCGGTGCCGCCCAATACCCGCAAGAGCCTTCCGGTCGACACCTATGCCAATGCCTTTGCCTATGTCTTTGCCGGCTCCGGCAGCTTCCGGGACGCCTCGCGCCCCGAAGGGGTCAGAGTGGAAAAGGAATTCGACGGCCAGGAACTGAACATCCGCGACATGACCGGCAACCGCACGCTGGTGCGCTTTGATACCGGCGATGAGGTGACCGTTCAGGCCGGACCGGAGGGCATCCGGTTCCTGCTGATCTCGGGGCGCCCGCTTGAAGAGCCTGTGGCCTGGCATGGGCCCATTGTGATGAACACGCAGGCCGAACTGCGGCAAGCCATGCAGGATCTGCAGAACGGCACCTTCATCCGCAGCCAGCACTGACGCATTTCCCCTGCCCTTCGCGGTTTCGGGCGCTATAGTCGCCGGAAACCGCAAAGGGGTGTGCCATGACCGTTCATATCGGAGCCAAGACAGGCGATATCGCTGAAACCGTCCTTTTACCCGGCGATCCCTATCGTGCGAAATGGGCGGCGGAAACCTTCCTCGACAAACCCAGACTGGTGAACGAGGTGCGCGGCATGCTGGGCTATACCGGCAGCTACAAGGGCCGCCCTGTCACAGTTCAGGGGTCGGGCATGGGAATGCCGTCGCTGTCGATCTACGTCAATGAGCTCATCAAGGACTACGGCGCGCAGACGCTGATCCGAATCGGGTCCTGCGGCGGCATGCAGGAGAAGGTGAAAGTTCGCGATGTGATCCTTGCCATGACATCATCGACCCTGTCGACACCATCACGCGGCATCTTCAAGGAACTGAATTTTGCCCCTGCAGCCGACTGGTCGCTCCTGCACGCGGCGGCTGCCGTCGCCGAGGCCAAGGGCGTCGCCACTCATGTCGGCGGCATCTATTCGTCGGATGTGTTCTACGACGAACGCCCGGACCTGAACGAACAGATGATGCGCCACGGTATCCTCGGGGTCGAAATGGAGGCTGCCGAGCTCTATACGCTTGCCGCGCGCTATGGCAGGCGGGCGCTGGCGGTTCTGACCGTGTCCGATCACCTGATCACCGGCGAAGCTCTGCCATCGTCGGACCGCGAGCGCAGCTTTGGAGACATGGTCGAAATCGCGCTGGAGGCGGCCTTTGCCTGAGTTGGAGCCGGGGGTTTTCCACCCCCGGACCCCCGGAGGATATTTTCAGAACAGAAGAATATCAGAGCCCGTGGCCACGGCTGTAGCCATTCCTGAGCGGTTGCGACCAGCCCTTCGGGGCCTCTGTTGGCGCGAAGATCTCGACCAGCAGCGGATAACAGCGCGCGGCATCGCTTGAATGTTCCGCCGAACAATCGCCCCCCGGACAGGCGCTGAGCCCGCCCAGAAGGTCGATCTCGGCGAAAAACTCGATGTGGTCGCCAGGGCGCACCGGGCTGGCCTTCATGAAATACTGCCCCGTGTCGCGGGTGAATCCGGTGCACATGAAGACGTTGAGCACATCGTGGACAAGGGCCTCGGCCTCATGGAGCGGCATTCCGGTTTCAGCGGCGAGCGCGCGGGTCAGGTTGGAATGGCAGCAGTGGTGATAATCCCCCCCCGACAACAGCCGGTGCGTGTAGGGGTCGCAGCGCGTGCCGATCACATCATGGACAGAGCCTCCGAAATCGTCGAATCCGTACCAGTCGAGTGTATCCCGTGTCACCGTTGCCATGGGACGAAGCGTCGGGAAGGTCGACCACATCCGGTCCCCTGTCGACAGATGCGTGCCATGCAGGGCGCGGGTCTTGCCGGAATAGAAGCGCTCGGACAGATCGGCTGCATTCCAGAGGTTGAGGTCGCCGACCTGCGGCCCCTCGACCGAAGTGATGCGAAAGAAATGGCCGGCCGGCACCCGGAAACAGCGCGCGTCGCGTGGCGGGACCAGAACTTCGCTGGTTTTCACCGCGTCCGCCCGGATCGCAAGATAGGGGCCGAGATCGGGCGCTGGCAGCGTGTCGACCGGGTAGCATATGACCGGCCTGACATCGCGGCGCGTTGCGGCATCGGCCGGGGCGGCTGTTTCTGGGTTTTCCGGTTTCATCGACATCCTCGCTTGCTGTCCTGCCGCCCAGAAAGTCTGACTCCACGCCAAAAGAAAAGGCCCCATCCGAAGATGGGGCCCCTTGATTTCAGCGATCAGGCAGTGTCACGCCGCCTGACTGTATCTTTTATTGCCCTGTGGCTTGCCACCCCGACGGTGCTGGCCCTGCCCCTGCGGCTTGCCTGGGCCGCCGCGACGGCGCCCCTTGTTCTTTGACCCGCCTGCTGGTTCTTCATGCTCCCACGGCGTGCCTTCCGCGACAGGAATACGCAGCCCCATGGTTTTCTCGATGGCGCGCAGTTCACCCATTTCGGCCGGCGCACAGAACGCAATGGCCGACCCTTCGGCGCCCGCCCGCGCGGTCCGGCCAATCCGGTGCACGTAGTTTTCCGGCACGTTCGGCAGGTCGAAATTGTAGACATGGCGAACCTCGGGAATATCGATCCCGCGCGCGGCCACATCGGTGGCGACCAGAACCCGCAGCTTGCCTTCGCGGAAGGCCCGCAAGGCACGATCGCGCTGGCCCTGGCTCTTGTTGCCATGGATCGAGCCTGCCGCGAAACCGACGGCCTCCAGCGATTTCATCAGCTTTTCCGCACCGTGTTTCGTGCGCGAAAACACCAGCGCGAGTTCATCGCGATGCGCGTCCAGCTTTTCCTTCAGCACTTCGGCCTTGCGCGCCTGCGGCACGAAAATCACCGATTGCGCAATCTTGTCGGCAGCTTTGCCCGGAGGGCTGACTTCGACCCGCACGGGTTTGTTCAGGTAGGCTGCGGCGATTTCGGCCATCTGCTTGGCCATCGTGGCCGAGAACAGCATCGTCTGGCGTTCTGCCGGCAACATCGCGGCGATCTTGCGCAGGGCATGGACGAATCCGAGGTCCAGCATCTGGTCGGCCTCGTCCAGCACCAGAAATTCGGTTTCCGCCAGCGTCAGCGCGCGGCGGTCGATCAGGTCCAGCAGGCGGCCCGGCGTCGCCACGAGGATATCAAGCCCCCGTTCCAGCCGTTTTACCTGCACATTGATCGACTGCCCGCCGACGACGACCCCGATCTTGAGGTGCGTTTTCTCGATGAATGGGCGGATCGCATCGGTGATCTGGCCGGCCAGTTCGCGGGTCGGCGCAAGGATCAGGCCCCGCGCGGTCTTCGGGTTCGGCTTACGACCGGCAGCGGCCATCAAATGCACCATCGGCAGGCCGAAGGCCGCCGTCTTGCCGGTGCCGGTCTGGGCAAGACCCATCACGTCACGGCCCTGCAGGACCAGCGGGATCGCCTTTTCCTGGATCGGGGTGGGTTCGGTCATACCCTGTTCGTTCAGTCGTTCGACGATACGATCGGAAAGACCAAGTTCTTTAAAAGTAAGCAAATTCTACCTTCTCTGCGGTCGCTCTCGCGGACCGCTTCATATTGAATGCAGCCGTCGCCGCCGGATCATTCCGGACCGGTTGCGGCCTTCGCATGGTTGGCGATCCGAACATCCCCATTGGGCCGAATTGCCCTTTGGCGGTCAGATCGTCGGACCCCTGCGTGATGTGGGAACCTTCGGGGATCACTTGGCGTGATCGTTTTCCAAGCTGCAATCCGGTCTTTCTTGTTATCGGATCTTCACTGCTCACGCGGCAGGAGGCTTGGTCAATGGGTGTCACATCAGGTGTCCGCGCTGCAAAGTCAAGTGCCCGCAGCGAAACAACGGAAAATTGTGCCGGAAAGGTCAGACCACCCGTTCGACCATCATCTTCTTGATCTCGGCAATCGCCTTGGCCGGATTGAGACCCTTCGGGCAGGTCTTGGCACAGTTCATGATCGTGTGGCAGCGGTACAGTTTGAACGGATCTTCCAGATCGTCCAGCCGCTCACCCGTCGCCTCATCCCGCGAGTCGATGATCCAGCGGTAAGCGTGCAACAGCGCAGCCGGGCCAAGATAGCGATCGCCGTTCCACCAGTAGCTGGGGCAAGAGGTCGAGCAGGATGCGCACATCACGCATTCATAGAGCCCATCCAGCTTCTTGCGATCCTCGATCGACTGCTTCCATTCCTTTGCGGGCCGGTTGGTCTTGGTTTCGAGCCACGGCATGATCGACGCATGCTGGGCGTAGAAATGCGTCAGGTCGGGGATCAGGTCCTTGACCACGGGCATGTGCGGCAACGGGTAGATCTTGATATCGCCCTTGATCTCGTCGAGGCCATAGATACAGGCCAGAGTATTGATGCCGTCGATGTTCATCGCGCAGGACCCGCAGATCCCCTCGCGGCAGGACCGGCGGAAGGTCAGGGTCGGGTCGATCTCGTTCTTGATCTTGATCAGCGCGTCCAGAACCATCGGCCCGCATGTGTCCATATCGATGAAATAGGTATCGACCTGCGGGTTTTTCCCGTCATCGGGGTTCCACCGGTAAATGCTGACCTTGCGGACATTCGTGGCGCCTTCCGGCTTGGGCCAGGTCTTGCCGGTGGTGATCCGGCTGTTCTTGGGAAGGGTCAGTTCAACCATCTCTCTACCTCGGAATTCTTGCCAGAGCCGCCGGTCCGATGCACTGCACCGTCTCTGGCCGGCTGGCGACACCCAGTATGATTTGAATCGTTGCCTCATCGGGCCCGGTCAAGGCGCCGGTTGCGATGTTCAGGACTTCCTGATCGGTGGCATTGTCGATGATGCAATCGGTGAAGGGCGCGACATCGACGCCGGGAAAGCGCTGCAGTGCGATCTCGTTGACGGCCGTCTTCGCCGCACTTCTTGCCGTTTCCTGCATCATCTGTTCGCCGCCCGCGCAGCCGCACAGCACCGCCAGTGCGGTGAATGCGACGAAGGCCACGGCCTGACCGTCCTTCAACCCAAGCTTCCGGGCCAAAGGCACGCCGGAATACCCGGCCCCCGCGTTATGTCCGGCACCCGCTGTCAATAGACGCGCGCCTTCGGCGCGATTTTCTTGAGGTCGATTCCGCCGTCTTCATGCTTGGACAGAGGATCGAGATGCACGTCCCGGTAGGTCAGCTTGACTTTCGTGCCCTCAACCATCGCCAGAGTATGCTTGCGCCAGTTCTTGTCGTCGCGGTCGGGATAATCCTCATGCGCATGCGCACCGCGGCTTTCCTTGCGCGCTTCGGCACTGACGATCGTGGCAAGTGCGTTCGGCATCAGGTTGGTCAGTTCCAGCGTTTCCATCAGGTCGCTGTTCCACACCAGGCTGCGGTCGGTCACTTTGAGGTCGCCCAGCTTCGCGGCAACCGCCGTCATCTTTTCCACGCCCTCGGCCAGCGTCTTGTCGGTGCGGAACACGGCGGCATCGGCCTGCATGGTCTTTTGCATTTCCAGCCGCAGATCGGCCGTCGGTGTGCCGCCGCTGGCGTTACGCAACGCGTCGAACCGGTCCAGCGCCTTGTCGACCGATTTCGTATTCACGACCGGATTGGCATCGTTGGGATTGACGACCTCGCCCGCCCGGATCGCTGCTGCGCGCCCAAAGACAACCAGATCGATCAGGCTGTTCGATCCCAGCCGGTTCGCGCCGTGCACGCTGGCACAGCCCGCCTCGCCCACGGCCATCAGGCCGGGTGCCACGCGATCATGATCCTTGGCGGTCGGGTTCAGAACCTCGCCCCAGTAGTTCGTGGGAATGCCGCCCATGTTGTAATGCACAGTCGGAATGACCGGGATCGGCTCGCGGGTCAGGTCGACTCCGGCAAAGATACGCGCCGATTCCGAAATGCCCGGCAGCCGCAGGTGCAGCGTCTCGGGCGGCAAATGGTTGAGGTGCAGGTGAATATGATCACCCTCTGCCCCAACTCCGCGCCCCTCGCGGATTTCCATCGTCATGCAGCGGCTGACCACGTCGCGGCTTGCCAGATCCTTGTAGGTCGGCGCGTAACGTTCCATGAATCGCTCGCCTTCGGAATTGGTCAGGTATCCGCCCTCGCCCCGCGCGCCTTCGGTGATCAGGCAGCCCGCGCCGTAAATCCCGGTCGGATGGAACTGCACGAATTCCATGTCCTGCAGGGGCAGCCCGGCGCGCGCCACCATGCCGCCACCGTCGCCGGTGCAGGTATGGGCAGAGGTCGCGCTGAAATAGGCCCGGCCATAGCCGCCCGTCGCCAGAACCGTCATCTTGGCGTTGAAGACATGCATTGTGCCATCGTCCAGCTTCCACGCCAGCACGCCCTGACAGGCGCCATCCTCGGACATGATCAGGTCGATGGCGAAATACTCGATGTAGAATTCCGCGTTGTGCTTCAGGCTTTGACCGTAAAGCGTATGCAGGATGGCGTGCCCGGTGCGGTCGGCGGCAGCACAGGTGCGCTGCACCGGCGGGCCTTCGCCGAATTCCGTCGTATGACCGCCGAAGGGACGCTGGTAGATGCGGCCATCCTCGGTCCGGGAAAACGGCACACCGTAATGCTCCAGTTCGTAGACCGCTTTCGGGGCCTCGCGCGCCAGATATTCCATGGCGTCGGTGTCGCCCAGCCAGTCGGAACCCTTGACCGTGTCATACATATGCCACTGCCAGTGGTCCGGCCCCATGTTGCCCAGCGAGGCCGCGATTCCGCCCTGAGCCGCAACCGTATGTGACCGCGTCGGGAAAACCTTGGTCACGCAGGCCGTGCGCAGCCCCTGCTCGGCCATGCCCAGCGTGGCGCGCAGTCCGGCACCGCCGGCGCCCACAACCACCACGTCATATTCGTGGGTTTCGTATTCGTAAGCTGCCATGTCTCGATGTCCTCAAAGCGCGATTTTGGCGATGGCGAACAACCCGGTCGCCGCTGCGGCATAACTCAGGCAGATCATCGCAATGATCAGAACTTCGCGCGCCGCCCCGTGAACGTAATCTTCGATCAGCACACGCACGCCGTTCTTGAAATGCATCATGCCGACAACCAGCGTCAGCGCGGCGACAATCGCCGGGAAAGGCCGCGAATAATAGGCCAGAACCTCTTCGTAGGATGACCCCAGAACGCGGCCAAAGGTGAAGATGAACAGGGGCACCAGCACCAGCAGGCCAACCGAACTGACGGTCATCGACCAGTGATGCGCGGTGCCGGTTTTTGCCGAACCCATGCCCGTCGCGCGCTTGCGATCTGTCAAATAAGCCATTGCCCGCCCCTTACAGAATGAAAGCGGTCAGGATGGTCAGAACCACCGACCCGATGATAACGCCCCAGCCAAGCTTCATGGCCGTTTCGACCTCAAGCCCCCGGCCCGTGTCCCAATAGAGATGCCTGACGCCGGCCAGCAAGTGATACCAGAGCGCCCAAAGCGACAGGAACAGCACCAGATCGCCGAACCAGCTTGTCAGCAGCCCGTTGACGAAGGCGAAATATCCCGGCGATGTCGCCGCCGCCAGAAACCACCAGACGATCAACAGCGCCGCAACAAGCAGAGCGTTGCCCGTGATCCGCGTCAGAATTGACGTCATCGAGGTCAGTTGTGGGCGGTAGATCGTCAGATGCGGGGAAAGCGGTCTGTTGCCGCGGTTCACATCAGCCATGTGAATTCCTTACCTGGTTGTCGCCATGCAGTCTTGTTGTCCCCTGATAGCGCCTTTTGATGCATTGTCACTAGTCTGGCGGCGCTAACAGGCCATGAAGACGACAGAAAGACCGCAATTCTTTTGTTTGTGATCACAGCTAGAAATTTGGTGATCACAAATCCCGCGCTCACTGGCCGCCCCGCTCCAGCAAGGCGATCTTGTCCGTTGCCTCGCGGATCAGTTTCCGTCGGATCGCCGCCGGATATTCCTCGAATCCGTTTGCCGTGACTATGAAAGCGCCTTCTCCGGTGATCACGTTCTCCCAGAAATAGACATCAAGATCGGGTTCGCTGCCTTCGATGACGAGCGCATTCACCGTGATCCCGGCCGCCCGCAGAGCGGCATGGCGGTCGCGCGGTTCAACCCCTTCGTTCGACGCCCCGTCGCCCGAGACATCGATCACCCGGCGCTTGCAGTCGGGCACTTCGGCGAACTGCATTTCCGCCAGCACCAGCGCCTCGCCGATGGCTGTCGAATAGTCCCGCCAAAGCCGCTTGTCGGTTTCGATCCGCACCGCCAGCGCCTCAAGGTCAGCATAGCTTTCGATACCGACCCACGGGATCGTCACCTCGTTCCGCGACGTGCCTGACCATTGCAGAAATGCGACCCGCGCCTGCCCCCTGATCAGCGCCTCGGCCACCAGCCCGTCGCGCAGCGCGGCGGCCAGACCGTCGCTCTGAATGCGAAACTCTTCCCGGCTGACCGATCCCGACACATCGACGGCCAACACCAGCGCAAGGTCGCAGGCAACGGCATGCGAGGCCAGACAAGACGCAGCGGCGATGGCGCGAACCATGAACATGGTCCCAGTCTAGCGCCACACGCTGCCCGGTGAAGTCAGGAAATCGTCAGTGCCGCCAAGAGTTTCCCCGGGGCCAATTCGCCGCGTCAAAGCACCGGGCCGATGGTCGCGATCACATTGTTCCAGATCCGCCTCGGATAGGACCAGGCTTCGACAGCGTTCAGCGTGACGCTCAACGACCGGTCGATATAATCCTGCTGGCGCCGGCGGACCGCCCCGGTGATGCTCTCATCCCAGATCAGGATGTTGTTCTCATAGTTCAGATCAAAGCTGCGCAGGTCGATATTGGCCGACCCGACCAGACAGAGCTTGCCATCGACGGTCATCGTCTTGGAATGCAGCAGCCCATCCCTGAATTCATGGATCTTTGCCCCGGCGGACAGAAGCTTGCGGTAATAGCTGCGACTGGCAGCCGAAACGATCCATGAATCGTTTCGTTCGGGAAAGATCAGGGCGACCCCCACCCCCCGGTAGATCGCCGCGCAAAGCGCATCCACAACGGTGGGATCTGGCACGAAATACGGCGTCGAGATCGTAAGTTCTGCTTGTGCGCTGCCGATCACGGCCGCGAAAAGCTGCGGCGTCGCGCTCCGGCGTTCAGTCGGTCCGTCGCCCATCGCAAGCGCGGTAAAGCCTGTCTCGTGGCTCGGCGGTCCAAGGTCGAACGCCTCGATGCGCTCGCCGGTCTCCTGCATCCAGTCGCTCGCGAACAACAACTGGTTCTGTGCGACAACCGGGCCTTCCAGCCGCAGCATGATATCGACCCATGGCGCATACTTCGCTTTGACCCGAAATTCCGGATCAGCGCAGTTCTGACTGCCGCAATAGGTGATCCTGCCGTCAATTACAGTGATTTTCCTGTGATTGCGAAGATCGATGCGGCTTGTCAGGATGACGCGCAGTGGCCGGTTCAACGGAAGGGCGGTTGCGACCTGAACGCCCGCATCCTTCATTTCCTTCCAAAGACTGGACCGGATCAAGGCCCGCGACCCATGCCCATCAGCCATCGCGCGGCAAGTAACCCCGCGTTTCGCAGCGCGGATCAGGGCACGGGCGACATTCGTACCCGTGCCGTCCTTTAGCCAGATGTAGTAAAGCACATGCACATGGTCCGTCGCCGCATCGATATCCTCGATCAACCGGGCACGAGCGGTTGTCGCATCCTCCAAAAGCTCGGCCCGGTTGCCGTCGACCGGTTTCATCCCGTTGATCGACGCTGCGTATTTGAAGGCCTGGCGATAGGCAGGATCAACGCTCCCGCTTGCGTCATCGGGTTGGCCCCCGATCGCGGCCAGATGGTTTCGTATCTCGGTGAAAACCGCATCGTGCCGGCGGATAGCGCGCTTGCCAAGATCGACTTCGCCAAACAGGAAATAAACAACGGTACCGGCAAATGGCATGACGTTCAGGACGATGAACCATGCCAGCCTCGCGGTCGGAGACAGGTCGTCGCGCAACAGGATACGTATCGTGAACGCGATGACGATAAGACCGTGAGCATAAAGTATCAGCATTCGTTGACTGCCTCCCGATAGGCGCCGGGCCTACCGTCAGTTGCGGCCCGGCACTACAAAGGCATCAACGCCCAGTAATCGAGATCTAGTAACACCTCGGGCAGGTACTTCCCGTCCGCACCGCGCAGGCCAAACGCCTCGCCCTTGGTGGCAACCAGGCGCAGCCGAACGGCGCCGACTCCGGGGGCCGGCGTTTCGGCCTTGTCGAGAACCTGCGACCACGCCCGCACCGTATCGCCGGCGAAACAGGGATTGGCATGGGCCCCGGCGTTCAGCGCCACGATCATCTGTGCATTTGCAAGCCCGTTGAACGACAGCGCCCGCGCCAGAGAAATCACGTGCCCGCCATAGATCAGCCGCTTGCCGTCCTCACGCGTGGTGGCGTCGAAATGAACCTTCGCGGTGTTCTGCCACAACCGCGTCGCCAGCATGTGCTCTGCTTCCTCGACGGTGACGCCATCGACATGGTCGATCTGTTCGCCAACGGCATAATCGCCCCAGCGGTGGCGCTCTCCGGCCTGGCCGAAATCATACTGAAGGAAATCGATGCCTTCGGGCAGCACCAGATCGCCGGGCGCAACAGCCTCGGCTAGTTCGGGGACCACAACCTCGGGCGCCGCGGCCTCTGGGTCGCGCTTGCGCACCATAACCCATCGCACGTAGTCCAGAACCGGCTCGTCCCACTGGTTGATCCCGGTCGTCCTGACCCAGACAACACCCGTCTTGCCGCTGGAGTTCTCTTTCAACCCGATCACTTCGCTGACCGAACGCAGCGTATCGCCAACCCAGACGGGCCGCAGCCAGCGACCTTCGGCATAGCCAAGGTTCGCCACGGCATTCAACGAAATATCGGGGACTGTCTTGCCGAAGACCAGATGAAACGCCGCCAGATCGTCGATCGGCGACTTCATCAAGCCGCAGCTTTCCGCGAAAATATCCGACGAATAGATCGCGTGTCGGGCAGGATAAAGCGCATGATAAAGTGCCCGCTCTCCACCCGAAACGGTGCGCGGCACGGCATGGGCGATTTTCTCGCCCAGCCGGTAATCCTCGAAAAAGCGACCCGAATTGGTTTTCACAGTTTCCCCAGTTTCATCTCGGGCGAATACTCCGCCTCAACCTCTTTGGTAACCGCCTGCCCGCAGCGCATCTTGCCGGTTCCGGCATCAAAGGCGTAAACCGGATCGCCGTAAAGCTCCCAGCCCTTGGAAAGCGCTTCTGTCACCTTGTGGCAAAAGGCCGATGTGTCGTCCTCGGTCAATATGCGATAGGCTTTCATGTCTTTACGCACCGAACGGATTGGGGCCCAACCAGATATGTAGCCCGCTGATCACCGCGTAGACGGCCAGCGTGATCACGGCCAGCCTGACGTCGCCCTGAACCGTTCCACCGGCGAACCGCGCCGGGGCAGGTTCTGCCCGGTTGATCACCACCATTTCGCCAATCGCCCAAAGCGCCATACCACCGAACAAGACCAGCGACGGCAAGTCGCCATTGACCATCAGATGCGCACCTGCCCAGAGGATGACGCCTGTCAGCATCGGATGCCGCAGCGATCCGCGCAAACGGCTCTTGGAGTTTCCAAGCCCGAACAGCGCCACCGCAACCAGCATCAGAAGATTGTTCAGATGCCGCGTCCAAGACCCCAGATCCCACAAAAAGACCGGATCCGCGGCCCGGTAACCGATCACCATCAGCACAATGCCGGCCAGCGACAGGACCGCGACCAGACCCTTGCCCGCGTCGCCCAGCCGCGCCCGCGGCCCGGGCGCAAACCGCTTGAAGAAATGCGCGCCGACCCACAAGAGCAGGCCCAGTATCAGATAGAACATCTAGCTCTCCATCGCTGCAATGGCGTCCGCCTTGGCCAGCAGCGCCTTCGCCGTCACGATATGCAGATTCTCGACGATCCTGCCATCCACAACCGCAACCCCCTTGCCCGCGGCCTCGGCCTCGGCAAAGGCTGCGATCTGGCGGCGCGCCAGTTCAACCTCGTCCTGTGACGGCGCGAAAGCCTCGTTGGTGATCCCCACCTGTGCGGGATGGATCAGCGTCTTGCCGTCGAACCCCAGATCCCGGCCGTCGGCGCATTCCGCACGCAGCCCGTCTTCATCCTTGAACGCATTGTAAACACCGTCGAGGCAGACAATCCCCTCGGCCCGCGCCGCCAGCAGGCAAAGCTGCAGGCTCGCCCCCATCGCGCTGCGGCCCCGACAACCGAGCTCCTTGGCCAGATCGTTGGTGCCCAGCACAAACCCCGCCAACCGGGGATGTGCCGCAATCTCTGCGGCATTCAGCACGCCCCGGCAAGTTTCGATCATCGCCCAGAGCGGCACCTCGGGGACATTATCCGCCACCGCCTGCACATCCGCCGCCGAACCGACCTTTGGGATCAGCACACCGTCGACCTCAGCCCCGGCGAAAGCCGCCAGATCATCGCGGCCCCAGTCCGTATCAAGGCCGTTGACCCGCACCAGCCGCGCCCGCGCGCCATAGCCGCCCTTTGCCAGTTCACCTGCCAAGAGCGTCCGCGCGGCGGCTTTTTCCTCGGCCGCAACCGCGTCTTCAAGATCGAAGATAATCGCGTCGACCGGCAATCCCCGCGCCTTGTCCAGCGCCCGCGCATTCGAGCCGGGGATATAAAGAACAGACCGCCAGGGCCGCATCGCCAGATCCATGATTCTTCCCTCGCAATTTTGTTGCGCAAACTTTCCCCGAAACGCAGCAATCCGCAACCAACTTTTGCCGCGCCGCAGCGACACCCTGAAATCAATACCTTACAGGCCACGCGCCAGCCCGCGAACGGTTCATTAACCAATCTTTTGCCCAATGAACGCGATGTTTCACCTGCCGCCGACGCATCATCCGGCGTTTCGCATCAACGGGGCCGCCCAGCGCGCCCAGGATTTGGGGATTAAGATGAAACAGCAGCTCCTCGCCCTCTCTCTCGGAATTGGCGCTATGCTCTTGGCCACCCAGCATGCCTTTGCGGATGGCGGCGCCAGTTGCGCGCCGCGCGATCAGGTTCTTGAACGCCTTGCAACCGGATATGGCGAAACCCGCCAGTCCATCGGACTTGCGGCCAACAATTCGGTGCTGGAAATGTTCGCCTCGACCGAAACCGGCAGTTGGACGATCACCGTCACCCTGCCCAACGGTCTCACCTGCCTTGTCGCCAGCGGCATCGCATATGAGGCGCTGGCAGAAACCCTGCCGCCAGCCGGTGATCGCGTCTAACCCGAAAAAGCGTCCCAGATCAGCTTCAGCGATATCGCCAGAAGCGCCCATGTGACCAGCTTGAAAAACAGCGCCTGCGGGATCACCCGGACCAGCCTGACACCGGCGAAAACCGCCAGACTCGCGGGCAAGAGAAGCATCACCGCGACTTTCAGGTTCGCCGGTGAAAGCTGCCCCAGCGCCCAGTAGGGCACCAGCTTGACGGCGTTGACCGCAGCAAACATGATGGTCGTCGTCCCCGCAAAAACCGCCTTTGGCAGCTTCAGCGGCAAGACGTAGACCTGATAGGGTGGCGCGCCTGCGTGGCTGACGAAACTGGTGAAGCCCGCCAGCCCACCCCAGAACAGGCCCGGCAAGACGCGCGCCGGGCGCGCCGATCCCTCCGGCCCGCGTTGCAGCAAAAGCCGCGCCGCGAAAACCGCGCCGATCAGCCCGATGACTCCGGTGACCAATCGTTCCGGCACAAGGCTGGCCGTGGCCCAGCCGACAGCGATTCCGAAGACAGCGCCGGGCAGCATGATCGCCAGAACGCGGCGATTGAATTCATGGCGATAGGCCCAGACGCCGAACACATCGGACACGATATAGACCGGCAACAGCAGCCCCGCGGCCATGATCGGGTTCATCATCAGCGCCATCAGCGGCACCGCCAGCATTGCCACGACCGGCAATCCGCCCTTCGACAGGCCGACCAGCACGGCGGCGACAACCGCGACGATCCAGAAGAGTGTCGAATGCGGTTCCAAGACGCTCCCCGATTCGCGATTGAGCCATGCGGCCACCGTCAGGGAACCGCCGCTTGTGCGGTTTAGCGCAATCATCCGCGCATGCAACCCGCCGTCGCGGGGTGCTGCATCGCAGCGCACTTGCGAAACCGACCGCAAGGGTCTAGGCATCCCGCGTCATTCACTGGATCGGAGATAACTCTAATGGCCAGACCCAAGATCGCCCTTATCGGCGCAGGTCAGATCGGCGGCACGCTCGCTCACCTCGCAGCCCTCAAAGAACTCGGCGATGTCGTCCTTTTCGATATCGCGGAAGGTGTTCCGCAGGGCAAGGCCCTCGACATCGCGGAATCCGGCCCCGCCGAAGGCTTTGATGCCGCAGTTTCGGGCACCAACGATTACGCCGATATCGCAGGCGCAGATGTCTGCATCGTCACCGCTGGCGTGCCCCGCAAACCGGGGATGAGCCGCGATGACCTGCTGGGCATCAACCTCAAGGTCATGAAATCCGTCGGCGAAGGCATCAAGGCCCATGCGCCGAACGCCTTTGTCATCTGCATCACCAACCCGCTCGACGCGATGGTCTGGGCGCTGCGCGAGTTTTCGGGCCTGCCGCATGAAAAAGTTGTCGGCATGGCCGGTGTGCTCGATTCCGCCCGCTTCCGCCATTTCCTGTCGGTTGAATTCGGCGTCTCGATGCGCGACGTCACCGCTTTCGTTCTTGGCGGACACGGCGACACGATGGTGCCGCTGGCCCGCTATTCCACCGTTGGCGGCGTGCCGCTGCCCGATCTGGTCGAAATGGGCTGGACCACGCAGGACAAGCTCGACGCGATCATCCAGCGCACCCGTGACGGCGGCGCAGAGATCGTCGGCCTTCTGAAGACCGGGTCGGCCTTCTACGCGCCGGCCACCAGCGCCATCGAAATGGCCGAGGCCTACCTGAAAGACCAGAAGCGCGTGCTGCCCTGTGCGGCATGGGTTGACGGTGCGCTCGGTCTCAAGGGCATGTATGTCGGCGTCCCGACCGTGATCGGCGCCGGCGGCATCGAGCGCATCATCGACATCAAGATGAACAAGGACGAACAGGCGATGTTCGACAAATCCGTCGACGCAGTGAAAGGTCTCGTCGAAGCCTGCAAGGGCATCGACGGCTCCCTCGCCTGAGTCCTGATTCTCAGAGACAATCGACTTTGGCCGGGCAAACGTCCGGCCATTTTCATTTCCGCCGGTCTTTTCCGACAGGTGTTTTGAATTTGTGATCACACAATTCCGGCGCGTGATCACAAAATCTTCTTTTTCCCCGATGTTTCCGCTAAACCGAAGAAAAACCGTTTCTTCATGCTTTTGCTATGTGCAATGACGGGCAGGCAAAGCACACCAAAGCGGGGTCCGCCGATGAATATCCACGAATATCAGGCCAAGGCGCTTCTGCGCAGCTATGGCGCCCCGGTTTCCGATGGCCGCGTGGTGATGCGCGCGGAAGAGGCAAAGACAGCCGCGGGCGAACTCGACGGTCCGGTCTGGGTGGTAAAGGCGCAGATTCACGCTGGCGGCCGCGGCAAGGGCAAATTCAAGGAAGCCGACGCAGGCGACAAGGGCGGCGTGCGGATCGCCAAATCCGTGGAAGAGGCCGCGCAGGAAGCCAAGAAAATGCTGGGCCGCACGCTGGTCACCAAGCAGACCGGCGCGCCGGGCAAACAGGTCAACCGCATCTACATCGAAGACGGCGCGGGCATTGCGACGGAAATGTACCTCGCCCTGCTCGTCGACCGCCAAACATCCCGCATCTCTTTCGTCTGCTCGACCGAAGGCGGCATGGATATCGAGGAAGTGGCCGAAAAGACGCCGGAAAAGATCCTGTCCTTCTCGGTCGATCCCGCCACCGGCTACCAGCAATTCCATGGCCGCCGCATCGCCTTCAACCTCGGACTCGAAGGCAAGCAGGTGAAGCAATGCGTGGCGCTGATGGGCACGCTTTACCGGCTGTTCACCGAAAAAGACTGCGAGATGCTCGAAATTAACCCGCTCATCGTCACCGACGAAGGCGACTTGCGCTGTCTTGACGCCAAGATGGGCTTTGACGGCAACGCCATCTACCGCCACGCCGATATCGCCGCGCTGAGGGATGAGACCGAGGAAGACCCCAAGGAACTCGCCGCCTCGAAATACGACCTCAATTACATCTCGCTGGATGGCGAGATCGGCTGCATGGTCAACGGCGCGGGCCTTGCCATGGCGACGATGGATATCATCAAGCTCTACGGCTCGTCGCCTGCCAACTTCCTTGACGTGGGCGGCGGGGCGACCAAGGAAAAGGTCACCGA
>JAHEAO010000031.1:0-1205 GCA_024642725.1 Paracoccaceae bacterium | reverse complement strand
GTAAACAAATCCACCAAAGTCATCTGCCAGGGCTTCACCGGCAGCCAGGGCACGTTCCATTCCGAACAGGCCATCGCGTACGGCACCAAGATGGTCGGCGGTGTCACACCGGGCAAGGGCGGGCAGGATCATCTGGACCTGCCGGTGTTCAACTCGGTGCATGAGGCCGTCGCCAAGACCGGCGCCAACGCCTCCGTCATCTACGTCCCGCCCCCCTTCGCGGCGGATTCGATCCTTGAGGCCATCGACGCCGAAATCCCGCTGGTCGTGGCGATCACCGAGGGCATTCCGGTGCTCGACATGATGCGCGTCAAACGGGCGCTGGAAGGCACCAGGACGATCCTCGTCGGCCCGAACTGCCCCGGCGTCATCACCCCCGGCGAATGCAAGATCGGCATCATGCCCGGCCATATCCACAAGAAGGGTTCGGTCGGCGTCGTGTCCCGTTCCGGCACCCTGACCTACGAGGCGGTCAAGCAGACCACCGACGTGGGCCTTGGCCAGTCCACCTGCGTGGGCATCGGCGGCGACCCGATCAAGGGAACCGAACATATCGACGTGCTGGAATGGTTCCTCGCCGATCCTGAAACCCAGTCGATCATCATGATCGGCGAGATTGGCGGTCAGGCCGAAGAAGACGCCGCCCAGTTCCTGAAAGACGAGGCGAAGAAGGGCCGCAAGAAACCCGTCGCCGGTTTCATCGCCGGGCGCACCGCGCCTCCGGGCCGCCGCATGGGCCACGCTGGCGCCATCGTGGCTGGCGGCAAGGGCGATGCGGAATCCAAGATCGAAGCGATGAAATCCGCCGGGATCGTCGTCGCCGACAGCCCGGCCGGACTGGGCGAGGCCGTGCTCAAGGCAATCGGGTGACGGTATGAACGAAGCGGGACACCGTGCGGCACCTACCCGCCCCCGGCGATCCGGCGTCGGTCTGCAGAGGCATGTTCAATGACCCTCGTCAGCCACGATCAGCGCTTCATCTTTCTCAAGACCCGCAAGACCGCGGGCAGTTCGATCGAATCCTATCTGATGCCCTGGTGCCTGCCGCCCGGCGTCACGATCCCCGATACAGAATTCAGGGTTTCGGAACACGGCATCGTCGGGGCCATCACCGGGCCCAAGAAACGGCTGCTGCAGGAAACGCCTCCCGGTCAGCCGATCTGGTATCACCACATGCCCGCCGCAGAGATCCGGGACCTGATCGG
>JAHEAO010000090.1 GCA_024642725.1 Paracoccaceae bacterium | reverse complement strand
GTTCCGGTGGATTTCGGCGGGGGCGTGCCTGACACCCAGCCCGTCTACGACAAGCGGGTGATCAATTGCTGCGGATGACGGCCAAAGCCAGCTCGCTGCAACACCATCGGGACAGTCTAGCGTGATTGCCTAAGGGAGTGCTCTAAGCTCATTGTCACCGAAGAGGAGTGAACGATGAGACGCCTACCTGGCAGACCCGTCGGCAAACTGAAAATGCGCTCGCCAGGTACATTGATGGCTTCTGCAGTCCGGTAAACGTCCCGGAACAGTCTTTGATTGAACTTAGTTTCGGCACGATTTGTGTTAGTCTGTGATTACGCGATGGCGGTGCCGCTGGATTTTTGCCGCAGGCTCAAGAAGATTGATGGAGGACAAGAATGAACCGAAGGATATTCCTGCTAGGTACCATTGCCACGATCATATCGTCATCGGTAAAGGTCGACGAGGCTGAAGCACAGGTCTACTACGAGTGCTACGATGCATATGGAAATCTGGTGGAGTGTCCTCCGCCAGGCGCTCCGTTGCCATATGGTTTCGCGCGTAGAGCAGTCCGCCGGACCCGTCGGGTAATTCGCAGGGCCATCAGGCGTAATAGATGGGATCGGCCAAACCGTCCGAACAGACCGAATAGACCTAACAGACCGAACCGGCCGCGTCCGAAACGCCGGCGCCGGCGCTGATGCAATGCTATGTCCTGTTAGGAACCACCACAACGAGGAGCACAAAATGCTAAGGTCACTTACCTGCTCGATTGTCCTGCTTGCGGGCATTATGCTGTCACCAGTGCTTGCCAGTGCCGAAGACGCTGGAAAGGCAGTCGATCCCATGCAGCTCATTCAGGATCTGTCCAAGGATGTTGGAGGCAGCAAATCTGTTTCGTTTGATGCAATCACCTTGAGTGACGAAGTGTTTGAGGGACAGTTCATCAAGCGCGTGGTCCGCCGCACAATTGGTGTAGCTCGGCCCAATACCCTGATCGTCAAGACTGTGAGTGACGACGGTGAAACGACCCTGACCGAGTTCAACGGTGAGAGGGCCCGTATCTTCTATGTTGGTGACAAGGAGTATTCCGATGTGGAGTTCAAGGGCGATGTGGACGCCTTCATCGACTTCGCTGACAGCAAAGGCTTCTCGCGCACAGCAATTCTTGATCTCCTGGTGTCCAATCTGGATGAGCAGGCGAGTGAAGCAATTGTCGATAGTGTGTTGATCGAGGATTACATCGATCCGGATATGCCGGACGCGGCTGTCTTCAACGTGCTGTTTCGTGGTGCTGCAGTGACCTGGCAGATCTGGCTGAATGACGGCGAGGAACGTGTGCTTCCGACGCGCATGGTGGTGAAGTATCTGCGTGACATTGGTCAGCCTGAGCATGCCACACAGTTCTCCAACTGGAAGTTTGATTTTCCAGCCGAAGGCCTGGCTGCATCGTTTGGCGTCCCAGCCGATCTGTCGAACTGGAAGAAGGTGGAATTTACGATGCCGGGTAATGGTTGAACCATGTTCCCCGTCAGCACCAATGGGAAAGTTCAGTTCGGATTGTGATGATTGGCAACGAGTGAGGCCTGGAACAAGGCATGGCGCAATAGTCTTGTGCCGCCGCCATTGGCGTATTTTCCACCCGGGGAAAGGGGGAACCACGCCATCAGCCGATTTGTGAAACAGAGTCAGTTGGCGGCAAAGTAGTCATAGAGCGTCCGCGCAACTTCGGCGACCGCACGGTCACGGTCGGCCAACGGCGTGTCGCTCGACGCCGTGAAGATCACGATGGCAAAACGGCGACCGTCCGGAAGCGTGACATAGCCGACGTCATTCGCGACCCCGATGCTGGTTCCTGTCTTGTGCGCCACGGGCGTGCCGCGCGGCACAAGCCCCTTGATCCGGCCAGCGCCCGTTCGCGTGCGCGACATGCTCGCGATCAGGAAGTCGCGAGAACCTTTGTTGATCGCACTTGCGCTGTCGATTTGCATGAGAAGGTCAAGCATCGCGAGGGGGGTGGACTGATCGCGCGGATCCGCCTCGAACTTCGGGTCTTTCGGCATCGTAACGAACTGCTGAACCTTCTCGGGATTTTTCTGCAGGAATTCCTCGACCGCAGCCACGGTTGCCGGAGCATCCATGCCGGCCATTTCCATAATAAGATCCTTTGCATTCCGGTCGATGCGCATATCCTCGATCCCGAGCTTCCGCATTGCGGCGGTGATCGCCTCGGGTCCACCCCCGAGCGAGAAAACGGCATCCGTCGCGGTGTTGTCACTCATCGTGATCATTGCCTCGATCAGATTGGCGACCGAAAGCTGCAGACCTGGGTGCACGAAATTCTGGGCAATCACGTTGTCGCCAGTAGCCATGTCGTCAAGAGGCAGATCTACCATTTGGTCAAGTTTGACCTCACCCGCTTCTACCCTTTTGAGCAAGGTTACCGCAGCGGGCACCTTGTAGGTACTCGCCATCGGGAAAGTCATGTCTCCGTTATGGGCGATGATCTCCTCGCTTCCGATGAGTTGGGCGGCGAAGCCCACCCGCCCGACCAAGGGAGCGGCAATTGCCTCGACATGCGTGACCAGCCGGTTCGCCTCGTCTTGCGCTGCCGCCGGCATGGCCAGCCACGGCAAGAGGAGCGCACAGATTAAAACCAATAAAAGTTTTCTCATGTTGTGTTGACGCTTCTTGTTGGTGATTGCTTAGTTGCCATGGTCACCCTTGCCGTCTTGGATAATCGTGGCCATCTTCAGGGCAAAAACTGTGAAACCTATTTCTCACGACGGAAGATACGGTGCTGCATGAGAAGAAACGCCGGCTCTCCGGACTTGTCACGCAGCAGCTCACCAACCACCCCTTGAGAGGGACCATCTGTCATGATAACCCGGTCTTCACCCGCACTACTCAGCGAAATCGGTGGAGGGTTCTCAAAAACTTGCACTCCTCCTACTGGTTTGATCAAGCGCTCAGCCATGAGCTGGTCGTTCTCAAAATAGAGTTTGTAATCTTCATTATCCCCTAACCAAAGACCTTCGAAAGGTTCAAGGGAGCTACGATCTGCAGGGATTGCAACCAAGGGTATTTTCTCAATATCTAAATACTTTTTGAGAGCCAGTGCGATGACCTCATCGTACACTTCAATACCACGGTCGCCGTTCGTAAGAACAACGATCCCGAATTTCTGATCCGGTGCAAACAGCATCTTGGCGGTAAACCCTGCCGTCCGACCGGCATGAGAAACGGTTCGCACTCCGCCGATATCCTCAACGAACCACGTGACGCCGGTGTATTCACTCAGCTCACCTTTGACCAAGGGACTGTGCGCCAAGTCCAGCAACTCTGCAGACAACAGTTGATTGCCGTCCTTGTCCTTGCCGTCGAACTGAAATTGCATCCACTTCATCATATCACTGGCATTGCTGAGTATGCCTCCGGCCGGATAGACGACGCGCGGAAAAGGCGTAAAGCTGACCTGAGGTTCGGACGTTCCGTCAAATACTGCGCCATGGCCAACAGCAAAGCGGTCTGCCATCAGTCGATCCATGAAGAAGGAAGTGTGAGTCATGCCCAGGGGCACAAACAACTCGTCCTCAACTTTTTGTTCATAAGATTTTGCACGGCTTACGGCTTGAATGAGGCGTCCTGCCATGATGAAGTTGACATTGTTGTAGGCCCAGACCTCGCCATAAGGTGTGCGTTGCGGCAGGAATCGAAAAGCCCGCACGGCCTTCTCCAGGGCATCTTCCCCTGAACCGGTATCCTCAAAGAAGTCGCCTTGCCAGCCGGTGCGGTGCTGGAAAAGGTCGATGACCTTCGCCTTTTCTGTAGCCTCTGCATCCTGCACCGCAAACTCCGGCAGATACGTCCGAACCGGGGCTTCGAGGTCGAGCTCTCCGCGTTCTGCCATTTTGAGAACGACGGTGGACGTAAAAGGCTTCGTCATGGAACCGATATAGAACACGGTATCTTCAGTTACAGGCTGAGGGTCGTTAATTTTTGTAATGCCGAGGCCGGTCATTTGAACCTCGCCATCGTTAATGATCCCAATGGCCGTACCTGGGACTTTTAACTCGTCCATGAGCCGCTGAGCTTCGCTCGTGATTTCCTCAAACGGCGTGTTCATTTTTGTCTGGGCAGCTGCTGGCACCGGAGCGGTCAGCATTGCGCCGATGACTAAACAACTGAGTAGTAAACGCAGGGCTGGCCCCCGAGCGACAGTCTTCAGTTGGATTGGCTTCATGTCAGATCTATCTCCTTTATTCTCCAAGAGACCAAATGACCGTCGTCAAATTCAATTTTTCTACCGTGCCGTGCTTGTTCCGAAGCTTAGATACTGTTGACCAAAGAAGGCAACCAAGGTTTTCCGGCTGCCAAGCATAGGGATGCCATTCGACCTTGGCAACGACGCGGCGCTTCTTGTCCCATGATCCCGCCTGATAGCTGAAGCTGGCATGGGTGCGAACCATATGAATGGGTGGGTGGCTGACAGGTCGCGTCAGCAGGTACCCGTGAGTGCCGGCAGCTTCTGGCACAAAGCGGACATCCTTAAACGGGGCTCAGAGGGTCCGCTTTCGGGGCTAGATCAGACTTTCTCGGTCGATTGTCAGAGAGTCCGCTTATGACCCTTTGCGGACATCAACCGTTCAATTCGCCGAGACGGCTCATACAACGGTACCTTTTACGGCCCATGCACGAGCGGCAAGCAGGGGTGGCCCGTAAAACTCCAAAGCAGCTGAACGTCACTCCTGACCTGCCGCCGCCTTCTTCATCGCTTCTTCCAGCGTCTTGATGTCCGCCGGAGACAATTGCGGACGATCGATCTTGATGGTCAGTTTTTCCAGCTTCGCGGTTAGTGCAAAGGGCGGCTTGTAATCGTCATCATTGACGCCTGTCAGCGTGTCAGAGCCAATATCGAAAGCCTCATCCCACTGCAGGATCATTGGCAGTGTCTTTTCCATTTTCTGGGTCTGAACCACCTTGCCATCGACCTTCAGCGTGCCGGTGCCGCCACGGGCAAGACCACTCATGCTGTTATAGGCGAGCGTACCCACACCCAAGCCATCGTACTTAAAATCAAACTCGATGCTATGCTTGCCAGGACTTAATGGGTCCGTGCCAGCCCACTTGATGCGTTCCAGGTCAATCATGTTCCACAGGAACACCGGCTTGCTGTCGAGGAGATAGAATCCGTAACCCGCAAACCGGCCACCAGAAGTCAGGATCATGCCCTCAGCTCCACCTTCCGGTACCTCTATATCAGCAGTGATTGTGTAGGAGGTGTTGAGCAACAGTGGCGAGTCGCCCTGCGGCAGCCCAATCATCGGCTTGGTGTAGACAAACTCGCTACGGCCTGCAGTGATGTTTGGCCGGGGCGCGATTACCCGTGCCGCCACTGATGCATCCATCGGGAAGACCTGGTACTTTTTTGCTTCCTCGATGAACTTCGCCTTCAATTCCGCAACCTTTTCGGGATGCTTGTCAGCGATATTGTCGGTCTGATTAAAGTTTGTATTGAGGTCGTAAAGCTCGAGTTCCTGATTATTCAGCGGATCAGGATTGGCAGCACCAAACGCTTCCCAAGGTGCACGATTGACTTTGGTGCTGAGGAACCAACCCTCATCATACAAGGCCCACTGCCCCATCATTTCGAAGTACTGGGTCGTGTGCTGTGTCGGGGCCTTGGCATTAGCCGCATCAAACGTATACGCAAAGCTGGTGCCTTCGATCGGCTTCTGCTTGATGCCATCCACTTCTTCAGGCGCCTTTATGCCTGCCACGTCCAGGATTGTGGGCACCACGTCCATCACATGCAGGAACTGCTCACGCAAACCCCCCTTGTCCTTGATGCGGGCAGGCCAGGACACCACCATGTTCTGGTTGATACCGCCCAAAGCTGAGGCGTTCTGCTTGAACCAGGGGAATGGTGTATCAAATGCCCAAGACCAGCCGGCCGACATATGATTGTAAGTCTGTTCTGTGCCCCACACGTCGTACCATTTCATCTGTGTTTCTGCGGGCATCATATTGACGCCATTGAAGAACGCGACTTCGTTTGGCGTACCAAGCGGCCCACCTTCCGCGCTGGTGCCATTGTCGCCATTGATATAGATGATCAGTGTGTTGTCGCGTTTGCCGAGGTCCTCGAGGGCCTTGATCACGCGACCGATCTCATGATCGTTATAGGCTGCATAGGCCGCAAACACCTCGACCTGCCGGATAAACAGCTTCTTTTCGACGTCGGTGAGCTGGTCCCAATGTTTGAGCTTGTCTTCCGGCCAAGCTGGTAATTCAGTGTTCTCCGGGACGATGCCGAGCCGCTTCTGGTTCGCCAGGATCGTCTCGCGCAGCTTGTCGTACCCCTCGCCAAACAGCTTCAACTCGCGAATTTTTTCGACCCACTCCTCGGTTGGATGATGGGGTGCGTGGGTCGCACCGGGTGCATATTTGATAAAAAATGGCTTGCTCGGATTGGTTTGATTCATCCGCGTCATCCAGTCGATGGCTTCATCAGCCATACCGGTCACCAGGTTCCATCCTGGCTTGCCCTCGAAAGGATAGATCTGCGTCGTATTTCTGAAGAGGTTCGGTTGCCATTGATTGGCATCACCGCCAACAAAGCCATAGAAATACTCGAACCCCATACCCGTGGGCCATTGATCAAATGGACCAGACTGGCTTGCCTGGAATGCGGGCGTATTGTGGTCCTTGCCAAACCAGGCGGTATTATACCCGTTCTCCAGCAGCATCCGGCCAATCGTTGCCTTGTCCTTGGGGATGATACTGTTATAGCCGGGAAAACCGGTGGCCTGCTCAGAGATCACGCCAAATCCGACCGAATGGTGGTTCCGACCCGTTATAAGAGCCGCGCGGGTCGGCGAGCACAGAGCTGTGGAGAACACCCGCGTGTAGCGCAGCCCTTCCGCCGCGAGCTGATCCATTGCCGGGGTCGGAATAACGCCCCCGAATGTACTCGGAACGCCAAAACCCGCATCATCGGTGATAATCATCAGTACATTCGGAGCGCCTTCCGGCGCAACAACGCGAGGTGGCCACCAAGGTTTTGACTGGAGGGCCTCTTGGGTGATCACGCCACCAAATGCAGGATCTGCTGGAGGCAGTTGTTTGCCGTCCAGAACCTGGGTTGCATTGGGTGAACCGGGCTCACTCGCCTCATTCGCAAGTCCGGGGGAAATCAGCCCAAACAGCAGGGTGAAGACGGAGATAAACAGGCCAATGATGCGATACATGGAGAGCCTCCCATGGCGTGATGATCTAACGCCCCACGCATGCAGCCTCTGTCGATAACAAAGTTTAGACGGGCTGCCTGCGGAGCGCTTTGTCTCTTCAATTGTTAAAGAAGTGTAATCAACAAACGGGCGGAAGATTTGCTTTCTTGCGCCATCTTGTACCGTCCAGCATCGATTTGGCAGTCATCAACAACAACCGATGCTTCAACATCCTGCGCGTTTCCCAGTCAGCCAGACAGGCCGTCAGGAATACTGATAAGCAGAGTTCAATTGCGATGCCGTGAAGAGCTCTTCCGCACGCTGCCAGAACTGGTCCATCGTTGACGGGCGTGAGATAGCGTTGATTGACGCGAGTAACCCAAGGTTGACGCAAGCGAAGCTTGCGATGCAGATGGCACTGCTAATGCTTCCTCAGCAATTTGCTTCCGAACATCATCCAGAACATCTGAGAAACTGGTCTCAAGTTGACTAAGCGCTCTTTGCAAAGTCCGGCGCGAACAGCCCACTGCTCTGGTCATACGATCAACTGATGGTTTGCCGTCGAGCATGTGCAGCTGCATCACCGTCCTCAATGCGGCCACGAAGCTCGGATCGATTGTGTCCAGATTGGTTTTCTCGCTTTCGTTCGTTCCTGGCAAACGAAAATGAGGAAGGGGGGCATCGACCACTTCTTTCGGCACCTCGATCAAGAGGTAGCCATCGTCTGCAGGATCGGCTTGAATTTTGAACCACCGGGTAAGATGTCTCAATCCATGATCAGGATGCGGTATCATCGAAATTTTTGCGAACAGCGGCTCATCTGTGTTCGTCAAACCAATCAACCGATGGATCAGAGACGCTGTGTACTGCTGCACCAGATGATGGATGGCCGGCTCGAAGCGAACGGACCACCCCTCCCCGATCGTTACGCCAGAGTCTGTATAACGGACATTGATAAGTTCATGTGAGCAGTGCTTATCCAATCCCTGGCCGATGGCCAGCAAAGCTGCACGTGGCGTTTGGCAGACAAGCGCAAGACTCCCGATATAGCCCAACTCTTCAAAATCAGCTTCGAACGCAATGCGACACCCAATATCTGGACCTTCTGACTCCGCCAGCATTGACAGCAGACGCGTCGCATTCCGCAAGGGCACCAGCTGGTCGACGTCCACAATGGTCATGTATCCCAGGTCTGCTGCGAACAGCATCTGCTCAAGCGGCTTATTGTGCTCGATGGCCCACCGCATGATCGGCGAAACAGCCCCGGCCCGAATGAGTGGAATCTTATGAGCCATCACTTTACACTAACAATGCCCAGTCAGCCGACAAGCTAAATCTATGACATCGCCGCCAATGGGCGGTGCCCACATCCAGATTGTTGAGCGATGGCATTTGCTGCTTGGCGCACTCAAACGGAACGGAGCAGCCGCCTACCGTCCGCGTTGGCACTAGTTCGTCACCTGCCAGCATAGGACAGGCGACAAAGGAACGGGCGCCACCCAGATCAGCCGTAGCCACCCTGAGGGGGTCTCCTTTTTCATAAATGTCCTCTGATCGAATATCGACAATGTTCACCGGTTGCTTCAAAAGTTCGATACGGCCCAAACCTGTTTCTGGGTTGGCCTTGTAGTTTCCAGCAGCAGTCAGCCAATTCTCAAACTCGGCCGGAACGTTCTTTGCGCGGACAAAGCGAAACCCCAGTTCCTTGTCATAGAGATGCAAGACAGCGAGTTCCCCATCACAAAGTTGAAGTGCGTTTGCCAGAACTGCATCGAAGACCTCCTCCAGGACAATCGGAGAACGCCCAATAATACTCAGTATGTCGCCGATGGCCTTGTTCGCTGCCAAGGCCATATCAAGATCTGTCGCTACGATGACGGAAACTCCAAGCGGTATATGGTTGTTGCCTGCACGAATTTAGATGCTAGCCCGTCATTGCGAACCCGCAACCCAATTTTCTAAAGTTCAAAATGTCTGCAAGTGGCACAAAGCGGACTCTTCACCCAACCGCCAAGGGAGTCTGCTTTCGGGGGTAAAGCAGCCGTTCTCTGCAACACATCAAAGAGTCCGCTTGTGACCCGACTCGGACATCAGTATTTCTCTAAGCTACTCAGAAAGGGGCTGGGTCCACGGGTGGTAAGATAGGCAAATCTAGTCCGCGGGCGGTGTACCAGTACCCTGGTTGCCTCTGCTGCGTTGCCGTTTGAATACAAGCAACGGTACCTCGATCAACGCGACCGCTAACCCCAACCCCAAGGCAATTGAAACCTGCCTCTGCTTGGCACCTCCGAACAGCCAAATATCGGCATAGGCTGCCATAATCCCAGCTGCAGGCACGGCGATCAATGCTACAAGAACTGCAAGTGGGTAGGATTTCCAGCCGCTCACCGAGCTTCCAAACCATCGCCCAATGACAAAACCTACAATTACGACCGTGAGAACCGTGATCATTCAAAATGTCCATTTATTCAAATGCGTTCTCGCCATCATATTCAGGCCAGAAAACG
>JAHEAO010000089.1 GCA_024642725.1 Paracoccaceae bacterium | reverse complement strand
TGGTGCCCCCACACGGACTCGAACCGCGGACCTACTGATTACAAATCAGTTGCTCTACCAGCTGAGCTATAGGGGCACGAGGCGCGGTTTACGATTTTGACGAAGGCCGTGCAAGCCCTGATAAACGGCCTATTGAATCAACTTGGCCGCGGCTACGATCAGCACTTCTGGCCGGTCGGAAATCTCCAGACGGGCGACATCAGGTTCATCCGCACCCGGCGGTTCGAGCGTCGCGAATTGGCTGTCCAGCAGCGTGGCGGGCATATAGTGATCGACACGTTTAAGCATCCGCGCCCGGATCAGCTCTGGCGAGCCGTCAAGAAAAACGAAACGGCACGGACCCGCGACTTTGCGCAACAGGTCACGATAGCTCTTCTTAAGGCCTGAACAGGCGGTGACAACGTCGCGCCCCGCCTCGGCTTCGGTCCGGGTCGCTTGTCCAAGGGCTTCCAGCCAGCCCCAGCGCATCTCGTCCGTCAGCGGATGGCCCGACCGCATCCATTCCACGTTGCGCGGCGGATGAAAGCTGTCACCTTCCAGAAAGGTGGCGCCCAGTTGTTCCGCCAACCCTCCGGCGATGGTCGTCTTGCCGCAACCCGAGACGCCGATCACGAAGATCACGCGTCCGCGCATCACCGCACCGGCCGGTTGGCATGCGCCAGCAGCAGCACCGCACAAAGACCGACGCCGATGACCAGAAGTGCTGCGGGTGCTGCATTTCCGATCTGCTCAAGCGATGCCTTTTCATAGACCCGGGTGGCGAGCGTGTTAAAATTGAACGGGCGCAGCAGCAGGGTCGCGGGCAGTTCCTTGGTGCAATCGACAAAGACCAGCAGCAGGGCCGTGCCCACAGAGCCTCGGATCAGCGGCAGATAGACCCGCCGCAGCGTTCCGCCCGCCGTTTGCCCGAGCGACCGCGCGGCCATGGGAAGACTCGGCGACACCCTGCCAAATGCGGAATCGATGGCACCCTGAGCGATGGCAAAGAACCGAACGGCATAAGCATAGATGATTGCAAAGGCCGAACCGGTCATCAAAAGCCCGATATCATACCCGGTGCCGGCCTCGACCAGATCCGCAATCAAGTGATCAGCTGCCGACATCGGATAAAGCAGCCCGATGCCCAGAACAGCGCCGGGTGCCGCATAGCCGATCGTGGTGAGCGGCAGGATCAGGCGCGGCCCCCGGCTTCGGGACAACCGGACGCCGTAAACCATGAAGACCGCGGCCAGCACTGTCAGGCCAGCCGCAAGGCCGCCGACGACAAGCGTATTGACCGTCGCGCGGATCAGCCCCGGATCCAGCCAGCGTTCCGCATTGTCGAGCGCATGTGAGGCGATCACCGCGACCGGCAGCACGAAGCCAACAAGAAAAGGCAGACTGCAGACAGCGGTTGCCAGCCAGCCACGCCAGCCGAGCAGCGGCATCGGCACGACCGGGCGCAGATGCCGGGCGGTCTGGTGAAACCTCCGGTCATGCCGGCTGCGCTTTTCCAACCCGACCAGCAGAAGCACGATCAGCAGAACGACTCCCGCGATCTGGGCTGCTCCACCGGCATTTCCCCCGGAAAGCCAGACGCCAAAAATTCCCGTCGTCAAAGTCTGCACAGCGAAATACGACACGACTCCGTAATCACTGACCGTTTCCATGATGACGATCGCGGTTCCGGCGACAATGGCGGGCCGGGCCAGGGGCAAGCCAACCCGCCAGAATCGTGCCAGCGCCCCCGCGCCGAGTGCGCGTGCCACCTCGTAACTGCCACCCGACTGTTCCCGAAAAGCTGATCGTGCCAGCAGGAAGACATAAGGCGATAGTGCCGCCGCCAGCACAACGGCCGCCATCCCCCGTGACCGAATTTCGGGAAACCAGTAGTCGCGTGACGATTGCCAGCCGAAAGTCTCGCGCAGTGCCGTCTGCACCGGTCCCGCATACTCCAGAAAGTCGACCAATGCATAGGCCCCGACATAGGCCGGGATCGCCAGCGGCAACAATAATAGCCATTGCAGCCATCCGGACCCGGGAAACCGGTACATCGTTACCATCCAGGCCGTCAGCGTTCCGGACACCGAGGCAAGCAACGCAACCGATGCTGCAAGAACCATGGTGTTTTGCAAGTAGCGCGGCAGTGTGGTTGCAATCAGGTGCGGCCAGATATTGTCTTCCGGCGTCAGCGCGATCCAGACCACAGACGCGATCGGCAATACCACCAGAACCGCGATCAGAACCGCCCCGGCTGACCATGTGTCAGGCCAGGTCCGGGACCTGCGCCCGTAAGTTAACTGAGTGTTTTGCTCGACCATTGCGCCCGGCATATCCAAAAGCGGTTTGTCTGTCCAGAATTCCACCTGTAGGCTGTGAAAAGAAAACATCAGGCCAACTGACTTCATGCAGGTAGCATTTCATCTGGGCGCACATTGTACCGACGAGGACCGGTTACTCAAATCCTTGTTGGCGAATAAGAACGCGCTTGCCGCAGAAGGCATATCTGTGCCCGGTCCCGGACGTTACCGTCAGATGCTGCAAGACAGCGCCCGCACTCTCAAGGGAGCGCCCGCCGACACCGAAACGCAGGAAAAGTTCCGCGACGAGATCTTGCATGACCGCGGCGCGCGGCGCGTCGTGCTTTGCGACGAAAATTTCATGTGCGTCCATGCCCGGATTTTCGAAAACGGGATGCTTTATGAAAAAAGCAGCTACAAGACCCAGTGGCTGCGCAATCTCTTCCCAGAGGACGAAGTCGAATTTCACATCGGCATCCGAAACCCTGCCTCTTTCATCCCGGCAGCCTTCCATCATCCAGACCAGCGCTATGAAAGTTTCCGCGACTTCATGTCCGGCACTGATATCATGGATTTGCGCTGGTCCGACGTGATCCTGACGATCCGGGAAAACAATCCCGGCTGCCCGCTGACCGTCTGGTGCAATGAAGACACCCCCCTGCTCTGGAGCCAGCTCCTGCGAGAGCTTTCCGGCCACGACCCGCAGACCCGACTCAATGACGATTTCGGCATCCTCAATACCATCATGAAACCCATCGGCCTGCGCCGGATGAACAAATACCTCGAAGAACACCCGCCGGAAACAGAACCGCAAAGAGTCAGGATCATCGCGGCCTTCCTCGAAAAATTCGGAATCACCGACGAGATCGAGGAAGAACTCGACGCCCCCGGCTGGACCGAAGAACTGGTCAATGAAATGACCGAAATCTATGAAGAAGATCTGTTCGAGATTGAACGCATGTCAGGCGTCACGTTCTTGCTGCCATGAGGTGTTCGGAACACTGCTGCGCCGTGACCTGAGACCTGACTGGCAGCGACCATTCATCGGACCGGCATCGATTGCCGATCCGTCCGAATCCATAAATTCGTTGAAGACGCCGCGCGCAGGACCTTTCGTAGGTCGCCAAGCGGCATAATGGCAGTATCCTCGTCCGAAGAGCTTCAGTGAACGCGTTAAAGATCTGCGCGGTCCCGTAAAGCTTGCCTTAAGGAACGCACCTGCGCGGCTACATGCCCAGCGCCTGCTTGTACATTTCCAGCACCGCTTCTTCCTCGGCCAGATCGTCCTTGTCGCGCCGGCGCATGGTGATGACCTTCCGCATGACCTTGGTGTCATAGCCACGCCCCTTGGCCTCTGCCATCACCTCTTTCTGCTGGTCCGCGATGTCCTTCTTCTCGGCTTCCAGACGCTCGAAGCGTTCGATGAACTGGCGCAGTTCGTCGGCGGTAACGCGGTAGGTCGTGTCGGTGACGGAATCGTTCATCTGCTGGCCCCTGTGATCTGTTTGGCCCGTTCCCTAGCCTCCCCTCCGCCCTGACGCAAGCCGATCCCGCTTGCCCGGCCCCCTTGCCGGATGCTAGGCGCTGTTCCGCTCTTGTCGGAAAGGACCGGGACCATGGAAATGCTTATCTGGATCGGTGCGGTGATCTCGCTTCTGGGCGTCGCGGGCCTTGTCTGGTGCGTTATGGGGGCCGCGCGCGCCCGGCGCGAAAAGTTGGACGAAGCCGCGATGAAAACCCGGCTGCAGGGTCTCGTCGCTTGGAACATGGCAGCTCTGGCCGTCTCTGCCATCGGGCTCATGATGGTCGTGATCGGCATCCTTCTGGGCTAGCCGCCCGCCTCGATCACTCCTGCCGCCATTTCTGCCAGAAGCGGGATCGCACCCGCATAGCGCCGCCCCGTTTCGGGGTTCGATGCATTGCCGTCCTCGGCGCGCCGGACGACGCCTTGAAGGATTGCTGCGATCCGGAACAGCGAAAAGGCCAGATAAAACGGCCAGTTCTCGATCGGGCCGAGCCCGCGCCGACGCAGGTAGGCCGCGACATACTCCGCTTCATCGGGAATCCCCAGCGCCTTGCGATCCAACCCGCCCAGTCCACGCATGCCACCGTCATGCGGCAGCCTCCACTGCGCACATTGATAGGCTAGATCGGCGAGCGGATGGCCCAGCGTCGAAAGCTCCCAATCCAGCAAACCGACCACCTTCGGCGCTTCGGGACCGAAGATCATGTTGTCCAGCCGGAAGTCGCCATGAACAAGCGCCACCTGCCCGTCGTCCTCTGGCATGCTGGCGGCAAGCCAGTCCATCACCCGCACCATATCGGGCAACTGAACCCTCGCCGACGCACGGTATTGTTCGCTCCAGCGTTCAGTCTGCCGAGAAAAATAGCTGCCCCGTTTGCCAAAATCCGCAAGCCCGACGGCGTCCGGCTGCACCTGATGCAATGCCGCGAGCGTCGCATTCATCGCATCATAAATCTTCGCCCTGTCCCGACTTGGCAATTCCGGCAAGGCCGGATCCCAAAAAATCCGCCCTTCCAGGAACTCCATGACGAAAAAGGCGCGCCCGATCGGGCTGTCCGCATCATTGCAAAGGCAAAAGACACGCGGGACCGCGACATCGCTTCCGGCCAGCGCCTCCATCACCCGGTATTCGCGTTCGACGAGATGCGCGGATTTCAGCAGCACGCCCGGGGGTTTGGCCCGCAGCACGTAGCGGCCACTTTCCGCGTCGATCAGGTAAGTCGGGTTCGACTGGCCGGTCGCGAACTTGCTGATTGCGCGCAAGCCTGAAAACCCGGCAACATGCCGCCCCAGCCACCCCGCCAGATTGCCTTGTGTGATACCCAGACCGTCGATCATGCGACAATTCAGACCATGCCGGGCAAGATGGCGCAACGCCAGATTGACACTCTGCGGCCAGACTGGTTCGCTTCATCCAAAGGGAGAAGCAAGATGACCGACATGGCTTTGGGAATGACGGAACGGCTGCGCGCGATCCACACCGCCGTTACCGAAATGATCCGGGACGAGATCGCGCCCCTTGATGCCGAGTTTCTGGCCGAAGTGGAGATCGGTGATCGCTGGCAATTCACTGCAAGACAGACAGAAATTCTTGAAGGACTCAAATCCAAGGCCCGGGAACGCGGATTGTGGAATTTCTGGCTGACAGACAGCGCCAGCGGCGCCGGACTTACCACCGTCGAATATGCCTACCTGGCCGAGGAGATGGGCAAATCCCACCTCGCGCCTGAAGTCTTCAATTGCAACGCACCAGACACCGGCAACATGGAGGTGTTTGAACGGTATGGCAGCGCCGATATGAAAGACCGCTGGTTGAAGCCCCTGATGGCTGGCGAGATAAGGTCCGCCTATCTGATGACCGAACCGGATGTCGCCTCCTCTGACGCCACCAACATCGCGCTGTCCTGCAGTCGGGATGGTGAAGATTATGTCCTGAATGGAGAAAAGTGGTGGGCGACCGGTGCGGGCGATCCGCGCTGCGCGGTTTACATCGTGATGGTCCGCACCTCGACTGATGCCCCCAAACATCAGCGCCACTCCATGATCATCGTCGATGCATCAAGCCCGGGCATCGAGAAACTGCGGCCCATGACTGTGTATGGGCATGACGACGCGCCACACGGCCATTATCACATTCGCTTCACCGATGTCCGCGTCCCTGCGTCAAACATGCTTCTGGGAGAAGGCCGGGGCTTCGAGATTGCACAGGGCAGGTTAGGCCCGGGCCGCATCCACCACTGCATGCGCGCAATCGGTCAGGCAGAGAAAGCGCTCGAATTGATGTGCAGGCGCTCTTTGGCGCGCGAAGCTTTCGGCAAGCCGCTCGCGCAGCTCGGGGCAAACTATGACCATATCGCAGAGGCGAGAATGGAGATTGAACAAGCCCGCCTGCTCTGCCTCAAGGCTGCGTGGATGATGGATCAGGGCGACGCTCGCGCTGCGGCGCCCTGGATCAGCCAGATAAAGGTCGTGGCACCAGCGATAGCCCTGAAAATTACGGATCAGGCAGTGCAGATGTACGGTGCCCAAGGGATAAGCCAAGACACCCCGCTCGCGCATCAATGGACTGCTTTGCGGACCTTAAGACTGGCGGACGGTCCGGATGCGGTGCACCGGCGTCAGGTCGCACGGGCCGAACTCAAGCGCTACACCCAAGAAAAGGTCTGACGAGGCGGGTATGAGAGCCGGCAAACGGGTCCGCCCGTCAAATTACCCGATCAGACTGGGACGTCGTCCCAAAGGTCTTCGCCCTCTTCGGTTTCCTCTTCCACTTCAGAATCCGACGGCTTCTCTTTTGCCACATGATGCAGTGCGTTCTTCAGTTCCTCTGCCTTCTTGTCATCATCAAGAACGCTATCCACGATGCGGTCGATTTCTTCCAGTTCCTGTTTCGTAGGCATTGCGGTCTCCCGGTTCTGGTTAAGTGATGGCCCCGGTCCGGGCGTCAGTGCGATTTGGATTTCTCGGCGGCACATGTCTTGCAGAACGGTGTGTATGGCAGGACATCCAGGCGCTCCTCGGAAATCTTCTCACCGCAGTTGACGCATTGGCCATATTCCCCGGCATCCATCCGTTCCAAAGCGGCGGTGATGGCCCGCATTTCCTCAAGCCCTGAAGTTCCCATGCCTTCCAAGACTTCATCGGTCTCGCGCTCAACCGCCAACTCCTCCCAGTCGGGGGAATTGTGGGTTTCGAGTTCGTCGTCAATTGCGTGCAGCTTCGCCTCAAGATATTCCATCCGGGCGGTCAGGGCCGATCTGCGGTCCTTAAGAGATTTCATATGAAGTCCTCCATTACGTCGAACCTATACTCAATCGATCCGGCTCGCACTCCTTGATGCAAGTCAATTTGATCCTGAAATCGACGGCCTGTGATCACTTTTCGGTGGCTGGCCGGTCCTCAACAAGCACATTGCCGCCATCGGGACTTGTGACTGGGACTTGTTCTCTTCCACCCTTCCCCCTTGCAGCGACACCCGATCTTGAACCTCCGGCGGAGGGCGTGCCGGTCGTCAAAAGCCTCACGGCCCGATCCGCAGCGACATGGCCCAGCTTTCCCGTCGCAACGACGCAACCGTCGAGGCCCTCAAGCTCGACCGCCGTCACAGACTCCATTGGAATTTCCAGCAATACGCCCGGCTTCCAATGTGAGATGGCAGACAGCGGGACGTTGAACCGGTGCAGAACGGCCCAAAGGGTCGCTTTCGCCTCCATCACGCAAGCGGCCAATTCCTTGTTCCATTCCGCTGCGCTCCCGGCGCCCGCAACCGGCTCCGGCGCCCGCGATGCCGGGAAAGCCAGCGTGATCTCACCGGTTCGCGCACCTCGCCCAAGGTCGATGCGCAGGCGGTAGACCCCATAACTGACCTCCGCCAGGGACATCTGCGCCATTCTCGGCTCGGCAAAGAGCGCACCATAACGAAAGCCGGAAACAGGCGAAGCAGCCGCCAGACCAGCAAGACCCTCATCAAATTCCGCCAGAAACCGGTCAAGAAAATCCGAAACCATAACCGCGTCTGTCCGCGTCGGCCTGCGCGATGCCGCTTCGCCCTGAACGATGCGGCCCGTTGTCAGATGTTCAACCAAAGCCGTGACAAGTTGCACGTCCGCAACCGCCAGCCCGCGACGACCGTCCCGCGACACCAGCGACATCAGCAAGGCGGGTTCCGGCAATCCCTCCATGATGTCTCCAAGACCGGCCCGGCTCTCACCAAAACCGGTCACCGCAGCGACCAGACCGTGAAGATCCTCGCCGGCTTTTGCCACCGCCTTTCTGAGCAAGCCCGCAGGCGATGTGCCCTCAGGTTCGGAGGCAGGGCGCGTTGCGCCAAGTTTTCGCCGGAGCGTGGAAATCTCGGCAACATCAGTCATTGGTCCGGCCTCGTCAGATCGGTTACACGAGAGCCTAGAACCAGCGTGGTTACCAAAGGGTTGATGCGGGCTTCACCCCGCGGCTTTTGCCTGCGGCTGTGACAGTGGCAAAGTCACCCGGAAGGCCGCCCCACCCTGCCCGGGCAGATAGGCAACCTGCCCCCCCAGCTTGGTCATGATCTCTCGGCTGATCGCAAGTCCAAGCCCCGCCCCCCCGGCGGCGGCCTGATCGCTCAGCCGTGAGAATTTCTCGAAGATCAGGTTCTGGCTCTTCTTCGGGATGCCGCTGCCATTGTCGATGAAGTCGACCTGGACAGCAGTGCCCTTTCGGCGCACCTGAATATTGAGTTCCGGGGCTTTCGCATCGCAATACTTCGCCGCATTCGCGATGAGGTTGATGAAAACCTGCCGCAGACGATCGGTGTCGGTGACAATCTCCAGACTTTCGGTCGCCAGATCGCGCTGGATGGTCAGCGACCGGTCCCCGGACAGGGACCCGGTTGCGGCAATCGCGCGGTCCAGAATTTCGCGCAAGTTGCCCCTTTGCCAATTCAGAGAGACCTGCCCGTTTTCAAGGACGCTCAAGTCCAGAAGGTCGTCCAGAAGGCGCGTCAGACGGATCGCCTCATCATGGATGATCGAGGAATATCGCACCAGCTCCGCTGCCGGAACCTCGCCCTGTTCCATCAATATCTCGGAAAATGCCCGGATCGATGTCATCGGCGTGCGCAATTCATGGCTGATCTGACTCAGGAACGCATCCTTCTGGACCGAAAGCTCTGTCAGCTTTTCATTTGCCTCCCGCAACTGTCGTGCGGTGCGGGTAAGTTCGGCAGATTTCGCCTCAAGCTGGCTGGAATATTCCAGCATCTGGGCGGTCTCATCGGCCACGGCCATCAGGTCCTGCACCGAAACCGACGCCCCGCCAACAATTTGCCCCATCATGGCATGGGCGGTCGCGGCCCCCACCGACCCCGACAGTTCGCGTTCCAGCCTCTGGATGAAATCAGGCGTGGTATCGGGCAGGTAACCATGCTTTCCCTGCGCCTGCGCCTCGGACTGGAACAGCGACTGAGCCTCTTCTGCACCGATGATCCTTTGCGCCATCACCAGCAGGTCCTCGGCTTCGGCAGCCCCGCCCGACCAGCCGCGCGCCGACGCCGAATGGTCATAGACATTCACGAATTGCGCCCCCTGCAAGCGCTCCAGTGGGCCGGGGAAACTGGCAAGCGATCCCAACACGAAGGCGATGACATTCAACGACATTGACCAGAAAACGGCGTGGACCAGCGGGTCCAGCCCCTCGATTCCGAAAAGCGCGCGCGGCCGCAGCCAGCCCATGCCGAAGGGTCCTTCGGCCAGCACCCGCGCCGACATGGCGAAACTCTCACCGAAGCTCGGCAAGAACATCGTATAGGCCCAGATCGCGAACCCCAGCGACAGGCCCAGCGCCGCCCCGCCCCGCGTCGCGCCACGCCAGAAAATGCCGCCGATCAGCGCGGGCAGAATTTGCGCCACTCCCGCGAATGAAATCAGGCCGATGGCCGCCAGCGCCTCTCCGCCACCGGAAAACCGGTAGTAGAGATACCCCAGCGCAAGCACGCCGCCGATGCTGACGCGCCG
>JAHEAO010000088.1 GCA_024642725.1 Paracoccaceae bacterium | reverse complement strand
CCTTGACGCTTTCAATCACGACGACCTCGTCATCCTTGGTGACCGTGGTCCCGACTTCCGGCAGTTCGACGAAGACGATATCGCCCAGCTGCTCGCTGGCATGTTCAGTGATGCCGACGACAACCAGATCGTCCTCGACGCGCAGCCATTCGTGTTCTTCGGTATATTTCATTGTATTTTCCCTGTCTTAGCGTTTGAAGGTGGAAGGTCTGAATGGCATCGGTGCGACAGTTGCAGCCATGCGCTTGCCGCGCACCTCGCCGAATATCCGGGTTCCATCGGCAGCATATGCGGTTGCCACATAGCCCATCGACATCGGACGTTCGATGGTCGGGCCGAACGCGCCCGAGGTGACACGACCAATCGGCTCGCCACCGGTTTCAGCCGCGAAAAGTTCAGTCCCCTCTCGCATCGGCGCGCGTCCCTCTGGCAGGATGCCGACACGTCGGCGTGGGGCGCCGCCGCCGAGTTCCTTGAGAATGCGCGCCGCGCCGGGGAAGCCGCCAGCCCGTTCGCCACCGGTGCGACGGGCCTTCTGGATCGCCCATTCAAGCGCGGCTTCCACCGGGCTGGTCGTGGTGTCGATGTCGTGCCCGTAAAGGCACAGCCCGGCTTCCAGCCGCAGTGAATCGCGGGCGCCAAGGCCGATCGGTTCGACATTCGGATCGGCAATAAGCGCACGGGCCAGCGCCGTGGCGGTGTCTTGCGGGACCGAGATTTCATAACCGTCCTCGCCGGTATAGCCCGAGCGCGAGACCAGACAGCCGGCTCCAAGCAGCGTTACGCTGGCGACATCCATGAATTTCATTCCCGCAACGGCAGGCGCAAGATTAGCCAGAACCATTTCGGCTGCCGGACCCTGCAACGCGAGCAATGCGCGATCTTTCAGCACCTCGATTTCACAAGTGCCAGAGAGATGCTTGCGCATATGGGCGATGTCGGCATCTTTGCAGGCGGCATTGACCACCACGAAGATCGCGTCCCCAAGATTGGCGAGCATTAGGTCGTCTTCGATCCCGCCGGCATCGTTTGTGAACATCGCGTAGCGCTGGCGCATTGGCTTGAGATCGAGCACATTGACCGGCACGAGGTTTTCCAGCGCAAGGGCCGCGTCTGCATAGTCTCCGGATTTCGGGTGGAGCATCACCTGCCCCATATGACTGACATCGAACAGCCCCGCCTTTTCGCGGGTTTGCAGGTGTTCCTTCATCACGCCCAGCGGATACTGGACCGGCATTTCATAGCCCGCGAAGGGCACCATCTTGGCGCCGAGTTCGAGATGCAGGTCGTAAAGTGCCGTGCGGTTCAGATCGGCCATGCCGCCCCCTTATGATGACGCCGGCGGAATCCGGCACTGGTCCCGGCAGGCGAACCTGCAGCCAATGCCCCCTCTGTCCTTTCGCCTGAGATCGTTATCCCTTCGGCGGGTGACATGCACCACTCTCCAGAGCTCTTTTCCGATGCGGTCCCTTCGCCTGAGAGTTTCCGGGGCGGTTGCTCCTTCGGCACTGGCTTGCGCCAGATTCTCCCGTCATCGTGGCCTGACGCTATGCCAACTGCAGTTCGGCGGCAAGCCCTTGTGTTCCGTCGCATACAGCATAAATCTTCGCGTCATGAGCAAGGACTGCTTCTTTGGATACGGGTCTCTGGTAAACCGTTCGACCCATGATTATCAGGACTGCAAACCTGCAGTTCTGACCGGTTGGCGGCGTGTCTGGCGGCATACCGACCTGCGTCCTGCTGCCTTCCTGACCTCTGTCCGGGCGGAAGGCTCAGAGATCGAAGGACTGACGGCGTTGGTGCCGAATGGTGATTGGAAAGCGCTCGACGCGCGCGAATACGCCTATTCGCGGTCAGATATTGCCCATCAGCTGCGCCATCAGGCGATCGAGCGGCAGGTTGTGCAGGTCTATGCAATCCCCGAGGGCGCACATGGCACGCCGGACGAACGGCATCCGATCCTGCTGAGTTATCTAGATGTTGTCGTTCAGGGCTACCTGCGCGAATTCGGCGAAACCGGTGTCGCGCGGTTTTTCGAAACGACCGATGGCTGGGACGCCCCGGTCAGGGACGATCGGCGCGATCCGGTCTATTCCCGGCACCGCCCGCTCAGTCGCGACGAGAGCGATCTGGTGGACCAGTATCTGAAAGCCCTCGCGATGCGGATCATCTGATGGCTAGAGCTTCGGCGCGGCCCGCATCAAAGGCATGACATCGGCCATTTCAGGACCATGTGCGCGCCCGGTGACGGCCAGACGCAACGGCATGAAAAGCGCGCGTCCCTTGCGGCCGGTCTTTTCCTTCACCGCATTCGTCCATGTCGCCCATGTATCGGCTCCGTAGGGCAAGGGCGGCAATAGCGCCAGCGCCTCTGCCACGAAGTCGCGGTCTTCAAGCGGTATAGCGGGTTTCGCACCGTCGCGGAACAGGTGCCACCAATCGGCCATATCCGCCTTCACCGTGATGTTGTCGCGAACGACCGTCCAGAATTGTTCCGCGATTTCATCTGGCACGCCAAGGGCCTTCACGTCAGCTGCGACGGTCGCATAGGGCAAAGACTGAAGGTGGTGGGCTGTCAGTGGAAACAGGTCCTCGGGGTCAAATTTCGTCGGCGCGGCGCCAAAATGCGAGATATCGAAGCCTTCGATGAGCTCGTCCATGCTTGACCGCAATTCAACCGGATCGGACGAGCCGAGCCGCGCCATCAGCGATAGGATCGCCATTGGTTCAACGCCACGGGCGCGGAGATCCTTCAGAGCAAGTGTTCCGAGCCGCTTGGACAGCGCCTCCCCCTGCGGGCCGGTCAGAAGTGAATGATGCGCGAATTCGGGCGGCGTTGCGCCGAAGGCCTGCATGATCTGTATCTGCGTCGCGGTATTGGTGACATGGTCAGCCCCGCGAACGATGTAGGTCACATCGAAATCGACGTCATCGACAACCGAAGCGAAAGTGTAAAGATACTGTCCATCGCCCCGGATCAGCACCGGATCGGACACTGACGCGGCATCAATCGACAGGTCGCCAAGAATGCCATCCGTCCATTCGATCCGCTCAAGATCCAGTTTGAAGCGCCAGTGGCCCGGGCCGCGTTCGGCGCGCAGTTTTTCCTTCTCGGCCTCGGTCAATTCCAGCCCGGTTCGGTCGTAGACTGGCGGCTTGCCCATGTTCAGCAGCTTCTTGCGCTTGAGATCGAGTTCGGTCGGTGTCTCGAAACATTCATAGAGCCGCCCCGCCGCACGCAGTTCATCCGATGCGGCGTTGTAGCGGTCAAGTCGGTCGGATTGCCGTTCGAACCGGTCCCAGGTCAGACCCAACCATTCCAGATCGCGCTGGATCTGGTCGGCATATTCCTGCTTCGAGCGTTCAGGGTCGGTGTCGTCAAGGCGCAGGATGAATTGCCCGCCGGCTTTGCGCGCGATGAGATAGTTGAACAGGGCAGCCCGAAGGTTGCCGATATGCAGGTAGCCAGTGGGCGAGGGCGCGAAGCGTGTGACGGTCATTGGATCATCTCCTGAACGTCGCGCGGTTTTTCACAGTGGCGCGGCTTTGTCCATATCTGCGGGGTTGCCGCGCCTCGTTCACACCAAATTCAATGCATGATCTGGACGATCCGGGCTAGACTGCTAGTTCAGGTATGAAAACAAGAGGGAGACTGCAATGTCAGACGCAACACCACTTATGTCCCGCCGCACCGCCCTGCGCGGCGCCGTAGCGCTGCCGTTTATCGGGGGCTTGCTGGGCAAGACCGCCCGCCCGGCCGCGGCAGCGGCCGAGATGAAGGGGATGGGGACCAGCCTCTACAATCGTTTCAAGTTGGGCAATTTCGAAGTGACCGCCCTTCTGGCCGGCACCCGCACGGTTCCGGAGCCACAAACCATCTTCGGAATGAATGTCAGCGCCGACGAATTCGCCACTGTATCGCAGGCCGCTCATATCCCAACTGACAAGGCACAATTCTTCTTCACGCCCACCGTCGTCAACACCGGATCGGAGCTGGTTCTGTTCGACACCGGACTGAACGGCGCCGGGATTACCAGCGCTTTGACGGCGGCGGGCTACAGCCCCGATCAGGTGGATACCGTCGTGCTGACACATATGCACGGCGACCATATCGGCGGCCTCATGACCGATGGCGCACCGACTTTCGCAAATGCGCGCTACGTAACCGGGTCGGCCGAACATAATCACTGGTCAGCTGCCGGGAATGAAGGCTTTGACAACAACGTGAAACCGCTGAACGAAAAGATGGCTTTCATCGAGGATGGCGGCAGCGTCGCTGGCGGGATTACCGCGATCTCCGCCCCCGGCCACACGCCGGGACACATGGGCTACATGATCGAAAGCGGCGGCCAGCAACTGGCGTTGGTGGCGGACCTCGCCAATCACTACGTCTGGTCGCTGGCCTACCCCGACTGGGAGGTCAAGTTCGATATGGACAAGGCCATGGCCGCGGCCTCGCGTAGGCAGGTATTGGGAATGTTGGCATCGGACAAGGTGCCGATGATTGGCTACCATATGCCCTGGCCGGCGATGGGCTATGTCGAGTCCCGCGACGACGGGTTCCGCTTTGTGCCCGCCAGCTACCAGATGATGATGGAGTGAGGCCCGGACCGCAATTGCACCTGTTCGCCGCGTGATTTCCGTTCCAGAATGGCCCTGAACAACAAGGCAGGGCCGGGATGCCGGAAATTCTGACGATCACGCTGAACCCCACGGTCGATCTTTCGACCTCGGTCGACCATGTGCGGCCGGGGCCGAAACTGCGGTGCGACAGTCCGGTCGCAGATCCGGGCGGCGGCGGAATCAACGTATCTCGGGCGATCCGGCATCTGGGCGGCGATAGTCTTGCCTTCATAGCGCTGGGCGGCGCGACCGGGGTCCGTCTGTCCGCCTTGCTCAAGGCCGAAGGCATACGATTTCAGGAATTCGCGATCACGGGCGAGACCCGGCAGAGCATCGCGGTGACCGACAGGGCGAGCGGCGGGCAGTACCGTTTCGTCATGCCGGGGCCCGACTGGTCGGCGAAGATGGTAGAACAAGCGCTGGATGCCATCGTCGCGGCCACCGGAACTGGTGAACTTGTGGTCCTGTCGGGCAGCAATCCTCCGGGCGTGCCGGTCGATTTCACTGCGCGACTGACCGCACGGCAATCAGGGACAGGTGCGAAGGTCATAACCGATACCTCGGGCGCGGCGTTGCGCCATCTGGCGGATCATCCCTGCGGCCTTGCGGTCTTGCGCATGGATTCGGGAGAAGCGGAGGATCTGGCCGGTGGCCCGCTGCCCGAGCGCCGCGACAGCGCAGAATTCGCGCGCGGGCTTGTCAGGGCCGGTGTCGCCGAAACGGTGGTGATTGCGCGCGGATCAGACGGTTCGACGCTGGTAACCGGTGATCGGGCCATCCATTGCAGCCGGCCGATCACGGAAATCGTCAGCGCCGTTGGTGCAGGTGACAGTTTTGTCGGCGCATTCACATTGGCGCTGTCGCGCGGCGGCGACTGGTCCGAAGCCCTGAGACGCGGAACCGCCGCCGCGAGCGCTGCCGTGCTGACACAGGCCACGCAGCTCTGCACCCGGGAGGATGCAGAGCGGCTCTTGGCCGGATGCGCCTTGTCCGATCTCTAGGCGGCCTCTTTTACCTCGGCTTCGCTTACATCGGCCAGCTTTGCGGCGATTTCTACAAGCCGGTGGGTCTGGTGCGCGATGGCGGCACGGCCCTTGTCGTCAAGCGCGCCGGGCTGGGTTGAAAATCCGTAAGGATTGCCCCCCGCCTCGGCAATCGCCGCGTCGGTGAAACCGGGTGCCACGATTACCGAACCCCAATGCATCAGCGTGGTATAAAGACCGAGCAGCGTCGCTTCCTGTCCACCATGCAGGTTTTGCGCACTGGTCATGGCGCTGACGGGTTTACCGGCAAGCTTGCCCTGAAACCACATGCCGCCGAGCGTGTCGATGAAGGCGCGAAGCTGCGATGGCATGGAACCGAAGCGCGTCGGGGCCACGAATAGATATGCGTTCGCCCAGTCCATGTCTTCGGGCGTTGCAACTTTGATATCACTCATTTTTTCAAGTTGTTGGGCCCAGGCTTCCTGGCCTTTTACGACATGCTCGGGCGCGGTTTCCGCAACCCTGAGAAGGCGGACCTCTGCACCTTTCGAACGAGCGGATTCAGCCGCATGTTCAGCGATGGCGTGGTTCGTGCCATAGGTCGAGTAGAAGATAATCGCGAGTTTGACGTTGCTCATCTGAGCCTCCATATCCTGAATTCATTGCAAGGATATATGCGGCTCTGGCGCACATGAAACTGCTGGAAAGCAGATGTTCTGTGCGCCGGCGCAGATATGAAATCGGCCCTCGCCCGAGCTGCGCCAGAGCCGACCCATTTCGCGCTAGGACGGGTCGCGCCAGCGGTTGACGATCGGGTAGCGGCGGTCGAGCCAGAATGCCCGCGGCGTCAGACGGGGACCGGGCGCGGACTGAAAACGCTTGTATTCAGAGATATAGATCATGTTCTCGACCTTCTTGACGAGGTCGCGATCGAATCCCATCCCAACCACCTCGGCAACCGACGCCTCGTGGTCCACCAACTGTTCAAGGATCACATCCAGATCCTTGTAGGGCGGCAAGCTGTCTTCGTCTTTCTGGTCGGGGCGCAGTTCCGCCGAGGGCGGCTTGTCGATGATCGTGGGCGGAATGACCGTGCCGGAAGGCCCCTTCATCCAATCGCGGTGGTTGTCATTGCGCCAACGGCAGGTTTCAAAAACCCGCATCTTGTAGAGATCCTTGATCGGATTGTAGCCCCCCGCCATGTCGCCGTAGATCGTCGCATATCCGACGGCGACTTCTGATTTGTTGCCGGTAGTCAACAGCATTTCGCCGAATTTGTTAGAAAGCGCCATCAGAAGAAGACCACGCAAACGCGATTGGATGTTTTCCTCTGGCAGGCCAGGTTCGGTGCCCGCAAAGAGTGGGGCCAGCGTCGAGGTAACGGCCTGCCTGCTCTCGCTGATTGGCACGAAATCATAGCGGCACCCAAGGTTTTCCGCGACCGCCTTGGCATCGTCGAGCGAGCCTTGCGACGTATATTCAGAGGGCAGCATGACGCAGCGGACGTTCTCAGCCCCCAGCGCGTCCGTCGCGATTGTCGCGACAAGAGCGGAATCGATTCCTCCTGACAGGCCGAGCAGTACCTGTTTGAAACCGGTCTTCGCCATGTAGTCGCGCAGGCATTGGACCATGACGCGGTAATCGCGCTCCCATGCGCCGGGATGGGTCAGTTTCGGGCCATCCACGACAACCCAGCCGGCGTCGGTCTTGTCCAGGTCGATATGTTGGATCACTTCGTCGAACAACGGCAGCTGAAGCGCCAGTTTCGCGCCCCGGTTCAGCGCGAAAGAGCCTCCATCGAACATCTGGTCATCCTGGGCACCAACCAGATTGAGGTAGATGAGCGGCAGGTCATTTTCGATGACCCGGCTGACCATCGCCGTCAGACGGCGGTCGAACTTGTCGCGGTAATAGGGCGAGCCGTTGGGGACAAAGATCACCTCCGCCCCGCTTTCGGCCATCGCTTCGGCGACATCCGGGAACCAAGAATCTTCGCAAATCGGGATACCGAGACGCAGCGGACCCACGCGGACGGGCCCAGAGATCGGCGCGGATTCAAACACGCGCTTTTCGTCGAACACCGCGTAGTTCGGCAAGTGGTGCTTGCGGACCGTCGCTGCCACTTTGCCGCCTTGCAAGATAAAGTAGACATTGTGCAAGGCGTCGCCTTCGGCAAGCGGCCCGCCGATACCAAGGGCCGGGCCATCGGCCGTCTGGCGCGCCAAATTCTCGATCGCGTCGAGACAGGCGATGCCAAAAGCCGGCTTCATGATCAGGTCCTGCGCCTGATAGCCCGCGATGAACATTTCCGGCAGCGCGACCATATCGGCGCCAGCTACCTTACCCTCGTTCCACGCCGCCAGAGCCTTGGCCGCGTTGCCAGAGATATCGCCGACCGTGGCGTTCATCTGAGCTATGGTCAGTCGGAAGTTTTGGGCCATCTGTGTCATCCTGCAAACCTGAACAATGTCTTAGCAGGTCCGACGCGAAGGGAAAGCATCGGGTTGGCAAAAAGCGTTGTCAGCCCGAAAACGGTCTACTAGGTTGACGGAGCATCCGAACCGCGATCCCGGATGCTGACAATGGGGGCTGATGTGCGGGTGAAACTTTACGGGACCACGGCGTTTAGGATCTGCATTGCCGGATTGGCCATGCTCGCGGCGGCCTCTGGTCAGAGCTTTGCGCAAACCGGCGATGTCGTGGTCAAGCAGTACGAGGACGGCGGCGTCTACGAAGGCACGTTCAAGGACGGCAAGCAGGACGGCACCGGCAAATACACGCTGCCCAATGGCTACGAATACGAAGGTGAATGGGTCGATGGCGAGATCCGCGGACAAGGGGTCGCGCGGTTCCCGAACGGCTCTGTTTACGAAGGCAACTTTGCCAAGGGAAAACCCGAAGGCTTCGGCAAGATCACATTTGCCGACGGCGGCACCTATGAAGGTGACTGGGTCGATGGCAAGATCGACGGCTCTGGCGTTGCGGTCTATGCCAATGGGGTAAAGTACGAAGGCGGTTTCAAGGAAGCGCTGCATTCCGGGCAAGGCCGGATGGAAAGTCCGAATGGATATGTCTACGAAGGATCATGGGTCAACGGCATCAAGGAAGGCTCTGGCAAGATCATCTACCCTGACGGGGCGATCTACGAAGGAGAGCTGGCGCAGAACGAACGCGATGGTCAGGGCACGCTCACCATGCCGGATGGCCTCAAATACGTTGGTCAATGGAAGGGCGGGCAGATCAACGGCACGGGTGTTCTGACGCAGGCCAATGGCGACGTCTATGAAGGCAGCCTAGTGAACGGCGAGCGGCTGGGGCAAGGCAAGGTGACCTATGCCAACGGTGACACCTATGTGGGTGAGTTCGCAGGCGACAAACGGTATGGCCGCGGCACCTTTTCAGGAACAGACGGCTATGTCTACGAGGGCAACTGGGTCGAGGGCCGGATCGAAGGCGACGGCAAGGTCACATATCCGGACGGCTCGGTCTATGAAGGCCAGTTCAAGGACGATCTGGCTAACGGGATCGGCAAGATCACCTATCCGGACGGAAACACCTACGAAGGTGAATGGAAGGCCGGTGTGATCGAAGGCAAAGGTATCGCCCGCTACGCCAACGGGCTGGTTTATGATGGAGAGTTCAAGAACGCCCAGAACCATGGCCAGGGGACAATGACCTATCCTGATGGCTATAGCTATACCGGGCAGTGGTCCGAAGGGCAGCGCGAAGGCATGGGTCGCGCAGTCTATGCCGATGGCACCGTCTATGTCGGAGAGTTCAAGGCCGGACAACGCGAAGGCAAGGGCCAGATCACCATGGCCGACGGTTTCAAATACACCGGCGACTGGAAAGCCGGAGAGATCGAAGGCACCGGCGTCGCCACCTATGCCAATGGCGACATCTACGAGGGTAATTTTATTGGCGGCAAGCGGCAGGGGGCGGGAACGATCCGCTATGCCACGGGTCAGGAGGCGGCGGGCACATGGGATAACGGCGCGCTCAAGGAACCTGACGCACCAGCTGCATCCGAATAAACAAAATAAGGCGCTGCCCCGAGGGGCAGCGCCGCTGTTCTTATTGCGTCTTGGTGATCTTCATCATGTTCATCGCGGCCTTTTCGTACCAAGGCTCGCTGACGCCCTTGCGCACCTTCTTCATGAAATACCATTCAAAGGCCAGCTTTGCCCAATGCACCCATCGGCCCTGCGACG
>JAHEAO010000087.1 GCA_024642725.1 Paracoccaceae bacterium | reverse complement strand
TCCGTTGGTTTTGGAAACGGAGCCAACTCAAGGCATCGACGAATCCTGAACCTGCCGCTTGGGCTGCTTTGCAGGCGCCTCGACCGTTCGCAGCAGGATCACAATCCGAACGGATAGGTTTCGTCTTCGCCGGTTGTGACTTCTGTCTGAAGGGGGGTGACGGCGCTGGTCTCATCGAACCATACGAAACCGTCATATTGCTCGGGAAGGCTAGCGTAAGAATAATGGCTCCAGCGCTCCGTCTCCGGACGGTAGATGACGCCGATATACCTTTCCAATCGCCTTTCGGCCAAAGCCTTCCGCAGACCAGCATTCTCGCCGGGGCGCAGATCGAACAGGAACCGTTCAATCCCCAACTGGTGGCATAGTGCCTCGTAGCTGTCTGGGCGCGACGGGCGCACCGCCTTCAGTTCCATCGGTGCGTCCCAATCGGACGCGGCTGCAACGGTCCCGGTATGGGTGCCGAAACCGATGAGCGCAGCGTCCCGTCCATATGTCTGACGGCACAGTTGCCCAAGGTTCAACTCGCCGCGTTCAGACCCCATGTCGGTCGCCCGTGCGTCGCCGATATGCGAATTATGCGCCCAGACGACAACCTTGCTTTCTGGCCCACCCCAGTCCAGCAGGCGCTGCAGCGTTTCGAACATATGACTGTCGCGCAGATTCCACGAATGGTGCGCACCATAGTACATCATCCGGTAATAGCGCTCGGCATCGGCGATCAGCCTTGCGTTCTGCGCAGCGTCAAAGAAACGGTCGCCATCATGCAGCACATAGTCAAGCTGCTTTCGCAATATGTCCATCAGGTTGCTCGTGACCGGTTCTTCGCACATTGCATAGCCCTGAGTCAGCGCCTCGCGGCCATAGGCGGCAGGTTCGCGTGACCATGGTTCAAGGCATGCATAGCGCTTGCGCGCCACCGACGCCGCGGTCGGATCAACTTTGTCGAGATAGGACAAGACAGACGCTATGGAAGCACTCATGTTGTAAAGGTCGAGCCCGTGGAACCTAACCCGCTCCGCCGGCGGCTTTCCGGCATTGTGCTGGCGAAGATCGCTGACAAAGGTGTCCACATCCCTGTTGCGCCACATCCAAGTCGGAAACCGCGAGAACGGCGGCGTTCGCATCGGCTGATGCGTCAAGTGGCGAACATGGCGGTCTATCGCTGCCGCATCCGGCCAGTCGGCCTCGACTGCGACAATATTGAATCCATGCCGCTCGATCAGGCGGCGGGTGATGGCGGCTCGGGCGCGGTAAAACTCGGAAGTGCCGTGCGATGCCTCACCCAGTAATACGATGCGGGCATCGGCGAACCGGTCGAAGGCAACTGCGAATTCCGGATCGTCCAGTTCCGGTAATGGTTCTGCTGCGGCTCGCAGCACATCAATTGCTCTCGCGGGCGAGGGTGCAGACTTGGCCGGCGGCGCCGGGATCCTCACCTTTGGTGTCAGATAATGCTGAAACCATGCGGCCGCGAATTCAGTCACCTGTTCCAGCGCACCCTGTTCTTCAAAGAGGTGACCCGCTCCGGGGACGATCTTGATGAGTTTCTCGCAGGCTAGCTGCGCAATCGCCTTTCGGTTAAGCTCGATCACCTGATCATCATCGCCACCGACAATCAGCAGGGTCGGCGCGCGAACCTCTGCCAGCCGCGGCCCGGCCAGATCGGGCCTGCCGCCGCGTGACACGACTGCAGATATCCTGTCCTGCAATTCGGCCGCTGCCAATAGCGCCGCTCCCGCGCCGGTGCTAGCGCCGAAAAGACCAAGCGGAAGCTCGGCGATGTCAGGTTCCGATGCGATCCAAAGCGCAGTTTCCGCAAGCCGTTCGGCCAGAAGCGGGATATCGAAAACGTTTCGTCTGTCGCGGGCTTCGTCCGGCGTCAAAAGATCCATGAGCAGCGTCGCAAACCCCCGTCGGTTCAGACTTTCGGCCACGGCGCGGTTGCGCGGCGACATTCTGCTTGAACCGCTTCCATGGGCGAAAAGGACGATCCCGCGCGGATCGGCAGGAACGGTCAGGTCGCCGGCAAGACCATGCGGCGGAATCAGGACAGACCGCGGATCGTCACCGGAAAGGGCCTCGACGGCGCTCCAGCCCTGACGCAAGAGACCGATCGTTTCTTCGTCGGTGAGCTGATGAAAATCAGTATAAAAACCGCCGACCCCGCGAAAGGCCTGCGACGGATTAAGGCAAACCACGTCGTCGGCCAGGCCTGCGATTTCGCCGACCGTATCTTCGGGCGCGACGGGCACGGCGACCACGATCCTTGCCGCACCCTGCTTTCGAACGGCAGTTATCGCGGCTTTCATCGTGGCGCCGGTTGCCAGACCGTCATCGACGAGCACAGCCGTACGCCCCGCCGGATCAACCCGTGCTCGATCGCCGAGATACAGCGCGCGGCGGCGCTCCATCTCGGCCAGTTCGCGGGCGCGGGCGCGCTCGATGAAAGCATCGTCTGCGCCCGAAGCCTCTCTGACGCGCTCGTTCAGGATCGTATGCGGGACAATGCCTTCGACAACAGCCCCCAGTGCCAGTTCGGGATTGAACGGCGCTCCGATCTTGCGGACCATCACCAGATCAAGCGGCGCTTTCAAAGCCCGCGATATCTCGACCGCAACCGGCACGCCACCGCGCGGCAGGGCATAGACCGTCGGCCTGTCCAAGTTCATCGTCAAAAGACGGTCCGCAAGCAGCCTCCCGGCCTCGGCCCTGTCAAAAAATGTCATGTCCCATTCAACCATAAACGAAGAATAGCGTGCGCATTGCGCCGCACATTGATCTTTCGCAACCGGACGTCCCTGACCTTCGGCGCGATTGCCCGACGCGTCGCAGGGTCCAAGCGTTGACACCCGTCAATGCCCAACTCCGGAAATGCCTTCAGGATATCCTCGTGGGCAAAACTGCCAGCTCTTCCCTGTTCAGGGAAATTCTTCAGGAGGATACTCGGATGAAAAAATATGTGGGATTGCTGTCGGCCGCAGGAATAGCCGGTTTGGTTTCCGTTGGCTCAGCGCATGCGGAGGGTCAGGTCGAGGTACTGCATTGGTGGACGTCGGGCGGCGAGGCAAAGGCCGTTGGCGAGTTGAAATCCGCGTTCGAGGCGGAGGGCGGCGTCTGGATCGACTCGCCGATTGCGGGGGGAGGCGGCGATGCCGCAATGACGGCGCTCAGGGCTCGCGTCGTCGCCGGCAATCCGCCCACCGCCGTTCAACTCAAGGGGCCGGGCATTCAGGAATGGGCCGATCAGGGCGCGCTGAACGATGTCCAGGATGTCGCCTCAGCCGAGAACTGGGACGCGGTTCTGCCCCCTGTGCTCGCTGCTATCATGAAGTACGATGGCAAGTACGTGGCGGCGCCGGTCAACATTCACCGGGTCGATTGGCTGTGGGGCAATCCCCAAGCTCTGAAGACCGCGGGCATCGAAGCGATGCCGACAACCTGGGATGAATTCAACGCAGCTGCTGACAAGTTGCTGGCGGCGGGCATCATTCCCCTCGCCCATGGCGGGCAGCCCTGGCAAGACGCAACGCTGTTTGAGGATGTCGTGCTTGGTGTCGGAGGCGCGGATTTCTACCGCAAGGCGCTTGTTGAACTGGATCAGGCCGCGCTCACCAGCGATACGATGGTCAAATCCTTCGACCAGTTGCGCAAGCTACGCGGCTATCTCGACCCCAACTTTTCGGGCCGCGACTGGAACCTTGCAACAGCAATGGTGATGCGCGGCGAAGCGGCCTTCCAGATCATGGGTGACTGGGCCAAGGGCGAATTTCTGGCCGCCGGCAAGGTGCCCGGCACTGATTTCCTCTGCGCCCCGACCCCAGGCGATGGCTATGTGCTGAACTCTGACAGTTTCACATTTTTCAAGGTGAAAGGTGACGAGAACCTCAAAGGCCAGCAGGTGCTGGCACGGCTGATCATGTCGCCCGGTTTCCAGGAGACCTTCAATCTCGCCAAGGGTTCGATCCCGGCTAGGACCGACGTATTGCTGGACAAGTTCGACGACTGCGCCAAACGTTCGCATGAGGATCTGCTCGCGGCAATCAAGGACAATACCCTGGTTCCCTCGATGGCGCACGAGATGGCAATTCCTCGTTCAGTCCGGGGGGAATTCCTGGATCTGGTCACACAGTTCTTCAACTCCGACATGAGCTCTGAGGAGGCCGCGACGAAACTTGCCGACGCTGTCCTGCGCGCACAATAGCAGGAAGCAGGCGCCGGACAATGTTCCGGCGCCGCGAAGTGAATGGTTAAGGAAGGCAACAACGCGAAACGGCTCAGGCAGGCGCTGGAACAGCGCCTGCCGCAGATTGTCGTCGCACCCCTGTTCGCTGCCAGCATGTTCTTTGTCTACGGCTTCATCGGCTGGACCGCCTATATCTCACTGACCAAATCGGGGGTAATGCCGGACTATACCTTAACGGGAATCGGCCAATACGTCCGCTTGTGGTCAACCCCGCGCTGGTATGTCGCTATCGGCAATCTGTTCATATTTTCCAGCCTCTTCATTGCGATCGCGCTGGCTATCGGCGTGCTCCTTGCCGTGCTTCTGGATCAGCGTGTAAGGGCGGAAGGCGTGATACGCACGATCTATCTTTACCCGATGGCGCTGTCATTCATCGTGACCGGGACGGTGTGGAAATGGATGTTGAATCCGGGCCTCGGGCTGGAACGCCTGGTCCGTCAGGCGGGATGGGAGAATTTTCGCTTCGACTGGCTGGTGAACTCCGACTACGCGATCTACACGGTGGTGATTGCGGCAGTCTGGCAGTCCTCCGGCTATGCGATGGCGCTTTTTCTGGCCGGCCTGCGGTCAGTCGATGACGAGGTACTGAGGGCTGCGGCGATCGACGGCGCCGGGCCTTGGCGAACCTATACGGGCATCATCCTGCCGATCCTGCGGCCAGTGTTCCTATCGACGGTGATCATTCTGGCTCACCTCGCGATCAAGAGCTTCGATCTGGTGATTGCTCTGACTGGCGGAGGTCCGGGCTATGCTACGGACGTGCCCGCGACCTTCATGTATTCCTTTGCCTTTCAGCGGTCCGAACTGGGAGTTGCGGCAGCCAGCGCAACCATGATGCTGATGACGGTGGTCGCGATCATCGTCCCGTATCTCTATTCCGAACTCAGGAAGACGGGGCGATGAGACAGCGCAGCATAGATGGGATCGTCAGACCCAAAGGCGTGCATCACAGTCTGATGCGCATCCTGCTCTACGCGGTCCTCGGCCTCTTCTGCCTGTACTACCTGATACCCCTGATCGTGATGATTTCGACATCGCTGAAATCGCTCGAGGAAATCCGGCAAGGTTCGCTTCTCAGCCTTCCTCGGTCCGTGACCTTCGACGCCTGGGCAAAGGCTTGGAGTGCGGCTTGTGTCGGCGTACGTTGCAACGGGCTGGCACCCTATGTTTGGAATTCTGTGCTAATGACTGCGCCTGCCGTCTTCATTTCCACGCTTCTGGGCGCGATGAACGGGTACGCGCTCACCAAATGGCGGTTTCGCGGTGCCGATACGATTTTTGCACTGATGCTCTTCGGCGCCTTCATTCCCTTCCAAGTAATCCTCTTGCCCATGGCGCGAATGCTGGGGCTGATGGGCTTGGCGGGCACGATTCCGGGCCTGATCTTCGTGCATACGGTCTATGGTCTGGCCTTCACCACGCTCTTCTTCCGCAACTTTTTCATGGGTGTGTCGGACGGCATCATTCAGGCGGCAAAGGTTGATGGGGCAAGCTTTTTCGGCATTTTCTTCCGGCTGGTTCTGCCGATGTCGCTGCCCGCGATCGTGGTCACGGTAATCTGGCAATTCACCCAGATCTGGAACGACTTCCTGTTCGGGGTGGCGTTCACCATCGGGGACAGCAATCCGGTGACGGTTGCCCTGAACAACGTCGTCAACACTTCGACCGGCGTCAAGGAATACAACGTCGACATGGCCGCAGCGATCATCGCGGCACTGCCGACACTCGCAGTCTACGTCATCGCCGGGGCGTATTTCGTACGTGGCCTTTCGGCCGGCGCGGTCAAGGGGTAGGCCATGGCTTCAGGTATCAAGCTTCAGTCCGTCCGCAAGGTTTTTGGCGGCAACGAGGTCATCAAGGGGATAGATCTTGTGATCCAGCCGGGCGAATTCGTGGTGCTCGTGGGGCCATCGGGATGCGGGAAATCGACCCTCTTGAATCTGGTGGCGGGCCTCGAGACACTGACATCGGGCCACATCCACATTGGGGAGATATGCGTCGACAACGTGCCGCCGCGCGACCGGGACATCGCGATGGTGTTCCAGTCATATGCGCTTTATCCGACGAAGACCGTCCGCGACAATATCACCTTCGGCATGCAAACGCGGAAGGTTCCGAAGGAAGAACAGGCCACTGCAGTGCAGGAGTTCAGCAAGCTTCTGCAAATCAATACCCTGCTCGACCGCAAGCCGGGGCAACTTTCGGGCGGCCAGCGGCAACGCGTGGCGATGGGCCGCGCGCTCGTCCGCAAACCAGAGGTCTTCCTGTTCGACGAGCCACTGTCGAACCTTGACGCGAAGCTGCGCATCGAGATGCGCACCGAGATCAAGAAACTGCACCAGCGGCTGGGCAAGACGGCCGTATACGTGACACACGATCAGATCGAGGCGATGACGCTGGCGACCAGAATAGCCGTCATGGACAATGGCCACATCCGGCAGTTCGACGTTCCTGAAGTCATATACGAGGACCCGGTGGACCTGTTCGTCGCCGGCTTCATGGGTTCACCGCCGATGAACATGTTGACCGGGCAGATCAGGCGCGGCGATCGCATGTACGTGGAAACCCCGTCGACAGAAGGTCAGGACCAGCTTCGTTTTCCGCTGCCGGGCCGTCTGGCGGATCGGGTCTCGGCGGCCGACGGTCATAAGGTCGTCCTGGGGATCAGGCCGGAAGCCATCTTCGCGAAGGGAAGCGAACTGCCCGGGTCCGAAAGGTTTGTCTTTGAACGGCCGATAGATGTGGTGGAACCGACCGGCCCCGACACGATGATCGTCTTCGATGTCGCGGGAACCGACCTGATAGCGCGGGTACGCCCGGAAGACGCCAAACCGGCGGGCACTCCCTTCTTGTTCGAAGTGGACATGGACAGGGCCAAGCTCTTCGATGCCAAGACCGGTCTTCGTCTTTAGTGACGCCAGCGCTGCTCGGAATCGGCAATAGGCGCTTCCTGCCTGAAGACCGCGCCCGCGACCGCAAGAAAACTTCGCGCCTGAGCAGGCCATTTCCTCGGTGTCCGGATTTCCGCGTCTCGTAAATGGTCAATGGCCAGCCGCGCACGCGTCAGGTACCGGTTCATGCCATAAGCTTTCAGCAAAGCCTCGCTGGGCGGCGCACTCCCGGAATCGGCCAGACGAAACAACAGTAGATCCCGAATCCAGCCGGCACCGGACAGGGCGCAATCATATCCCAGACCGTTGAACTCATCATATGGGTCGATCAGACGAAATCCATGATCGAATTCCACCCTGTCGAACACAACCGGTGGCTCGGTAAGGCACACATGCTCGGGGCGCAGGTCCCCATGCCCCTCCACGATGATGCCTTCAACTCCCCGGGCAAGGATTTCATCGCGACATGCCTCGATGCCAGATATCCCTGACGCGAGCATCTCCGGTTGCAATTCCGAGCCAAGATGCTGCTGCATCTCCACTAGATGGTCGGCATTGATCCGGCTTTGTTTCAGCAAGCGGTCATAGTATCGATCTCCCGCATCTGGCCACGACTGGCGCCCCTGATAAAACGAAATCAAAAGGTCGCACAGCGCCTCGATCTCAGGCGGACGCGGAGTCGGGCCTTCGGCGAGACGGCGGTCAAGCATTGCCGCCGCAGGCAGCCTTGCGATCTCAATCAACCAGTCGACAACGCGTCCTGGACCACCCAGCGCCAGACCGCCGCCTGAACGCTCCACCAGAGGCGTGACTCCGTGATAGATATCACCGGCCAACTCCCGGTTTAGCCGCAGCTCCTCGCGGCAGTAATGCTCGCGCGCTTCAAGCGTACGCAGGTCGATATGGGGAAGGAATACCGATTTCTTCAGTTTCCAGACACGGTCAGGCGTCAGGAAAACCAATGAGGCGTGGGTTTCGATGCATTCAACAGGCGCTTCGCCTGGCCAGGCAGCACCGCTTTCCAGAAACGCCCGTTTTTCTGCAAGGACCTGCCCCGACTCCCCGAGCGCCCCGGGTCTGGCCTTGAGTACCGTCATGTTCGCCAGACTATTCCCAAAGCTCTTGGATCGACTTACGCATCGCGTGCTTCACCTGATCGAACTCACCTGCCGAGATGTATCGCCTCAGCAGATCGAACACTGCGGCAACCGCGCGTTCCGGATCTTCCAAAGGCTCCCTGTCAAAGCGCGCGCTGACGCGTTTCAAGAGGTCGGCCCTGTTGCGCGGCTTGACCGGCGTCTTCGATGGGTCCCAGCCGTCATAAAACACGCCCCGAACCAGAACCGGAAGCTGCGCTGCCAGATCAGCGGCCTCGTCCACTGTCAGGAAGTCGCGGATCGTGTGAAGAGTTTCGTGCAGCAGCAGGTAGGCTCGCGGCTTCTCTCTCCAGTCAAGCTGGTCACAGAGGTTGTTAAGCCATTCCGCAAAGACCTGCGGCGAATGATCGAGGGTCGGAATGCCTGTAACGGACATGGGTTTGGGCCCTCACTCTTTGACGATGCACCAGAATCTATCCACTGGAAATCCGCCCCGTGCATTGACCGGGATCAATGTTAAACCCGCAAACCGCGTCTATCGGTCCTTATGTTGTTCTTTGCGCTCAATGGGTCAAACCTTCTGGGCGGTCGCGTCGCAGCGGCCGGCGGGTTTGCGCTCGCCCCGCATGAAGAGCGTGAATTCGACGGCGGCGAACACAAGGCGCGCCCGCTTGTCAGCGTACGCGGGCGCGATGTCTTCGTTCTGCATTCACTTCAGGCAGCCGGCGGCGCGTCTGCAAATGACCGTTTGGTCCGGCTTCTGTTCTTTCTCGCGACCTGCCGGGACAATGGTGCGTCGCGGGTCACAGCAATTGCTCCCTACCTCGCCTATTCGCGCAAGGATCGGCAGACGAAACCGCGCGATCCGGTGACGACGCGCTATGTTGCGCAACTATTTGAGGCCGCCGGCGCTGACTGCGTCGTGACGCTCGAAGTGCACAACCTGTCAGCCTTTCAGAACGCCTTTCGGTGCCGCACGCTGCATCTTGCGACCGACCGCCTTTTCGCCGCCGACATCGCTGCTCGGGCTGGTGGCGCGCCCCTCTCGATCGTCTCGCCGGATCCGGGCGGCGTGAAGCGGGCGCAGCTACTGCGCGAAGCACTTGAGGCAACGACCGGACAGCCGATCAGTTTTGGCCTCATGGAAAAGCGCCGCAGCGCGGGCGTGGTCTCGGGAACGCTTTTTGCCGGCGACGTCAAAGACAAGGCGGTGCATATCGTCGACGACATGATCTGCGGCGGCGGCACCATCCTGCGCGCGGCCAAAGCAGCCCGTGACCACGGTGCTGTCCAAGTGCATGCAATCGCCACGCACGGGCTTTTGACTGACCAAGCCGTGTCAAGCCTGGTTGCGGAAGCCGCCATCGACAGCATCACGCTGACCGACAGCACCGCTCCATTTGCGGCTGACACCTCGGCGTTCGGCCCGAGACTCAGGGTCATTGGATGCGCTCCGCTGATCGCCGCTGCCATCCGAGACCTGCACGAGAACTCAGGAGCATCCGATCTGTCGCCGCTTCCATTCGCATCCTTCGATAGCGGTCCGCCCGGTGCATCCTGATCATGACAAGGCCCCGCCCCAGGTCTTTCTAATCGTCGCGATTGTTGAGGGTTCCTAGCAACT